>NZ_BAAGRZ010000002.1:0-127607 GCF_054782695.1 Streptomyces deserti
CAGTGCGGTCAAGAGGGTGTCTAACTCGGTCGTCACAACCCGATGTTGGACACCCTCCCCACGGCTGAGAACCCCGCATTCGGAACTACTCGTCTAGCTCGACGACGGGCGGGAGTGCGGCGGAGGTGGCCCGGGTGAAGATCTCCACCTCGATGTCGATGGCGGCGAGGCGCCTGGCGAGCTCGACGATGTAGACGTTCATACCGCCGGCGTCTCCGGTGCCGGGCTGGTGCAGCGGTGAGGTGTGCACGCTGAGCATCGCGACGCGGCCGGGGCGGTTGTGAGCGCCGGGCGGCCGCAATCGGCGCGGGCCGACGAGGGTGTTGCCGTGGGTGGGGCTGTGGGTACGGCTGTGGAGCCCTTCGAGCCGGGTCACGTACTGGCTCCTGCCGTTGCCCCGGCTTGCAGATCGAGGCGCTGTTCGCCCGCGTACACGTTCATGGAGCCGCCGCGCAGGAAGCCGACGAGCGTGAGCCCCGTCTCCGCTGCCAGGTCCACGGCGAGAGAGGACGGCGCCGAGACCGCCGCCAGCACCGGGATGCCCGCCATGACCGCCTTCTGCGCCAGCTCGAAGGAGGCCCGCCCGGACACCAGCAAAATGCTCCGGGACAGCGGCAGTTGGCCGGACTGCAGCGCGCGGCCGATCAGCTTGTCGACGGCGTTGTGCCGGCCGACGTCCTCCCGCAGGTCCAGCAGTTCGCCCTCGGGCGAGAACAACCCGGCGGCATGCAGTCCACCCGTCCGTTCGAACACCCGCTGCGCGGCCCGTAGTTGGTCCGGCAGGACCGCCAGCAGTCCGGGGGTGACCCGAACCGGGGGCATGTCGGCGATCGGCCATCGCGCGGTGGTCCGTACGGCGTCCAGGCTGGCCTTGCCGCACAGACCGCACGATGACGTCGTGTACACGTTGCGCTCGAGCGTGATGTCGGGCACCGGCACGCCGGGGGCGAGCTGCACGTCGACGACGTTGTACGTGTTCGCACCTCCCCCACTCGTGGCACCGGCGCAGTACACGATGTTCGCCACTTCCTCGGCCCGGCCCACGACGCCCTCGCTGACCAGGAACCCGGCGGCGAGCGCGAAGTCGTCCCCGGGCGTGCGCATCGTGATCGCCAGCGGCTTGCCGCCGAGCCGGATCTCCAGCGGCTCCTCTGCCACCAAGGTGTCCGGGCGCGTGCTCAGCGCGCCGTCCCGGATCCGCAGCACGCGCCGTCGCTCGGTGACCCGTCCCATGGCTCACTCCCAGTTCTTTGTGTGGATCTCGTTCCGCTCTACGCCTGGGGCGTCATCCCCCGATGACCGACATCGGCCGGACGGGCTGACCGGGGCGCAGCAGCGGCTCGCCGCCGGTGAAGCGAACCTCCCGGTGAGCGAGACCCGCAGGTCGGTGGCTACGCGACCGAAGGCGCCGATGAGCATGGCTGCGGCCCTTTCTCCTGATCCGCCCACCTCCTCAGCACTCGATGACGTTGACGGCGAGTCCGCCGCGCGCGGTCTCCTTGTACTTGACCTTCATGTCGGCGCCGGTCTCCTTCATGGTCTTGATGACCTTGTCGAGGGAGACGTGGTGGCGGCCGTCGCCGCGCAGGGCCATCCGTGCGGCGGTCACGGCCTTGACCGCGGCCATGCCGTTGCGCTCGATGCACGGGATCTGGACGAGACCGCCGACCGGGTCGCAGGTGAGGCCGAGGTTGTGCTCCATGCCGATCTCGGCGGCGTTCTCCACCTGTTCGGGACTGCCGCCGAGGACCTCGGCGAGACCACCGGCGGCCATCGAGCAGGCCGATCCGACCTCGCCCTGGCAACCGACCTCGGCGCCGGAGATGGAGGCGTTCTCTTTGAAAAGCATGCCGATGGCGCCCGCCGCGAGCAGGAAGCGGACGATGCCGTCGTCGTCGGCGCCCGGCACGAAGTCGAGGTAGTAGTGCAGGACGGCGGGGATGATGCCCGCGGCGCCGTTCGTCGGGGCGGTGACGACCCGGCCGCCCGCCGCGTTCTCCTCGTTCACCGCCATCGCGTAGAGGGTCACCCACTCCATGGCGCGCCCCGCCGGGTCGCCCTCGCCGCGCAGCTGCCGGGCCACCGCCGCGGCGCGCCGACGGACCTTCAGACCGCCGGGAAGAATGCCCTCACGGCCCATCCCCCGTGCGACACATGCCTCCATGACCCGCCAGATCTCCAGCAGGCCCGCGCGGATCTCCTCCTCGGTGCGCCAGGCCTTCTCGTTCTCCAGCATCAACGCGGAAATCGACAGGCCGGTCTCCCGGGAGAGCCGCAGCAGCTCGTCGCCGGTGCGGAACGGGTGGGCCGGCACCGTGTCGTCGGGTTTGATCCGGTCCGCGCCGACCGCGTCCTCGTCGACCACGAAGCCGCCGCCCACGGAGTAGTACGTCTTCTCCAGCAGCGGCACGCCGTCGGTGTCGTACGCGAAGAGGATCATGCCGTTGGCGTGGTACGGCAGCGCGCGCCGGCGGTGCAGGACCAGCTGGGTCGAGACGTCGAAGTCGATCTCGTGGGCCGGGCCGATCTCGGCGCCGAGGAGGCGGATGCGCCCGGTGCTGCGGATCCGCTCGACGTCCAGGTCGGCCTGGGCGACGTCGACCGTGTGCGGCTCGTTGCCCTCCAGGCCGAGCAGGACCGCCTTGGGGGTGCCGTGGCCGTGGCCGGTGGCACCGAGGGAGCCGAAGAGTTCCGCCCGTACCGCGGCGGTCTGGGCGAGCACGCCGTCCTGCTTCAGCCGGGCCACGAACATCCCGGCGGCGCGCATCGGGCCGACGGTGTGCGAGCTGGACGGGCCGATGCCTATGGAGAACAGGTCGAAGACGCTGATTGCCACGCCATACTCCGGGGGTTGAAGGGGCGTGCCGAGTGGTCACGGGCACGCCCCTGCGGGAGGTTGTCACTTACAGGCCGGGGTAGAGCGGGTGCTTGTCGGCCAGGGCCTTCACCCGGGCCTTGAGCGCTTCCGCGTCGTAGGACGGCTTCAGCGCCTCGGCGATGACGTCCGCGACCTCGGCGAAGTCCTCGGCCGTGAAGCCTCGGGTGGCGAGGGCGGGCGTGCCGATGCGCAGGCCCGACGTGACCATCGGCGGGCGCGGGTCGTTCGGGACGGCGTTGCGGTTGACCGTGATGCCGACCTCGTGGAGGCGGTCCTCGGCCTGCCGGCCGTCCAGCTCGGACTCGCGCAGGTCGACGAGGATGAGGTGCACGTCCGTGCCGCCGGACAGGACGTTGACGCCGGCCTCACGGGCGTCGGCGGCCGTCAGGCGCTCGGCGAGGATCTGCGCGCCCTCGACGGTACGGCGCTGACGCTCCTTGAACTCCTGCGAGGCGGCGACCTTGAAGGAGACCGCCTTGGCCGCGATCACATGCTCCAGGGGGCCGCCCTGGAAGCCCGGGAAGACGGAGGAGTTCAGCTTCTTCGCGAAGTCCTTCTTCGCCAGGATGATTCCGCCGCGCGGGCCGCCCAGTGTCTTGTGGGTGGTGGAGGTGACGACGTCCGCGTGCTCGACGGGGTTGGGATGCAGACCCGCGGCCACCAGACCCGCGAAGTGCGCCATGTCGACCCACAGGTACGCCTCGACCTCGTCGGCGATCCGGCGGAACTCGGCGAAGTCCAGCTGCCGCGGGTACGCCGACCAGCCAGCGATGATCACCTTCGGCCGGTGCTCCTTGGCGAGCCGCTCGACCTCGGCCATGTCGACCAGGCCGGTGGCGGAGTCCACGTGGTACGGGACGACCTCGAACTGCTTGCCCGAGAAGTTGATCTTCATCCCGTGGGTGAGGTGGCCACCGTGGGCCAGGTCCAGGCCCAGGATGGTGTCGCCGGGCTGGGCCAGCGCGAACAGGGCGGCCTGGTTGGCGGAGGCGCCCGAGTGCGGCTGGACGTTGGCGTACTCGGCGCCGAACAGCTCCTTCACCCGGTCGATGGCGATCTGCTCGGCCACATCGACGTGCTCGCAGCCGCCGTAGTAACGGCGGCCCGGGTAGCCCTCGGCGTACTTGTTGGTCAGGACCGAGCCCTGCGCCTCCATGACCGCGACCGGCGCGAAGTTCTCCGAGGCGATCATCTCCAGCGTGGACTGCTGGCGCTCCAACTCGGCGTCGACCGCGGCGGCGACCTCGGGGTCGAGCTCGTGCAGCGGCTGGTTGAACAGGGTCATCGGCGGTCTCCTTGGGTGTGGGCGCAGTGGGCGGCGTAGGCATCGGCGGACAGCGCGCCGGCGATGTTCTCGACCCGTAGCCGGAACAGCCAGCCGCCGGTGTAAGGGGCGGCGCTGACGACACCGGGGTCGTCGGCCAGCGCGGTGTTGACTTCCAGGACCCGGCCCGAGGCGGGGGCGTACAAGCCGCTGACGGCTGTCAGTGACGCGATCTCTCCACAGCTCTCCCCCGCCTCGACCCAGGTACCGACCTTGGGCAGCCGGAGGTCGACGACGTCACCGAGGGCCTGCGCCGCGAACGCGGTGATCCCGACCGTGGCGTTGCCCTCGTCCACGACCAGCCACTCGTGGTCCCAGGTGTAACGCAGGTGCCGCGGAATGCTGATGGCGGTCTCCCCTGTGTGCAGAGGGAGTTGCAGCGGGGAGCTCATGAGACGGCGGCCGCGGCGGCGGGGACGAGGGTGCGGCGGAGCCGGTTGAAGAACTTCGGCTGGTTGAGCGAGAGCACGGCGACGGGGGTGCCCTCGCGCCGGTAGACGGCCGTGAAGGAACGGCTGTCGATGTCACCCTCGACGACTTCGGGCTGGGCGCCGGGGGCGACGTGTCCGGCGAGCTGGATGCGCACCTGGTACTGGTCGGACCAGAAGTACGGTGCGGTGAGCGGGGCAGGGGCCGCCACACCGGTCAGCAGCGTGCGGGCGGCGGTCCTCGCCTGCTCGGTGGCGTTGCTCCAGTGCTCGATGCGGGCGTGCCGTCCGGTGAACGGGTTGGGGCAGCGGGCGACGTCACCGACGGCGACCACGCCCGGCACACCGGTCGAGCAACCGGCGTCGCACACCACACCGTCGTCCACCTGCACGCCGGAACCGGCGAGCCAGTCGGTGGCGGGCTTGACACCCACCCCGACCACGACGATGTCGGCGGGCAGCACCCGCCCGTCCGCCAGCCGTACGCCCGTGACCCGGCCCTCGCCGATGAGTCCCGCCACACCGGTTCCGCGCAGCAGGCGAACCCCGTGATCGCTATGGAGCGAGGAGCACACCAGCCCCATCTCGCGCCCCAGTTGGCGTTCCAGCGGTACGTCGAGCGCCTCGACGACGGTGACCTGGAGCCCGAGCCCGTGGGCGGTGGACGCCACCTCGGCGCCGATGAAACCGGCGCCGATGACGACGACCCTGGGCAGGCCGTCCAGCAACTCGGTGCGGAGGGCCAGAGCGTCGTCCAGGGTGCGCAGGGTGTGGACGCCGGCCAACCCGTCCGTGCCGGGGAGCATCCGGGGACTGGCGCCGGTCGCGACGACGACCCCGTCGGTGCGCACATGCCGTCCGCCGGCCAGGGTGATGGTCCGGGCGACGGGGTCGAGCCGCACCGCGCGCTCGCCGAGCAGCCACTGCACGTCCAGGTCCTCGTATTCGCTCGCGTCGCCGAGCGCGAGCGCGTCGGCCTCGAGGTCGCCTTTGAGGAAGTCCTTGGACAGCGGCGGGCGGTCGTAGGGAGTGTGGCGCTCCTCCCCCACGACGACGATCTCGCCGTCGTAGCCCTCTGCGCGCAGCGCGCGGACCGTGCTCAGGCCTGCCAGCGACGCTCCGACGACGGTGATGCTCCTCATGCCGGCTCCAGACGGGGAGTTGTCTCACATAACACAACGACATTCGCTATACGCAACATGCTTTCCGCGGGATGCGGGGCTTGTCAAGAGAGGGGCCGTACATCAATTTCTGATGACGCTCAAGGCTGCGCATTTCGCAGCGGAAGCCCCACCCCAATGCCCGTCCACCTGCCGGAGGGGCCGCAACAGCAGGTGGACGGGCGGTACTGGGGGTGGGGAGGGTCAGTGCGTGGGCCGCACCTCGAGCTTGTGCTGCAGCCAGGTGTGGAATTCGCCGATGTGGTGCTCGCTGGGCACCAGGACGCCACCCTTGGCGTACGCCTTCGAGCTCATCGCCGGCTGGGTGCGCTCACAGGCGTCGAAGTCCTGTTGGTTGACCCGGTGGAACAGCTCCACCGAACGGTTCACGTGCTTGCCGCTCTCCACGACGTGCGGCAGATACAGCCAGTCGCACTCGACGACCGTGCGGTCGGGGGCCATCGGGTACATCCGGTGGAAGATCACGTGGTCGGGCACGAGGTTGATGAAGACCTGCGGCCGGACGGTGATGGCGTAGTAGCGGCGGTCCTGGTCCTCGGCGACGCCCGGGATGCGGTCCAGGCCCTCGGAGCCGTCGACGGTGAAGCCCTGGACGTCCTCGCCGAACTCGGCGCCGTGGCCCACGTAGTACTGGGCCGCGTAGCCGTCCGCGAACTCCGGCAGGACTTCGGTGAGTTCCGGGTGGATGGTGGCGCAGTGGTAGCACTCCATGAAGTTCTCGATGATGAGCTTCCAGTTGGCCTTCACGTCGTAGGTGATGCGGCGGCCCACCTTCAGGTCGTCGATCCCGTAGCGCTCGATCGACTCGAGGTCGCCCAGCCGCTCGACGACCGCGCCCATCACGTCCGCCTCGAAGGAGGGCGGGTTGTCGGCCAGGCACACCCACACATAACCGAGCCACTCCCGTACATGGACGTTGATCAGGCCGTACTCGGTCCGGTCGATGTCGGGCATCGACGTCAGGTTGGGCGCGGCGACCAGCTTGCCGTCCAGGCCGTAGGTCCAGGCGTGGTACGGGCACTGGAAGGCGCGCTTGACCTCGCCGGACTCCTCCGTGCACAGCTTGGCCCCGCGGTGCCGGCAGATGTTCAGGAACGCCTTGATCGAGCCGTCCCGTGAGCGGGTGACCAGCACGCTCTCGCGTCCCACCTGGTAGGTGCGGAAGGCGCCGGGCTTGGCCAGCTCGGGGGCACGGGCCACGCAGAACCACATGGCCTCGAAGACCCGCTCCTGCTCCTGGGCGAAGACCTCGGGGTCGGTGTAGTACTCGCCGGACAGCGTGGGGATCAGGCTGGGCGGCAGGTTCGTGATGGTCATCGTGTCACCTTCGGACGATGTCAGACGCGCACGCGGCGGGGGTCGAACAGGGCGATGGGGTGGTCGGTGGTGCCTTCGGTCGCCAGGTCGGCGAGGATCTCGCCGACGACGGGGACGAACTTGAAGCCGTGGCCGGAGAATCCGCAGGCCACGGTCACCTGCGGGTGCTCGGGGTGCTGGGCGAGGACGAAGTGCTCGTCCGGGGTGTTGGCGTACATGCAGGCCGCGGCCTTGAGGAAGCGGCCGGGCAGGGAGGGGATGCGCGGGCGCAGGTACTCGGCCATGGCCGCGATCTCGTCCGGGTGGATCCGGCGGTCGAGGGTGTCGGGGTCGCTGGGGACGCCCTTGCGGAAGAAGGCGACCTTGGCGCCGCCGTCGGGGCCGTCGAGCGAGGGGAAGCCGTAGATCTGGGTGCCGCCCGGGTCCTCCCAGATGTAGACGGGGTGCCGGTCGGCGGTGAACGGGCCGGTTCCGCCTTCTGGTTGGAACCAGTACATGACCTGACGCTCCACCGTCACCCTCACGCCCAGGTCGGTCAGGAGCTTGGGAGCCCAGGCCCCGGGAGCGATGACGAGCCGGTCGGCGGTGTAGGCGCCGCGGTCGGTGACCACCCAGGCCCTGCCGCCCGGGCCGTCGGCCTCCCAGCCGAGGACCATTTCCGCGAAGTGCAGGTCGGCGCCGTGGGCCCGGGCCAGGTCCAGGTGGGCCGTCACGGTCGCCTCGGGCCGGGCGATGCCGGCCTTGCGCTCGTAGAAGGCGACGTCCTCGGCCGCGGGGTTGAAGGTGGGGAAGCGGCGCCGGATGTCGGCGGCGCCCAGGACCTCGTGGTCCAGGCCGAACTCCTGGGCGCTGCGCAGGGTGCCGGCGAAGGCCGTGCTGTCCTCGCGGCCGATCATGAGACCGCCGGTCTCGGTGAAGACCTCGCGTCCGGAGTCGGCGGCCAGCTTCTCCCACAGTTCGTGGGCACGAAGCAGCAGGGGCACGTAGGCCGGGTCCTCGAAGTAGGCCTGCCGGTAGATGCGGGATCCGCCGTGGCTGGAGCCGAGGTTGTGGGCCGGGCCGAAGCGCTCCAGGCCGAGCACGCGCCGGCCGCGGGCGGCGAGGTGACAGGCGGCTGCGCTGCCCATCCCGCCCAGGCCGACGACGATCACGTCGTACGAAGAGGCCATGTGTCCATCTCCTGGGAATCTTGCCGATGAGGGTTCTGGGTTCTGCCGGCGCCCGGTGCCGGTTCAGCGCCGGATGCGGGACATCTCGGGGTCGAACAGGGGCTCGGCGGCGGTGACGGCCGCGATCCTGGCGCCGAAGTACTCGATCTCCACCGGGGTCCCGGGGGCGGCGTGTCCGGCGGGCAGCCAGGCGTACGCGATGGGTGCGCCGATGGTGTAGCCGTAGGCGGCGCTGGTCACATAACCGACCGGGCGGCCGTCCACGTAGACCGGTTCGTGGCCCATCACCACGGACTGCTGGTCCTGGATGACCAGGGGGGGTGAGCCGACGGGTGACCGTCTCGTCGCTGATGCCCTCGAGTGCGGACTTGCCGGTGAAGTGCTCCTTGGTGCGGCGGACGGCGAGGCCGAGGCCGGCCTCGTAAGGGTCGTCAGGCCGTGCGCCGTCTTCCACAGCACGGCGTCGGCCGGGTGGGGCAGGGTCGGCGCTCCGGAGCGGGCGGCCAGGGCCAAAGCGGCGTTGACGTGGTCGTTGTGGGCGGGGGTGCACACGATGGCGACCAGGCGCCGGTTGCCGACGGCGGCGGCGATCGCGTCGGTGTCGTGCGCGGCGTCGATCACGAGGACCTCGTCATCGTTGCCGATCAGCCAGACGTTGTTGTCCACCTCCCAGCTGCCGCCGTCCAGTTGGAAGGTTCCGGAGGTGACCAGGTGCTCGATCCGCGCCGTCACAGGACCACCACCGAGCGCAGCACCTCACCTCGGTGCATCTTGGCGAACGCCGCCTCCACCTCGTCCAGGGCGATCTTCTCGCTCACGAAGTCCTGAAGGTCGAAACGGCCTTGCAGGTAGAGGTCGATCAGGGCGGGGAAGTCCCGGGCGGGCAAGCAGTCGCCGTACCAGGAGGACTTCAGTGCCCCGCCACGGCCGAAGACGTCCAGCAGGGGCAGGTCCACGGTCATCTCCGGCGTGGGGACGCCCACCAGGACGGCGGTGCCGGCCAAGTCGCGGGCGTAGAAGGCCTGCTTGTAGGTCTCGGGGCGGCCCACCGCGTCTACGACGATGTCGGCGCCGAAGCCGCCGGTGAGCTCGCGGATCGCCTCGACGGCGTCGGTCCTGGAGGAGTCGACGGTGTCGGTGGCGCCGAACTGCTCGGCCCACTTCAGCTTCCGCTCGTCGACGTCGACGGCGATGATACGGCCGGCACCGGCCACCTTGGCGCCCGCGATGGCGGCCATGCCCACGCCGCCGCAGCCGATCACCGCGATCGAGTCGCCGCGGCCGACGCCGCCGGTGTTGACCGCCGCGCCGAACCCGGCCATCACACCGCAGCCGAGCAACCCCGCCGCGGCCGGAGAGGCGGTCGCGTCCACCTTGGTGCACTGGCCGGCGGCGACCAGGGTCTTCTCGGCGAAGGCACCGATGCCCAGGGCCGGGGACAGCGCAGTGCCGTCGGTCAGGGTCATCGGCTGGGTGGCGTTGTGGGTGGCGAAGCAGTACCACGGCTTGCCCTTGCGACAGGCCCGGCATGTGCCGCAGACCGCACGCCAGTTGAGTACGACGAAGTCGCCGGGCACGACGCCGGTGACGCCCTCACCGACCGCCTCGACCACGCCTGCGGCCTCATGGCCGAGCAGGAACGGGAACTCGTCGGTGATCCCGCCCTCCCGGTA
The DNA here is from genome assembly GCF_054782695.1 of Streptomyces deserti. Taxonomy (NCBI): domain Bacteria; kingdom Bacillati; phylum Actinomycetota; class Actinomycetes; order Kitasatosporales; family Streptomycetaceae; genus Streptomyces; species Streptomyces deserti. Next base: position 9,971 of record NZ_BAAGRZ010000002.1, read on the forward strand.
GTGCAGGTCGGTGTGGCAGACGCCGCAGGCCTGCACCTGCACCAGCGCCTCACCGGGGCCGGGGTCCGGCACCAGGATGGTCTCCACCGAGACCGGGACGCCCTTCTTCCGGGCGACGACGGCGCGTACCTCGTGTGTCAAGGTCGATCTCCTCGTCGAGGGGAGGGCCGAATGCGAGCTTCGGCCTGGTGTTCTGGATGGCGGGAGGACGTCGATCGCTCCCCCGGATTGATCGACGAGCGGAGGGCGAGAACTTCCCTGGGCCCGGGTGAGGACCGAGGCCCCCGCTTGAGTTGCGCAATACACAACTTTCTTCGTTATAAGCAACGAACGACCAAACTGTCTCCCTGCGGACACTCACTGTCAAGGGGCTGGGCGAGCGAACTCGTCATGCCGCGGGAAGCCGGCCGCCGGACACCCACAGGACACGCAGCCGGCCGGCCCCCGGAGAGGTCGGCCGGCTGCGTGTCCTCGCCCGCGCCGTCGAGTGGCACAGCGACAGCCGTGTACTGGTCAACGGGAACTGCACAGTGGTCTTCCGCTGACTGGACGGGCCGTGCGACCATGCGGGCGACCGGATCCCGCCATGGCCGTCGCCTTCCCCGGCCCTGCGCCCCATGGACACCCCCTGCGTATAGTTGCGCTATGAGCAACTACACCGCAGAGAGCGAAACAGCAGGTCCCGCGGTGAACGGGGTGCAGTCCGTCGACCGCGCCGTCAGCGTCCTGGAGATCCTCGCCCAGCGCGGCGAAGCGGGTGTCAGCGAGGTGGCCGCCGAGATCGACGTCCACAAGTCCACGGCGTTCCGTCTGCTCGGCGCGCTGGAGGCGCGCGGCCTGGTCGAGCAGACGGCCGAGCGGGGCAAGTACCGGCTGGGCTTCGGGATCGTGCGCCTGGCCGGCGCGGTCACGGGCCGCCTCGACATCACCCAGCAGGGCCGGCCGGTGTGCGAGCGGCTCAGCGAGGAGATCGGCGAGACGGTCAACATCGCGGTCCTGCAGGAGCACTATGCGGTCAACCTCCACCAGGTACGCGGCCCGGGCGCGGTCGGCACGCACAACTGGGTCGGGCAGCTCACCCCGGTGCACGCCACGTCGAGCGGCAAGATCCTCTTGGCTCACCTCTCGGAGAAGGAGCGCGCCGACGTGCTCGCGGCGTCCGGAATGCAGAAGCTGACGCCGAACACCCTTACCGCCAGGACGAAGCTGGAGAGGAACCTCGCCGAGGCGCGGGAGCGCGGGTACGCGGTGGCGCTGGAGGAACTCGAGATCGGGCTGCACGCCGTGGCGGCCCCGATCCGCTCCCACGACGGCGAGGTCATCGCCGCCCTCAGCGCCTCGGGCCCCACGTACCGCTTCACCGAGGAACGCATCCACGAGCTCGCGCCCGTGCTGATCAGGGGTGCGGAGGAGATCAGCCGCCGGATGGGCTACCTGGGCTGAGCCTCCCCTGGCCCGGCCAGGGGGCTCAGCGCGACGACGGCTGTGCCGGCGCTGTCGTAGAGGGCGTTCGCCTGCATGCCCTGCTGCGAGGGTTGTTCGCCTTGGAGCTCGGGGCTTCGGTTCGACGGCGACTGCGGGTTGTCGGTGGTCGGGCGCGCAGTTCCCCGCGCCGCTTTGGTCGGCTGCAGCGCCGTAGGCCGTCGCGTGGAGGCCCTGGCGTCCGGCTTTCGATGCCGTATGACGAGACTTGTTGCACAAAGCCCTGTGGGAGCCCCTCGGCGGAGCTCCCACAGGGGTGACGGGGCCGGGCCCCGGTGAGGTCGCTCAGATGTACTCGGTCGCCGCGTCGAGCAACCAGTCCGCCAGATAGCCGGCGAACGACGAACGGACCAGGACCCAGAATCCGGCCCTGGGTTCGTCCCGGGCGACCAGGACGACCTGCGTGCGGCCCAGGGTGGTCTGGGCGCATCGTCCGGGGCCGAAGACCCGCGGGTGCAGGTCCAGGGCGCAGCCGTGGGCCAGCAGATCGCGGGCACGGGGGCCCGTGACGACGAGCGTGGTGCGCTGCGCGGAGACGTCGGTGACCGAGACGGGCTCGTCTCCCGCGGCCTTACGGATCCGGCTCTCCAGCTCCCGCTCGCTCCCCGGCGATCCCACCAGCAGCCACTCGTCCGGACCGAGCCACAGCGCGGTCAACTCGCCCGCGTGTACGACCGTGTTGGGCTGGAGAGGCAGTGGGAGGTCCAGTGCGAGGCCGACGGCTTCGGCCGCCGTTCCCTTGGCGTCGAGGCGGACGTTGATCTGGGCCAGGAAGGGAAGTTCGGCCAGCCGGATCGCACCCCCGGACGTGCGTGTCGCGGCGGCCAGGCGGTCGGCGGCATGCGCCAGGGGGCTGCGGAGCGGGGCGGTCAGGGCGGTGTCAGCCATCGCGGCGGGCTCCCTCGGGGTCGTAGAGGACGGGGCTTGCGACGGTCACCGGGACCAGTCGGTCGCCGACGGGGGCGTACAGCCGCTCGCCGATGCGGTCCCGGCCGCCCTTGATCAGGGCGAGCGCGAAGGTCCGGCCGAGGGCCGCGCTGCGATAGCTGGAGGTGACGTGGCCGAGCATGGGGACGGGCGGCGCGGGCAGCACACTGTCGGCGACCAGGTGCGTGCCCTCCGGGAGGAAGGTGCCCGGGTCCTCGGGGAGGAGGCCGACCAGGTGCTTGCGGTCGGGGCGGGCGGTGTCCGCGCGGGCGTAGGACCGCTTGCCGATGAAGTCCGGCTTCTTCTTCGACACCACCCAGCTCATGCCGAGGTCCTGGGGAGTGACCGTGCCGTCGGTGTCCTGGCCGATGATCGGGTAGCCCTTCTCGGCCCGCAGGACGTGCATGGTCTCGGTGCCGTAGGGGGTGATGCCGTACGGGGCGCCGGCCTCGTACAACGCCTCCCAGAGGGCGAGGGCCCGCCAGGGCGAGACATTGATCTCGTAGGCGAGTTCGCCGGAGAAGCTGATCCGGCACACCCTGGCCTCGATGCCCGCGACGGTCGTCTCCCGCCAGGCCATGAACGGGAAGTCGTCGTTGGACACGGCCAGTCGGGGGGCGAGCGAGCCCAGGACGTCGCGGGAGCGGGGGCCGACCAGGGCGACCGTGGCCCACTGCTCGGTCACGGACGTGCAGTGGACCTTCAGCTCGGGCCACTCGGTCTGGAGCCACTCCTCCATCCAGTCCAGTACGGCGGCGGCGTTGCCCGTCGTCGTGGTGACCAGGAAGCGGTCCTGGGCGACGCGGATGACCGTGCCGTCGTCGAAGACCATGCCGTCCGGGCGGCACATGACGCCGTAGCGGATCATGCCGACCTTCAGGGTGCTCATCATGTTGGTGTAGAGCCGGTCGAGGAAGACGCCGGCGTGCGGACCCTGCACATCGATCTTGCCGAGGGTGGAGGCGTCCATGAAGGCCACGCTCTCGCGGGCCGCCCGGCACTCGCGCAGCACGGCGGCCTCCATGCCCTCGCCGTCCTGCGGGTAGTACCAGGGGCGCTTCCACTGGCCGACGTTCTCGAACAGGGCGCCGTGCGCGACATGCCACTCGTGGAGGGCGGTCGTGCGGACCGGATCGCTCAGCGCGCCTCGGTCGCGGCCGGCGAGGGCGGCGAAGGAGACGGGGGTGTACGGCGGCCGGAATGTGGGCAGGCCGAGCGCCGAGATGTCCACGCCGAGCAGTTCGGCGACGACGCCGCTGGCCAGGACGCCGGAAGTCTTGCCCTGGTCGTTGGCGGTGCCGGCCGTGGTGTACCGCTTGGTGTGCTCGACCGAGCGCAGGCCGGCGCCGGTCGCACGGGTCAGGTCGTCGACGGTGACGTCGCGTTGGAGGTCGACGAAACGGGGGGCGTCCGAGGCACCCGGAACGACGTACACGTGCATCGGTGGCGTCTGCCGCGGCTGCGCGGCCACCTCCGGGAGGCGGGGCGCCTCGGGCGTGTAACCCTCGGCCTCGACGGCGCGGGCACCGGCGGCCGCGCCCTGCGCCAGGACCGTGGCCGGGTCGAGGACACCGCTCGCACTGCCCACGACCTCGACCGCCTGGCGGCAGGTGTCGGGGACGAAGGAGCCCAGCATGTCGTCGTAGCGCAGCTTGCCGCCCGACTGGCTGAACAGGTGCGCCACCGGATTCCAGCCGCCGGAGACCAGCAGCAGGTCGGCGGCGAACTCCCGCTGCCCCGCCGACTGTCCGTACGGGGCGACGGTCACGGCGGTGAGCCGCGTGTCGCCTTCCGTGCCGGTGACGGCGTGGCCGGGCAGGACCTCGATGCCGGCCGCCCTCGCGCGCTCGGCCCACTCCCCCGGTTCGGGGCGGGTGTCGACGATCGCCGTGATGGCCAGGCCCGCCGCGGTGAGGTCCAGCGCCGCGGCGTAGGCGCTGTCGTTGGTGGTGAACACGACCGCGTGGCGGCCCGGGAGGACGCCGTGGCGGTTGACGTACGTGCGGGCCGAGGCGGCCAGCATCACTCCGGGGCGGTCGTTGTCCGCGAAGGCCAGCGAGCGCTCGTGGGCACCCGTGGCGAGGACGACACGGCGGGCGCGGATGCGCCAGACGCGTTCGCGGGAGACGTTCTCGGGGGCCTGGGCGCCGAGGTGGTTGGTGCGGCGCTCGACGGCGAGGAGGTGGTTGTCGTCGTAGTAGCCGAAGACGGTGGTACGGCGCAGGACGCGGACCTCCGGGGCGGTGTCGAGCTGCCCGGTGATCTCCTGTACCCAGTCGAGGTGTTCGGCCGTGCCCAGGAGGCTGCCGCCCAGTTCCGGCTGGTCGTCGGCGAGGATGACGCGCGCGCCGCTTCTCGCTGCCGCCGCCGCGGCCGCGAGGCCGGCCGGGCCCGCGCCGACGACCAGGAGGTCGCAGTGGGCGTGTACGGCGTCGTAGCGGGCGGGGTCCGGGTCGGTGGCGAGGCGGCCCTGGCCGGGGAGGCTGGTCGCCACGAGGCCGTCGTAGAGCTCGACGGTCGTCGCGGGCAGCATCGGCTCGGGGAAGGGCTCCTCGATCTGGACGACCGCGTTGGGCTCCTCCACGCCGGCGGAGAAGATGCCGCGGGGGCGGCCGAGCTTGATGCTGGTGCCGGCCTGGATGACGCCGTTGGCGAGGAGGGCGGAGGCGAGGGTGTCGCCTCGGTAGCCCTGGTATTCGGTGCCGTCGAAGGTGAAGGTGAGGGGGGTGTCGCGGTCGATTCGGCCGCGGGTCGCGTGGCGGAACGGCTGGGTTGCCGCGCCCCCGCCGCCCCTACCCGTCCCGTCCTGAAGGGGCTCCGCCCCCTGGACCCCCGTCGGCCCCGAAAGGGCCTCGTCCTCAAACTCCCCCAGAGGGGGGACCCCCAGACGGGCTGAGAACACTGGCCTCGGCTCAAGAGTCGCCGGGCGCTCCTCCCCCGCCCGGTACACCGCCAGGACCTCGTTCGTCGACGTGTCCCGCACCGCGTTGAACCAGCGGCGGCAGCCCGCCGCGTGGCTCCAGCGCTCGGCGAAGGGGCCCTTCGGGTTGTCGCGGAAGAACAGGTACCGGGCCCACTCCTCGTCACTGAGGGACGCCGGGTCCTCCGGGTAGGGCACGTGGGCCTGACCGCCGTAGTGGAACTCGGCCTCGTCGCGGGGCCCGCACCACGGGCAGGGGATGAGCAGCATGGATCGGCTCCCTAGTGGGCCACCGCGGCCGCGCCGTGCTCGTCGACGAGCGCGCCGGTGGTGAAACGGTCGAGCGAGAAGGGGGCGTTGAGCGGGTGAGGGCTGTCGTGGGCGATGGTGTGCGCGTAGACCCAGCCGACGCCCGGGGTGGCCTTGAAACCGCCGGTTCCCCAGCCGCAGTTGAGGTAGAGGTTGTCGACGGGGGTGAGCCCGATGATCGGCGAGGCGTCGGGGCTGACGTCGACGATGCCGCCCCAGGTGCGCAGGACGTGGGCGCGGGCGAAGACCGGGAAGAGCTCCAGGGCCGCCGACATCTGCTCTTCGATGATGTGGAAGGCGCCGCGCTGGGTGTAGGAGTTGTACGAGTCGATGCCCGCGCCCATCACCAGCTCGCCCTTGTGCGCCTGGCTGACGTACACGTGGACGGCGTTGGACATGACGACCGTCGGGTGCACCGGCTCCAGGAGCTCCGAGACCAGGGCCTGCAAGGGGTGGCTCTGGAGGGGGAGTTCGATGCCCGCCATGGCGGCGAGGACCGAGGTGTGGCCCGCCGAGCAGAGCGCCACCTTGCCCGCCGCGATGGGGCCGAGGTTCGTCCGGACGCCGACCACCCGGTTGCCGACCACATCCAGGCCGGTGACCTCGCAGTTCTGGATGATGTCGATGCCCGCCGCGTCCGCCGACCGGGCCAGGCCCCAGGCGACGTGGTCGTGCTTGGCGATGCCGGCGCGCGGCTGGTAGGTGGCGCCCAGGACCGGGTAGCGCACGTCCGGTGAGATGTTGACGATCGGGCAGACGTCCTTGACGCCGTCCGCGTCGAGCCACTCCGCGTCCACGCCGTTGAGACGGTTCGCCTCCACGCGACGCACACTGTCGCGGACGTCCTGCAGGCTGTGCGCGAGGTTGAGCACGCCGCGCTGCGAGAAGAGGATCGGGTAGTCGAGTTCCTCGGCCAGCCCCTCCCACAGCTTGAGCGCGTGCTCGTAGATGCCGGCGCTCTCGTCCCACAGGTAGTTGGAGCGGATGATCGTGGTGTTGCGGGCCATGTTGCCGCCCGCGAGCCAGCCCTTCTCCAGCACGGCGACATTGGTGATGCCGTGGTTCTTCGCCAGGTAGTGGGCGGTCGCCAGGCCGTGTCCGCCGCCGCCGACGATCACTACGTCGTACGACCGCTTCGGCTCCGGCGTACGCCACAGCCAGTCGGGGTGGTCGGGGAGGTCGGCGCCGGGGGTGCGGGGGCTCATCGGACGTCTCCGTCTTCTGACAGGTCTTCTGAACGGTGCGGATACCGCGGGTACTTGGGGATTGCGGCGTTCATGCGGCGGTGGCGTTCCTCTCGGCGGCCTCGACGACGTTGGCGAGCAACATCGCCCGGGTCATGGGGCCCACGCCCCCGGGCATGGGGGCGAGCCATCCGGCGACCTGGGCGGCGTCCGGGTGCACATCGCCGACCAGCCCGTGGTCGGAGCGGGTGATACCGACGTCCAGGACCGCCGCACCGGGGCGCAGCATGTCCTTCGTGACCAGCCCGGGCGAGCCGGCGGCCGCGACGACGATGTCCGCCTCGCGTACGTGCCAGGCCAGGCCCTTGGTGCCGGTGTGGCAGAGGGTCACGGTGGCGTTCTCGGAGCGGCGGGTGAGGAGGAGGCCGATGGGGCGTCCGACCGTGATGCCCCGGCCGATCACGCACACCCGCGCCCCGGCGATCGGCACGTCGTGGCGGCGGAGCAGTTCGACGATGCCGCGCGGGGTGCACGGCAGCGGGGCCTCGACGCCCAGGACGAGCCGGCCGAGGTTGACGGGGTGCAGGCCGTCGGCGTCCTTGGCCGGGTCCATGCGCTCCAGCACGGCGTTCGCGTCCAGATGGCGCGGGAGCGGGAGCTGAACGATGTAGCCGGTACAGGCCGGATCGGCGTTGAGCTCGTCGATGACGTCCTCGACCTGCCGCTGGCTCGCGTCGGAGGGCAGCTCCCGACGGATCGAGGCGATGCCCACCTGCGCGCAGTCCCTGTGCTTGCCGCCCACATAGGCACGGCTGCCGGGGTCGTCACCGACCAGGACCGTACCGAGACCGGGCGGCCGACCACCATTCGCGGTCAACTTGGCCACGCGCTCGGCGAGTTCGCGGCGAATGTCGGCGGCGGTCGCCTTGCCGTCGAGCAGCTGTGCGTTCACCGGCGGTGTTCCTTCCCTCGGAGTCGACGCTGGGTGTCAGCCACGGAGGCGGGACATGGTGGGGTCGAACAGGGGCTCCTCGGCGACGACCGCCTCGATGCGCTGGTCGAAGTAGCCGATACGCACGGGCGTACCGGGCGTGGCCAGCTCCGCCGGGAGCCACGCGTAGGCGATGCCCTTGCCGATCGTGTAGCCGTAGGCGGCGCTGGTGACGTAGCCGACGGCGCGGTCGCCGTCGTACACCGGCTCCTTGCCCATGACGACCGACCGCGGGTCGTCGATGGTGAGGCAGGTCAGCCTGCGCCGCACGTTTTCCTTACGGCGCTCCAGCGCGGCCTTGCCGATGAAGTCGTCCTTGTCGAGCTTGACGGCGAAGCCGACGCCGGCCTCGTAGGGGTCGTGCTCGTAGGTCATGTCGGTGCCGAAGGAGCGGTAGCCCTTCTCCAGCCGGAGGCTGTTGAAGGCGCCGCGGCCCGCGATGACGCCGCCGAGGGGCCCCGCCGCCTGCCACAGGGTGTCCCACAGCTTCAGGCCCTGGTCGGCGGTGGTGTAGAGCTCCCAGCCGAGCTCGCCGACGTACGACAGCCTCATCGCGGTGACCGGGACGCTGCCGATGTAGGCGCGCTTGGCGCGGAAGTACTTCAGGCCGTCGTTCGAGAAGTCCTCGTCCGTCAGGGGTTGCAGGACCTTGCGGGCGAGCGGGCCCCACAGGCCGATGCAGCAGGTGCCGGGGGTGATGTCGCGGACCTGGACCGTGCCGTCGGCGGGGAGGTGGCGGCTGAACCAGTCGAGGTCCAGGTTGCCGTTGGCGCCGACCTGGAAGAGGTCGCGGGCGAGGCGGGCGACGGTGATGTCGCTGCGGATGCCGCCGTCGTGGTCGAGGAGCAGGGTGTACGTGACCGAGCCGACGGACTTGGCGACCTTGCCGGTGCACAGGCGCTCCAGGAAGGCGGCGGCACCGGGACCGGTCACCTCCAGGCGCTTGAGGGCCGTCATGTCGTACATCGCGACGGTCTCGCGGGTGACCTGGGCCTCGGCGCCGACGACGGGCGACCAGAACTGGGCCGCCCAGTCGTTGGGCATGGGGATGCTGCGGCCTTCGACGAGGCGCGCGTTGGCCTCGTACCACTGCGGGCGCTCCCAGCCGTTCGCCTCCAGGAAGAAGGCGCCCAGCTCCTGCTGGCGGGTGTGGAAGGGGCTGGTGCGGATCGGGCGCGGGTCGCCCGAGGGCTGGAGGGGGTGGAGGATGTCGTAGACCTCGACGAAGTTCTGGCAGTCGCGGGCCAGGACGTACTCCGGGGACAGCTGGTGCGGCTCGAAGCGGTTGACGTCGCACTCGTGCAGGTCGAAGGACGTGCAGTGGCCGTCGACCAGCCATTCGGCCATCGCCCGGCCCACGCCCGCGGAGTGGGTGACCCACACGGCCTCGGCGACCCAGAATCCCTTGACGTCCGGGGACTCGCCGAGGAGCGGGAAGTTGTCGGTGGTGAAGGAGAACAGGCCGTTGATGCCCTCCTCGACCTTCGCCTCCTTGGTCGCGGGGAGCAGCGACTGGGTCTCGGTCCAGGCGTCGGCGAAGTCCTCCTCGGTGAACTTCAGGACCGACGGCATCTGGTCGGCCTCGTCCACGGAGAGGATGTCGTCGGCGGAGATGGGCATCGGGCGGTGGCCGTAGTAGCCGATGCCCAGGCCGTCGAAGCGGTCGCGGTAGTAGAGGTCGGCGTCCTGGTGGCGCAGGATCGGGCGGACCGCCTCCTCGGTCTGGCCGGCCAGGGCCGGGACAGGGCCGGTCCAGGCCAACTGGTGGGCGAGCGGGGTGAGCGGGAGGTTCATGCCGACCATGCGGGCGATCTTCGGGCCCCAGATGCCGGCGCAGCACACGACGATGTCGGCGGGGATCTCGCCCTGGTCGGTCAGGACACCGGTCACTTCGCCATCTGCCTGGATTACGTCGAGGACCTCGTGGCGGGGGAGGAATCGGACGCCGCGCTCGGTGGCCCGGCGGATCTGCGCCTCGACGGCGAGGACGGCCTTGGCGAGGCCGTCGGTCGGGATGAGGAGGCCGCCGAGGACCTTGTCGCGGTTGACCAGCGGGTGCTGCTCGACGCACTCGTCGGAGGTCAGGATGCGGGACTCGATGCCCCAGGCCGTGATCCAGCCGTGGCGGCGGTGCAGTTCCGCGAGGCGCTCCGGGGTGGTCGCCACTTCCAGCCCGCCGACCTGCAGGAAGCAGGGCTTGCCGTCGACGTCGAGGGAGCAGAACTTCTCGACGGTGTAGCGGGCCAGCTCGGTCATGGTCTTGGAGGAGTTCGTCTGGAAGACCAGGCCCGGGGCGTGCGAGGTCGAGCCTCCGGTGGCGGGGAGCGGGCCCTGGTCGACCACGGTCACCTCGGTCCAGCCTCGCGCGGAGATCTCGTCCGCGAGTGCCGCGCCAACGACTCCCGCTCCGATGATGACCACTCGGGGTCCCGCCATCGCCGCACCTCCGGTTTGATAACCAGTCGAGCCGATCCAGTTGCCGTGTGCGCAACTTGATTCAGGTTGCGCAACTCAATGTGCCTGTCGCACAGGTGGGTGTCAAGGGTCCTGAGACCTCGGAAAACGGGCCGGAACACGGCAATGCCCGGTGGGCGGAGCGCGCGGGGTGCGCACCGCCCACCGGGCATGTTCCGACCGGCTTCCTGCTCCCGGCTTCCGGCGCTACTTGAGCCAGGCGTCCACCTTGTCGCGGTTGGCCTCGACCCACTTCTTCGCCGCCGCCTCGGGGGTCATCTTGTCCACCGCGATGTACTTCGCCACGACGTTCTGGTCGTCGTTCGTCCAGCTGAAGTTCTTCACCAGGTCATAGGCCGGGCTGCCCGACTTGGCGAACTTCGCACTGACGATCTTGTCCAGCTTGTACACGGGGTAGTCGCAGTCGACCTTCTCCGCGTCGGCGTCGCAGCCCGCCTTGTACTCGGGCAGCTTGACCTTCTTGAGCGGCACCTCGGACATGAACCACTGCGGCTCGTAGAAGTAGCCGATCACCCATTCCTTGTCCTTCTCCGCCTTGCGGAAGGCCTGGATGAGGGCGGTCTCGCTGCCCGCGTACACCACCTTGTAGTTGAGCTTCAGGTTCTTCACCAGGGCCTCGTCGTTGGTGACGAACGACGGGTCACCGTCGAGGAGTTGGCCCTTGCCGCCGGACTCGGAGGTCTTGAACTGGGCCGCGTACTTGTTGAGGTTCTTCCAGTCGAGGATGTCCGGGTGCTCCTTGGCCAGCCACGGCGGCACGTACCAGCCGATGAGGCCTTCGTTGCCGGTCGGGCCGGCGTCGACGGCGGTCTTCTGGCCTGTGATGTACTTCTTCTTCAGGTCGTCGTGACCCCAGTTCTCGACGACGGCGTCGACCTCGCCCGTCCCGAAGCCCTGCCAGGCGATCTCTTCCTTCAGGTCCTTCTTGGTCACCTTGCAGCCGAGGTCGTGCTCCGCGACGTAGGCGATGACCGCCGCGTTGGCCTCGTAGCCCACCCAGGGGTTGACCGCGAGGTTGAAGGTGCCGCACTTGCCGGAGCTGCCCGAGCCGCCGGCCTCCGAGGAGCTGTCACCGACCTTCGCGCCGCCGCAGGCGGTGAGGGTGATCCCGAGGACAGCCACGCCCGCTATGCCGGCCGCGCCGACTCTCCGTTGTCTTGCTTGCCTTGCCATGGTCAGTTGCTCCTTACGCGCTGGTACGCCGCGCCGCTGCCTGAGTGATCCGGTCGAACATGACTCCGAGAAGGACGATGGCCAGCCCCGCGGCGAGCCCCTTCCCGTACAGCTGTCCCTGCGAGAAGCCGGCCACGACGTCGTAACCGAGGGCGCCCGCGCCTACCAGGCCGCCCACCACAACCATCGACAGCACGTAGATCAGGCCCTGGTTGGTCGCGAGAGTCAGGGCGCCGCGTGCCATCGGCAGTTGGACCTTGGTGATGATCTGCCAGGTGTTGCACCCGGCAGAGGTGGCCGCCTCCACCGTGGTGGCGGGCACATTCCGTACGCCGTCCGCGATGATCTTCATGGCGACGGGAGCCGCGTAGACGACGGCGGCGACGATCGCCGTGAAGCGGGTCGCGCCGAACAGCGCGAGGAACGGCACGAGATACACGAACGGCGGCATGACCTGTGCGGCGTCCAGGCTGGGCCTGAGCAGCCGGTCCACGAGCGCGCTGCGCCCCATCCACACGCCGAAGACGATGCCGAGCAGCATCACGAGCACCGTGGCGACGAGGGTCGACGCCAGCGTCGTCATGCTGTCCGACCACACGCCGGTGCCGACCAGCAGGCCCACGCACACGGCCGTGGTGAGGCCGGCGCGCCAGCCGCCGAGCACCACGGCGAGCGCGATCAGCGCCGCGCCGACGAGCCACCAGGGGGAGTCCGTGAGCAGTGCCTGGAACGGGTTGAGCAGGCCGTTGGTGATGGCGTCACGGAAGGCGTTGGTGATGCCCGACAGGTTGTCCTGCACCCAGGTGGTCACGCTGTCCGCCGTGCTCGAGATGGTGCTGCCGGTGCCCCCCTCGCCGGGGAACTCCGCCCCCCACACGTAGGTGTGGGACAGGTAGACCAGGACAGCCGTGACCGCCGCGCCCACCCCCAGCAGCGGGCGTCGCCATGCCAGGAAGCGGTTCTTCGAACGCCGGGCCGCCTCCTCGCGTGCGCTCGCCGCGGTGGTGACCCGGTCCAGCACGATGGCCATGACCACGATGGCCAGACCCGCGTTGAAGGCCGTGCCGACGTCGAGCGTCTGGAGTGCCTGGATGACGGTCTTGCCGAGGCCGGGCGCGTCGATCAGGGCGGCGATGGTCACCATGGCCAGGGCGGCCATGATGGTCTGGTTCACGCCCATGACCACGGTCCGCTTGGACATCGGCAGCAGCACCTTCGTCAGGGCCTGCCGTCGGGTGGCACCCAGCGAGTCGGCCGCCTCGACCGTGGTCTTGGGGACGGAACGGATGGCGTGCGCTGTGATGCGGATCGCGGGCGGCGCCGCGTAGATCAGGGTGGCGATGGTGGCGGAGGCCGGGCCGATGAGGAAGAACAGGGTCAGCGGGGCCAGATAGACGAAGGTCGGCATCGTCTGCATGAAGTCCAGGAAGGGTGTCACGACCCGGTTGAACCGGTCGGACAGCCCCGCCCACACACCCAGCGGAATCGCGAACAGCAGCGCCACGAACACCGCGGAGAGGGTGAGGGCCAGAGTGTCCATGCTCTCCTGCCACAGACCCTGCAGCCCCAGGAAGGTGAAGCCGGCCACCGCCAGCAGCGCGACCCTCCAGTTGCCCACGGCCCAGGAGACATAGCCCGCGATGCCGACGACACCGAGCCACCCGATCTGCGGGACGGGCCGGTCGGCGGAGGGCTGCGAGATCAGCTCCTGAACGAAGGTCACCAGGGTGTCGATGACCAGGCGGATCTCGTTGAAGAAGTACAGGAACAGCGGGTTGGAGTTGCGGTTCGCGCCGATCGAGTCGTTGACGTCGTTGAACCACCGGTGCAGATCGGTCAGGTCCGCCGCCGCCAGGGCGAGGGTCTGCTTCCCGCGCAGCAGGGCGAAGAGCACCAGCCAGACGAGAAGGATCGCGGCCACCACCATGGACCGGTTGACCCTGCGCTCGCTCTTGACGGGAGCGGCCGGCTCCACGGCCTGGGTCTTCTCCGGTTTCTCTGTCTTCTCCACGGCGACGGTCATCACGCGCCGCCTTCCCGCCCGGCGACCACCGCGAGGATCTCCTCGTCGCCGACGATGCCGAGCAGCTCGCCGTTCTCGACGACCTTGACCGGCTTGTCCGCCGCCAGTACCGCCCGGGTGGCCTCCTTCACCACGACGTCCGGGCCCAGCTCGGGACCGTCCAGGGCGTCGCCGTCCTCCAGTGGGCGCATGATCCACCGCAGGGTGAGCACGTCGCCGCGCGGCACATCCTTCACGAACTCGCGCACGTAGTCGTCCGCCGGGGCGCCCACCAGCTCGTCGCCGGTGCCGCACTGGACCATCTTGCCGTCGCGCATGATCAGGATGCGGTCGCCCAGCTTGAGCGCCTCGGAGAGGTCGTGGGTGATGAACACCATCGTCTTGCCGACCTCGTGGTGCAGGCGGATGACCTCGTTCTGCATGTCGCGCCGGATCAGCGGGTCGAGCGCCGAGAACGGCTCGTCGAAGAAGAGCACGTCCGGATCACCGGCCAGCGCACGGGCCAGGCCGACGCGCTGCTGCATACCGCCGGACAGCTGGTCGGGGTAGGAGTTCTCGTAGCCCGCGAGGCCCACCAGCTCGATGATCTCTTGCGCCCGCCGGGTGCGCTCCGTCCTGCCCATGCCCCGGATCTCCAGACCGAACGCCACATTGTCGACGACGCGGCGGTGGGGCAGCAGACCGAAGTGCTGGAAGACCATGGAGAACTTCCGCCGCCGCAGATCGCGCAGGCGCTTGGCGTCCGCCTCGCGGATGTCCTCGCCCTCGAAGACGATCTCACCGGCGGTGGGTTCGATCAGCCGGGTCAGACATCGCACCAGCGTGGACTTGCCCGAACCGGACAGGCCCATGACGACGAAGACCTCGCCGGGCGAGACGTCGAAGTGGACGTCTCGTACGGCAGCCGTGCATCCGGTGCGGTCCATGAGCTCGCGGCGGGTGAGCCCGCGCAGCTCCCCGGAATCCGGCACCTGGCCGGCCTTCGGCCCGAACACCTTCCACAGCCTGCGCACGGATATGACCGGGGTGGGACCCGAGTCCTGGGGCGTGCCGCGCCGCTGCGGCACCTCGGTCTGTGTGGTCACGTTCGACCTTCTTTCGGCGTTCAGCCGCGGAACCAGTGCTGCGGCCGGGGTCGGATGTTCTGCCAGATGTGTTTGGGCTCTCGGTACTCGTTCAGGCCGGTCGGTCCCAGCTCCCGGCCCACGCCCGAATGCCCGAAGCCACCCCATTCCGCTTGCGGCACATAGGGGTGGTAGTCGTTGATCCACACCGTGCCGTGGCGCAGCCGCCGGGCGACCCGCTGGGCCTTGCCGGCGTCCTGCGTCCACACGGCTCCGGCGAGTCCGTACTCGGTGTCGTTGGCGATGCGTACGGCGTCGTCCTCGTCGGTGAAGCGCTCCACGGTGAGCACGGGCCCGAAGGACTCCTCGTGCACCACGCGCATGTCCTGCCGGCACTCGTCGAGCACGGTGGGCAGGTAGAAGTGGCCGTTCGCCAGCTCGGGGTCGTCGGGGCGTGCGCCGCCGCAGCGTAGTACGGCGCCTTCGGCGAGACCGGCAGCGACGTATGCCTCGACCTTCTCCACATGCTGTGCGGAGATCAGCGCTCCGGTCTCGGCCTCGGGGTCGAAGGGGCCGCCGAGACGGATCTGCCGGGCTCGGCGGACGACCTCGTCGACGAAGCGGTCGTGCAGGGAGTCCTCGACGATCAGCCGGGCGCCGGCCGAGCAGACCTGCCCCGAGTGCAGGAAGACGGCCGTGAGGGCGAAGTCCACGGCCGTGGCGAAGTCGGCGTCGGCGAAGACGACGTTGGGGTTCTTGCCGCCGAGTTCCAGCGCGACCTTCTTCACCGTCGCGGCGGCGGTGGCCATGATGCGCTTGCCGGTCTCCAGACCTCCGGTGAAGGAGACCATGTCCACGGCCGGGTCTTCGGAGAGGGGTGCGCCCACCTCGGGCCCGGTGCCCAGGACGAGGTTCGCGGCGCCGGCCGGGAGTCCGGCCTCCTGAAGTGCCTTCATCAGCAGGATCGAGGTGGAGGGGGTGAGCTCGCTGGGCTTGAGGACGATCGTGTTGCCGGCGAGCAGGGCCGGGGCGACCTTCCAACTGGCCTGCAGCAGCGGGTAGTTCCAGGGAGTGATCAGTCCGCACACGCCTATCGGCTCGTACACGACGCGACTTACGGCGTCGCCCCGGCCGGTGTCGATCACACGTCCGGCGTCGGTGCCGCCGAGCCCGCCGTAGTGGCGGAAGCAGGCGACGACGTCGGCGATGTCGTACTCGCTCTCCACCAGCCGCTTGCCGGTGTCCAGCGACTCGGCGCGAGCGAACTCCTTGGCATCACGCTCGATGAGGTCGGCGGTGCGCAGCAGCAGCGCGCCGCGCTCCCGCTCGGGAGTGCTCGGCCAGTGCCCTTCGTCGAAGGCACGGCGGGCGGCGGCGATCGCCGCCTCGGTGTCGGGGCGTGTCCCTTCCGAGACGGTCGCGGTGAGCGAGCCGTCAGCGGGACACCGGATCTCCCGGCGACCTCCGGCCACCGGGTTCCGCCATTCGCCATCCACGTACAGGTCTGCCACGCGCCGAGCCTCTCAACCGAAATTCGTTGCGCATCGTGCACCCGATTGCTTGTGGTGGAACCCTGGCGAATGTCCAGACAGACGTCAAGAGGTTGGCCGATGACGATTTAGCCAGGCGATCCCTTACCCGGCCACCCTTGACCGCAAGCGGCACCGACCCGACCATGTTGCGTATCGCTCACCATGTTGTGCATTGCGCACCAACGGAGGCCGCTTATGTCCCCTCGACCGCAACCTGGCCGTGAGTACGTCCTCACCCTGTCCTGTCCGGACAGCGCCGGACTGGTTCACGCCGTGAGCGGCTTTCTCGTCAGGAACTCCGGCAACATCCTGGAAAGCCAGCAGTTCGATGATCGACTTCAGGGCCGTTTCTTCATGAGGGTCCACTTCGACGTTTCCGATCCGAACGCCGATCTGGAAAAACTGCGTTACCGGTTCGGTCCCGTGGCCCAGGCCTACGGCATCTCCTGGGCCCTGAGCGAGGCGGCCACGCCGACCCGGACGCTGATCATGGTGTCCAGGTTCGGCCACTGCCTGAACGACCTGCTCTTCCGCCGACGCACCGGCGCCCTCAACATCGAGATTCCCGCGATCGTCTCCAACCACCGGGACTTCGAGGGGCTCGCGGCGACGTACGGCATCCCCTTCCACCACATCCCGGTGACCAAGGAGACCAAGCCCGAAGCCGAGGCGCGGCTGCTGGAGCTCGTGCGTGAGCTGGACATCGACCTGGTGGTGCTGGCCCGCTACATGCAGGTCCTCTCCGACGACCTGTGCAAGGAGCTGGAGGGCCGCGCCATCAACATCCACCACTCCTTCCTCCCCAGTTTCAAGGGCGCCCGCCCCTACGAGCAGGCCTACCGGCGCGGAGTGAAGCTCGTCGGCGCGACGGCGCACTATGTGACGCCGGACCTGGACGAGGGCCAGATCATCGAGCAGGACGTGATCAGGGTGGACCACTCGCTCGACCCCGGCGACCTGGTCACGGTCGGGCGGGACGTGGAGGCACAGGTGCTCGCGCACGCGGTGAAGTGGCACAGCGAGAGCCGCGTGATGATCGACGGCAACCGTACGGTGGTCTTCCGCTGAGCCGCACTCACCGGGGGCGGGACCGGAATCCGGTCCCGCCCCCGTTCGTATACGGCCCTGGCGGCCCGCCCCTCGGTCACAGCGGCTGCTGGAGGGAGGCGATGCGTGCGGCCGTCAGTTCCGCGGGGGCGTCCTCCTGGACGAGGTGGCCCGCGCCGACGGCAACTGTTCGAAGACGTCGCCGGCGGGCTGCCGGACTGCCCCGGCCGCTCCCAGCGGACGTCACCTGAGGTGCTGGTGAAGGTTCGGGTCGGCTTCCCATCGGTGTCGAGTGCCAGCCCTCTCCCGGGTTCAGCCGCCCAGCCGGTCCAGCACAGCGCGGCGCCACCGCTCCGTCTCGGCGATCTGGTTGAACGTGAACAGGTGCAGACCGGCCACGCCCGCCGAGGGAGCGGTGAGCGCCTCCTCCACGCGGGACAGCAGCCGTTCGGGTGCATACCCTCCGGGGGCCGCGAAACGCACGAACCACGAGGCGTGCTTCGTCAGGAAGCGCGTCGACTCCCCCACCCCGATCTTCGTGGCCATCGCCAGCAGCTTCGCCCGCTGGACGGGGCCCGCGACGCCCACATGCACCGGCAGGGTGACGTCCCGGCGCCGTATACGAGCGATCCACTCCCCCAGCACCCGTGGGTCGAAGCAGAGGTTGCTCACGATGTACGTGGCGTGCTCGCGCTTGTCCCACATCGCCTGGATGGTGACGTCGTCGTGGATGAGCGGATGGCTCTCGGGGTAGCCGGTGACGCCGACGCGGGCGAAGGGCCTGCCCAGCTCGCTCAGTCTGCGCAGTACCGGCAGTGCCCCGTCGTAGACCCCGGCAGGCGGGTCGGCGTCGCCGGCCGGGACGAAGACGTCGTCCACCCCGGCCTCGCGGAGCCGTCCCGTGACCTCCTTCAGGTGCAGGTCGTCCCGTAGGAGCCGCGCCGGAACGTGCGGAACGACGCGGTAGCCGTGCGCCGCGAGCCGGCCGGCGAGGTCGAGCGTCGGTTCCAGGCCCTTGACCGGCGACGCCGTCACGGTGACGACGACGTCGCGCGGGACATGGGCGAGGACCTTGTCCTCGGTCGCCTTGGCGGGCAGCACCTCGTAGCGGACGCTCGCGTCTTCGAGCAGCGCCCGGAGCCCTGCGGCACCCAACGTCTACCCCGCCTGCTTCTGGGCATCACGGTGGCGGTAGTACGCGGCCTTCGACGGCGCCAGCGGCTCCTTGCCAAGGATCAGGTCGGCCGCCTTCTCGGCGATCATCATCACGGGAGCGTAGATGTTGCCGTTGGTGACGTAGGGCATCACCGACGCGTCCACCACGCGCAGGCCCTCCACGCCGTGCACCCGCATGCTGGTCGGGTCGACGACGGACATCTCGTCGGTGCCCATCTTGCAGGTGCAGGACGGGTGCAGGGCGGTCTCGCCCTCCTTCGCGACCCACGCGAGGATCTCCTCGTCCGTCTCCACCTCGGGTCCGGGCGAGACCTCCCCACCGTTGTAGGGAGCGAGCGCGGGCTGGTTGAGGAGCTTGCGGGCCACGCGGATGGCCTCGACCCATTCGCGGCGATCCTGCTCGGTGGAGAGGTAGTTGAAGCGCAGCGCCGGGTGTTCGCGGGGGTCCTTGCTCTTGATCTTCACCGAGCCGATGGCGTCCGAGTACATGGGCCCGACGTGCACCTGGTAGCCGTGGCCACCGGCGGGCGAGGAGCCGTCGTAGCGGACCGCGACCGGCAGGAAGTGGAACATCAGGTTGGGATAGTCCACGTCCTCGTTGCTGCGGGCGAAGCCGCCGGCCTCGAAGTGGTTGGTCGCCGCCGGTCCCTTCCCGAACAGCCACTGCAGGCCGATGAAAGGGGCCCGCCACTTCGCCATGTACGGCTGCATGGAGACCGGCTGCTTGCAGGCGTACTGGACGTAGACCTCCAGGTGGTCCTGCATGTTCTCGCCGACACCCGGGAGGTCGTGGACGACGTCGATGCCGAGGGCGCGCAGCTCGTCGGCGTTGCCGACGCCGGAGAGCTGGAGCAGCTGCGGGGAGTTGATGGCGCCGCCACAGAGGATGACTTCCCTTGCGCGGACCTTCTGGAGAGCTCCCCGGCCGCGCTGGAACTCGACACCGACGGCGCGCTTGCCCTCGAAGAGGACGCGGGTGACGAGGGCGCGCGTCCTGACGGTGAGGTTCGGCCGCTTCATCGCGGGCTTGAGGTACGCCTTCGAGGCCGACAGGCGGCGTCCACGGTGGACGTTGCGGTCGAACTTGGCGAAGCCCTCCTGCCGGTAGCCGTTGACGTCGTCGGTGGGGGCGTAGCCCGCTTCCTGGGTGGCTTTGAGGAAGGCTTCGAAGAGCGGGTTGGTCGCCGGGCCGCGCTCCAGGACGAGAGGGCCGTCGTGGCCGCGGAACTCGTCGTCGGGGTCGGCCGCGAGGCAGTTCTCCATGCGCCGGAAGTACGGCAGACAGTGTGCGTAGTCCCAGGTCTCCATGCCCGGGTCGGCCGCCCAGCGCTCGTAGTCCATGGGGTTGCCGCGCTGGAAGATCATGCCGTTGATGCTGCTGGAGCCGCCCAGCACCTTGCCGCGGGCGTGGTAGATGCGCCTGCCGCCCATGTGGGGCTCGGGCTCGGACTCGTACTTCCAGTCGTAGAACCGGCTGCCGATCGGATAGGTCAGCGCCGCGGGCATGTGGATGAAGACATCCCACGGGTAGTCCGACCGGCCTGCCTCCAGGACCAGCACCCGGTTGGCCGGGTCCGCGGAGAGTCTGTTCGCCAGTGCACTGCCGGCCGAACCGCCACCGACGATGACGAAGTCGTACTGCACAGGAGCCATGGTGCCTCGTCTCGCTCGCGCCGTAGATATGCGAGGGATGCTAGACCCAGTCGCGTCATACGCACCAGGTTGCGAACGACGCAACCTGCACGGTCTTCATTTCAGTCCGGTTACTTGCAAGGGTGTTGTTTACTGCGCGTATAGTTTCACTGTGAGCAACTACAGCCCTGACACAGAAACGTCGAATGCGCAAGCCGGCGGCGTGCAGTCGGTGGACCGCGCCATCAGCGTCCTGGAGATCCTCGCCCAGCGTGGCGAAGCGGGCGTCAGCGAGGTGGCGGGCGAGATCGACGTCCACAAGTCCACCGCTTTCCGCCTGCTCGGCGCCCTGGAGGCGCGCGGTCTGGTGGAGCAGGCCGGCGAGCGCGGCAAGTACCGGCTCGGCTTCGGCATCGTTCGCCTGGCCGGCGCGGTCACCGGGCGTATCGACATCACCCAGCAGGGCCGCCCGGTCTGCGAACGCCTCGCCGAGGAGATCGGCGAGACCGTCAACATCGCCGTCATGCAGGAGCAGTATGCGATCAACCTGTACCAGGTGCGCGGACCGGGCGCGGTCACCGCGCACAACTGGGTCGGCCAGCTGACTCCGCTGCACGCCACGTCGAGCGGCAAGATCCTGCTGGCCCACCTGCCCGCGAAGGAGCGCGCCGCGCTGCTGTCCGCCGCCGGCCTGAAGAAGGTCACCCCGCACACCATCACCGCCAAGACGAAGCTCGAGAAGAACCTCGCCGAGGCGCGGGAGCGGGGCTACGCCTTCACCCTGGAGGAGCTGGAGATCGGTCTGCACGCCATGGCCGCGCCGGTCCGCAACCGGGACGGCGAGGTCATCGCGGCACTCAGCGCCTCCGGCCCCGCCTACCGGTTCACCGAGGAGCGCCTGCACGAGCTCGCCCCGGTACTGCTCAAGGGTGCCGAGGAGATCAGCCACCGGATGGGCTACCTGGGCTGAGTCACCCCTGAGAGGTGCCCAGGCGCTCGTTCACCCAGTCGTGGAAGGCGCCGATGTGGTGCTCGCTGGGCACCAGCACGCCACCCTTGGCATACATCCGGGAGCTCATTCCGGGCTGCGTGCGCTCGCACGCCTCGAAGTCCTGACGGTTGACCCGGTCGAAGAGTTCCACGGACCGGCTGACGTCCTTGCCGCTCTCGACGACGTGCGGCAGGTAGAGCCAGTCGCACTCGACGACCGTGCGGTCCACGGACACCGGATACATCCGGTGGAAGATCACATGGTCGGGGACGAGGTTGATGAACACCTGCGGCTTGACGGTGATCGCGTAGTAGCGGCGGTCCTGGTCCTCGGCGACGCCCGGGATGCGGTCCAGCCCCTCCGAGCCGTCGACGGTGAAGCCCTGGACGTCCTCGCCGAACTCGGCGCCGTGGCCCACGTAGTACTGGGCCGCGTAACCATCCGCGAACTCCGGGAGGACTTCGGTGAGTTCCGGGTGGATGGTGGCGCAGTGGTAGCACTCCATGAAGTTCTCGATGATGAGCTTCCAGTTCGCCTTCACGTCGTAGACGATCCGCTTGCCGACGGAGAGGTTCTCGATGTCGTAGCGCTCGATCGACTCGACGTCGCCGAGGCGGGCGACGACCTCACCGATGACCTCCTCCTCGAAGGAAGGCGGGTTCTCCGCGAGGCACACCCAGACATAACCGAGCCATTCACGCACTGCCACGCTCACCAGGCCGTACTCGGTGCGGCCGACGTCGGGCATCTTGGTGAGGTTGGGCGCCGCGACGAGCTTGCCGTTCAGGTCGTACGTCCAGGCGTGGTACGGGCACTGGAAGGCCCGCTTGACCTCGCCGGTCTCCTCGGTGCAGAGCTTGGCTCCGCGGTGCCGGCACACGTTGAAGTACGCACGGATGGAGTTGTCACGCGCCCGGGTGACGAGGATGCTCTCGCGGCCCACGTCGACGGTGCGGAAGGCGCCGGGCTTCGCCAGCTCGGAGGCGCGCGCGACGCAGAACCACATGGTCTCGAATATGCGCTCCTGCTCCTGGGCGAAGATCGCCGGGTCCGTGTAGGACGAGCCGGGGAGGGTGGCGATCAGGCTGTCCGGCAGGCTGGTCGAGGTCACGGTGCACTCCTCGGGAAACGTCGTGGAGGGGTCATTCACGCGCCGGGAAGAGCGACTCCGGACGGCGTTGTGCATGGAGCAACGCTGCGTGCTATGTGCAACCGCAGCATGGGGTGCCGCTGGGGCGGTGTCAAGACGCGGTGGCGGCGAGCTGCTTGCGCCAGCGCGTGAACAGCCGCGGCTGGTTCATCCCGAGTACGGCGACCGGGTTCCCGGCACGCCGGTAGACGGCCAGGACGTCGCGGTCGTCCGCGGCGCCCGCCTCGATGGACACAGAGTCCGCGCCGGCCGCGTGACCGGCGAACTGGATCTTCACGCCGTACTGATCCGACCAGAAGTACGGCGGCCGGGGCACACCCGGTTCCACCGCACCGCCCGCCAGCAGCGTGGCGACCGCGGCGTCGGGACGCTCGCGCGCACCGGTCCAGTGCTCGACGCGGCGATGGAATCCCGCGCGTGGGTCGTACCAGTTGGCGCAGTCGCCGACCGCGACCACGCCTGCCAGGCTGGTGCGGCCGTCCGCGCCGCACTTGACGCCGTCGCCGAGTGCGATGCCGGAACCTTCCAGCCACTCGACGCACGGGCGTGCGCCCACGCCCACCACGACGATGTCAGCGGGGATGCTGCGGCCGTCCTCGAGCAGGACGGCATCGACACGCCCCCAGACTCCGTCCGGGGGGACCCCCGTCCCGCTTCGCTCGTCCCCGCTCAGCCCTTTGACGCCCACGCCGCACAACAGCCGTACGCCGTGGTCCGCATGGAGGGCGGAGACGACGGCGCCCATGGCCTCGCCGAGCGGTCCGGCGAGCGGTGTCGGGGCCGCCTCCACGACGGTCACCTCGAGCCCGAGGGCGTACGCGGTGGAGGCGACCTCGGCTCCGATGAAGCCGCCGCCGATCACCACCAGCCGTCCGCCGCGGGCGAGTTCGTCCCGCAGGGCGCGGGCGTCGTCGAGGGTGCGCAGGGTGTGCACCCCGGCCAGGCCTTCGGAGCCGGGGAGGGTGCGCGCTGCGGCGCCGGTCGCGATGACGAACCCGTCGGCGCGCACCTCCCGCCCGTCGGCGAGCAGGACGGCACGGTCCCTGTGGTCGAGTCCGACGGCACGGGTGCCGAGCAGCCACTGCGCCCCCAGGTCCTCGTCGTCCGTCTCCAGGGCGAGTTCCGTCTCGCCGAGGGTGCCGGCCAGGAACTCCTTGGACAGCGGGGGCCTGTCGTACGGGCGGTGGAGCTCGTCGCCGATGACGACCAGCCGCCCGTCGTAGCCCTGCTTGCGCAGTGAGCGTGCCGCCGACAGGCCGGCCAGTGAGGCACCGACCACGGCGACGGTCCTCACGCGGGGCCCCCGGCAAGCCGGGCTGCGACGCAGGGCGGCAGGTTGGGCGCGTCCGTGGACAGGCGGACGTAGATCACGCCGCCCTCGACGACGACCTCGTGCGTCCGGACCGGAAGCTTGGCCGGCGGGGCGTCGACCGCGCCGGTCCTCAGGTCGAACTTCGAAGCATGCAGCGGGCATTCCACCTCGCAGCCCTCCAGCCAGCCGTCGGCGAGCGACGCGTCCTGGTGGGTGCAGGTGTCGTCGATGGCGAAGAGCTCGCCGTCGTCGGTGTGGAACACCGAGACCGGCGGATCGATGTCGAGCCGGTGGGCCTCGCCTCGCGGGAGATCCTCGAGACGGCACGCGGGAATCATCATGACACCTCGGTGCGTATAACGAAACGGATTGCGGTAAGCGCAACATCAGTCTGGGGTCGCCCAGAACCCTTGTCAAGGCGTTCAAAGGGCCCTCTGCGCCGCCCATTTAGCTGCGTATTTCAAAACTCAGCTCACATAGAACAACAGCAGCCCGCCGCATCGGCTCGCGATGACCGCGAGCCGAGGGCGGGCGTGTGAGGGTCGCCGGTGGCCGTCAGAAGCCGCGGTCGATCCACTCCTGCAGGTGCGGGGCCTCGGCGGCGATGGTGGTCGTGTCCCCGTGTCCGGTATGGACGACGGTGTCGCCGGGCAGCGTCAGCAGCCGGTCCCGGATCGACTCGACGATGGTCGGGAAGTGGCTGTACGACCTTCCTGTCGCCCCCGGCCCACCGGCGAACAGCGTGTCGCCGCTGAAGAGGGCCGTCAGGGCCGGCGCATAGAGGCAGACCGCGCCGGGTGCGTGGCCGGGCGTGTGCAGCACGGTCAGCTCGATGCCGGCCACCGTGAGGCCCTGGCCGTCGGTCAGTTCGGCGTCCGGCGCCTTGTCGGGGTGGGTCTGTTTCCACAGCGGCAGGTCGTCCGGGTGGAGGAGGATCGGGGCACCCGTGCGCGCCGCGAGTTCGGGTGCGGAGTCGATGTGGTCGTTGTGGGCGTGCGTGCACACGATGGCCCGCAGGGTGCGCCCGCCGACGGCCCGGGCGATCGCCTCGGCGTCATGTGCGGCGTCGATGACGATCGCCTCGTGGTCGTCAGCGACGATCCACACGTTGTTGTCGACGTCCCAGGTCCCGCCGTCCAGCGAGAACGTCCCCGAGGTGACGAGGTGTTCGATGCGGGCCGCCATCAGAGCACCACCACCGAGCGCAGCACGTCGCCGTGGTGCATCCGCTCGAAGGCCTTCTCGACCTCGTCCAGCGCGATGGTCTCCGTGACGAAGGCGTCCAGGTCCAGCCGGCCCTGCAGGTAGAGGTCGATGAGCATCGGGAAGTCCCTGCTCGGCAGGCAGTCGCCGTACCAGGAGGACTTCAGCGCGCCACCGCGGCCGAAGACGTCCAGCAGCGGCAGTTCCAGCTTCATGTCCGGGGTCGGCACACCGACCAGGACGACCGTGCCGGCGAGGTCGCGGGCGTAGAAAGCCTGCTTGTACGTCTCCGGGCGGCCGACCGCCTCGATCACGACGTCGGCGCCGAAGCCGCCGGTCAGCTCGCGGATCGCCTCGACCGCGTCGGCGTTCTTGGAGTTGACGGTGTGGGTGGCGCCCAGCTTCTTGGCGGTCTCCAGTTTGCGGTCGTCGATGTCCACCGCGATGACCTTCGCCGCGCCCGCCAGGTTCGACCCGGCGATCGCCGCGGCGCCGACACCGCCGCAGCCGATGACGGCGACCGAGTCGCCCCGGCCGACGTTCCCGGTGTTGATGGCCGCGCCGATGCCCGCCATCACGCCACACCCCAGCAGACCGGCGGCGGCCGCCGACGCGGTCCGGTCGACCTTGGTGCACTGCCCGGCCGCGACCAGCGTCTTCTCCGCGAACGCGCCGATGCCCAGGGCCGGCGACAGCTCGGTGCCGTCGGTCAGGGTCATCTTCTGCTTCGCGTTGTGGGTGTTGAAGCAGTACCACGGCCGTCCGCGCAGACAGGCCCGGCACTGGCCGCACACCGCACGCCAGTTGAGGATGACGAAGTCGCCGGGGGCGACGTCGGTGACCCCCTCCCCCACCGACTCCACGACACCCGCGGCCTCGTGGCCCAGCAGGAACGGGAAGTCGTCGTTGATGCCGCCCTCGCGATAGTGCAGATCGGTGTGGCAGACCCCGCAGGCGTCGATCTTCACCAGCGCCTCACCCGGACCCGGGTCGGGCACGATGATCGTCTCCAGGCTGACGGGGGCGCCCTTGCCCCGCGCGACGACAGCACGGACCTGGTGCGTCATGGCCACTCCTCGGCTGGTCGAGACTTGAATCAGATGTTGCTCATTACGGCACACATCTCATGTGTCGCAACACAGCATCGTGGAGTGCCGACCGGGGGTCAAGGAGCTCGACGGGGTTCCCTCAGCTGGGGACGGAGTTCCCTCAGCCGGGCAGGATCCCGGCGGAACAGCGCGAACGCCCGACGGGGCCGTGGCCGGACATGTCGGTCCACGACCCCGCCGGGCGCGGGTCCGCCGATCTCAGTGAGCGGAGGAGGATGTGGGCTGCGTCGGCTGCGTGGACTGCTGGGGCTGTGCGGACTTTGCCCCATCGGCGGGCGTGCAGGGACCGATGCGGAGTTCGAAGTCGCCGTCGTACTTCTCGTGGCCGGCGATGACGGCCGTCTCGATGGCTTCCTTGCCCTTGCGCCCGCGGATGATGAGCGGGTCCTGGCGCAGATCGCGGGTGAGCGCGATACACAAGCCGACCATCACCAGGGTGAAGGGGGCCGCCGCGAGAATGGTGAGGTTCTGCAGTCCGGTGAGCGCGTCGTCCCTGCCGCCGCCGATGAGCAGCATGATCGCGGCGACCGCCCCGGTCAGCACACCCCAGAACACCACGACGGTCCGGGTCGGTTCCAGGGATCCGCGCTGTGAGAGGGTCCCCATCACGATCGAGGCGGCGTCGGCGCCGGAGACGAAGAAGATCCCGACGAGGATCATCACCACGATGCTCGTCACCGTGGCGATCGGATACTGCTGGAGCACGTCGAAGAGCTGACCCTGGGCTGTCGCGGCGTCGCCGAGGCGCCCTTCGTCCTGCAGGTGCATCGCCGAGCCGCCGAAGATCGCGAACCACAGCAGACTGACCGTGCTGGGCACCAGGATGACCCCGCCCACGAACTGCCGGATGGTCCGGCCGCGGCTGATGCGCGCGATGAACATGCCGACGAACGGCGTCCAGGAGATCCACCAGGCCCAGTAGAAGACCGTCCAGCCGGCCAGCCAGTCGGCGACTCCCTCACCGCTCGAGGCCTCGGTACGCCCTGCCATCTGGGTCAGATCGCCGAGGAAGGCGCCGACTGAGGTGGGCAGCAGGTCAAGGATGAAGATGCTCGGCCCGACGAGGAACACGAAGACCGCCAGGGTCACCGCCAGCACCATGTTGATGTTGGACAGCCACTGGATGCCCTTGGCGATCCCGGACACCGCCG
Source organism: Streptomyces deserti (assembly GCF_054782695.1). NCBI lineage: Bacteria > Bacillati > Actinomycetota > Actinomycetes > Kitasatosporales > Streptomycetaceae > Streptomyces > Streptomyces deserti. Next base: position 36,822 of record NZ_BAAGRZ010000002.1, read on the forward strand.
AGGCGACGAACGCCACGGTCAGCACCGCGATCACGGCGACCAGTAGGCCGGTGCCGACGGATCCCATCCATCCCAGTCCGGTGATGCCGCCGCCGATCTGCAGGGCGCCGAGCCCCAGCGAGGCCGCGGAGCCGAAGAGGGTGGCGAAAATGGCGAGGATGTCGATGATCCTGCCGCCCCAGCCGTTCGCCCGCTTCTCGCCGATCAGCGGAGTGAACACGGCACTGATCAGCTGTCGGCGTCCGCACCGGAAGGTGCTGTAGGCGATGGCCAGGCCCACGACCGCGTACATCGCCCACGGGTGGAGCGTCCAGTGGAAGAGGGTGGTGGCCATGGCGGTCGCCATGGCCTGGTTGGCATCAGCCGGGTCGGTGCCCGGTGGCGGGGTGGTGAAGTGTGACAGCGGTTCGCTCACGCCGTAGAACATCAGGCCGATGCCCATGCCCGCGCTGAACATCATGGCGATCCAGGAGACGGTGCGGAACTCGGGCTGCTCGCCCTCCTCGCCGAGGGTGATCCGCCCGTAACGGCTCATGGCCAGCCAGAGGGCGAAGACGACGAAGCCCGAGGCGGCGAGGACGAATGCCCGGCCGCCGTTTCGGATGGTCCCGTCCAGCAGCTTCCCGGACACGCTCTCCAGCGTGCCGGTCGCCGTGGCCCCCCACACGACGAAGGCGAGGGTGAGGACCGCGGCGACTCCGAATACGACCAGGTCGGTCCGAGGGCGGGCGGATGCCGCCGGGCTTCCTGGCAGATCCGCCTCGACGGGATGGCTTCCGCTCCCGTTCCTCTCGCGGGTTTTGTTCATCAGCTCGTCCTTTCCGCAGACGGCAGTGGACTCTCTGTCGCGGACGACGGATGCGCGACCGAGCAGGCGGGGGATGCCTCGGCGGTCCCGCCGCGCCCCATGGACAGCGGCTACCACCCGGGCACAGTTGCACATAATGCATAGATGTTCACTATGAGCAACAACAATCTGACGGCTCACAGGGGCTGTCAAGGGGCAGGTCGAGCAGAAAATGCCCGACCGCGATCAACCGGTCAGCCGGTACGCGGCCGACGCCACCCCGAGCAGCCGGCGCGCTTTCAGCTCCGTCTCCGCCCACTCGCGCTCAGGGTCGGAGTCCCACGTGATCCCGGCCCCCGTGCCGAAGCGCAGGAGCGGGCCGCCGGAAGCGGTGCGGTCGACCCAGAAGGTGCGGATGCCCACCGCGAGCGCACCCGTGCCGCGGTCGGCGTCGACCCAGCCGACGCCACCGCAGTACGGACCGCGGGGCGCGGTCTCCAGCGCCGCGATGACGCGCAGCGCGCTGGACTTGGGGGCTCCCGTGACGGACCCCGGCGGGAACGTTCCGGCGAGCAGCTCCGGCCATCCGGCGCCGTCGGCGAGCTCGCCACGCACGGTGGACACCAGGTGCACCAGGCCGGGGTGTTCCTCGACCGCGCACAGGTCGGGGACGGTCACCGAGCCGGTGGCGCAGACGCGTCCCAGGTCGTTGCGGACCAGGTCCACGATCATGACGTTCTCAGCGTGGTCCTTCTCGAGGAGGTCCGCGGCGGTCCGGCCGGTGCCCTTGATGGGGCCGGACACCACCGTGCGGCCGTCGCGGCGGAGGAAGAGCTCGGGCGAGGCCGTGGCGATCTCCACACCGTGCGCGGGGAGGCGCACCGTGCCGGCGTACGGCGCTGGATTGCCGCGCGCCAGCAGGGCAGTGAGGGCGTCCACGTCCGCGCGTGCCGGGCCGGGCAGCGGCGCGGACAGAATCCGGCACAGATTCGCCTGGTAGACCTCGCCGGCCGCGATGTGCTCACGTATGCGCCGGACCCCGGCGGTGTAGGCGGCCCGGTCGAGGGAGGACGTCCAGGCGCCCGGGTCCGGCCCGCGCCACGCACCGGGATCGGCGGTGGGCACGGGCTCACGGCGTACATCCCCGAAACGCGCGCAGACCAGGCGCCCCTCGAAGCCGGCGACCACGGCCCAGAAGCCGGTGGAGTCCAGGGCCGCGGGATCGCCGGTCACGTCCCGGAGGTCGGTGGCGACGAGGCCGCCGAAGCGGGCCAGAGGGGAGAAGCGGTGCTCGGCTCCGCTCATCGACGGTCACGTACTCGCGTCCGTGCCGGCGCAGGCCGGTTCCAGCCGGACGACGATCGACTTCGACGTAGGGGTGTTGCTGATCGCCGCGGTGGAGTCCAGGGGTACGAGGACGTTGGTCTCGGGGAAGTAAGCGGCGCAGCAGCCTCGGGGCGTCGGGTAGGGCACTGCCCGGAAGGCCGGCGCCCTTCGCTCCACGCCGTCCCCGTATTCGCTGACGATGTCGACGAGGTCCCCTTCGGCCAGGCCTCGCTCGGTGAGGTCGTCGGGGTGCAGGAAGAGGACCCGGCGCCCCTGGTGGATGCCGCGGTAGCGGTCGTCCAGGCCGTAGATGGTGGTGTTGTACTGGTCGTGGGAACGGAGCGTCTGCAGCAGCAGCCGACCCTCCGGGACGTGGGGCCTCTCCAGCGGGTTGGCGGTGAAGTTGGCCAGGCCGGTGGAGGTGGTGAACCGGCGCTCGTCGCGCGGCGGGTGGGGCAGGGCGAAGCCGCCCGGCCGTCGTACCCGGGCATTGAAGTCCTCAAAACCGGGGATCACGCGTGCGATGCGGTCTCGGATGGTGTCGTAGTCTGCCGCGAAGTCCTCCCAGGGCACGCGGGAGCCTGCTGTCCCCAGCGTGGCCCGTGCCATCCGGCAGATGATCGCGACCTCGCTCAGCAGATGCTCGGACGCGGGGGCGAGCCGCCCCCGCGAGAGATGCACCATGCCCATGGAGTCCTCCACCGTGACCAGTTGGGGCCCGCTCGGCCGCAGGTCGGCCTCGGTTCGGCCGAGGCACGGGAGGATGAGGGCCTGCTCCCCGGTGATGACATGCGAGCGATTGAGCTTGGTCGAGATCTGGACGGTGAGGCGGCAGTTGCGCAACGCCTGCTCGGTCAGTTCGGTGTCGGGGGCCGCGGCGACGAAGTTGCCGCCCAGCGCGACGAAGACCCGTACGGCGCCGTCGCGTATGGCCCGGATGGTCTCCACCGCGTCGTGACCGTGGTGCCGCGGGGGCGTGAACGCGAACTCGGCGCCGAGCGCGTCCAGGAACGCGCCGTCCGGCTTCTCGTAGATGCCCATCGTCCGGTCGCCCTGCACGTTCGAATGGCCGCGTACCGGACACAGGCCGGCGCCCGGGCGGCCGATGTTGCCGCGCAGCAGAAGGAAGTTGACGACGTCCCGGATGGTGGGTACCGAGTGGCGGTGCTGGGTGAGTCCCATCGCCCAGCAGACGACGATCTTCTCGGCGGCCAGCACCTGGCGGAACGCGGCCCGGATCTCTTCCTCGGGCAGGCCCGTGGCCTGAAGGATGTCGTCCCACGACGTCTTGCGGGCATGCTCGGCGAACTCCTGGAAGCCATGCGTGTACCGGCCGATGAAGGACATGTCCAGGCACGTGCCGGGTGCTTCGTCCTCCGCCTCCAGCAGCATGCGGTTGAAGGCCTGGAACAGGGCCTGGTCTCCGCCCAGCCTGATCTGCAGGAACTGGTCCGCCAGCCGGGTGCCGCCGCCGACGATGCCGGAGGGCCGCTGGGGGTTCTTGAACCGGAGCAGCCCGGCCTCGGGCAGGGGGTTCACGGCGATGATGCGAGCGCCCCGCCGCTTGGCCTGTTCCAGTGCGGAGAGCATGCGGGGGTGGTTGGTGCCGGGGTTCTGGCCGACCACGAGGATGAGATCGGCCTCGTAGAGGTCGTCCAGGCGGACGCTGCCCTTGCCGATGCCGATGGTCTCCGTCAGGGCCGAACCGCTGGACTCGTGGCACATGTTGGAGCAGTCCGGCAGGTTGTTGGTGCCCAGCATCCGGACGAAGAGCTGATAGACGAACGCGGCCTCGTTGCTCGCCCGTCCGGAGGTGTAGAAGGCGGCCTGATCCGGGTGATCGAGCGCGCCGAGTTCGCGGGCGATCACGGCGAACGCGTCGTCCCAGGAGATCGGCCGGTAGCTGTCACTGCCGGCCGCGCGGTACACGGGGTGGGTGAGGCGTCCTTGCTGCCCGAGCCAGTAGTCGCTGCGGGGGAGCAGATCCTCCAGGGTGTGCTCGGCGAAGAAATCCGGCGTGACCCGGCGGACGGTGGCCTCCTCGGCCACCGCCTTGGCCCCGTTCTCGCAGAACTCCGCCCGGTGCCGGTGGTCCGGCTCGGGCCAGGCGCAACCGGGGCAGTCGAAGCCCTCCTTCTGGTTGACCCGGAGCAGAGTGAGCAGGCTGCGGCGGGCCCCCATCTGCTCGCCGGCGTGCCGCAGCGAGGAGGTGACCGCTGGGATTCCGGCGGCGTACTCCTTCGGGGGACCGACCCTGAGACGGGCGTCGCCGGGATCTTCAGCAGGTGCCTTGCGAGTCATCTGGAGCGCCACTCCGCGGTGTAGGGGATCAGAGCCGTTCCATCGCCGGGCATCGCGGCCGTCGTACGAGGAGCCGCCACCGGGGACGAGAGCTGTTTCCTATTGCGCAACTGTATTGCCATACGCAACACCTCTAAGGAAGCCCGACTTGCGACCTCCTGTCAAGGCCGCTGCACCGAACCAGCACGGGAGTCAGCACCGTGCGGCAGAGGTGGTGACGGCACTTACACTCTGGCCCCGAACTATGTTGTCCCACCACATGTGCGCCTGACGTGCGGATTCCTACGGTGTTCCGACACGAACCCGTCCCCACCGCACACGAGGAAGTGGCGCACATGGCCTCCGGAACTACCGCTCCCCCACCACCCTCGAACCTCAAGCGCATCGTCGCCGCCAGCCTCATCGGCACCACCATCGAGTGGTACGACTTCTTCCTGTACGGCTCCGCGGCCGCCCTCGTGTTCAACAAGCTGTTCTTCCCGGAGTCCGACCCCTTGGTCGGCACGCTGCTGTCGTTCCTGACGTACGCCGTGGGGTTCGCGGCCCGGCCGCTGGGTGCGCTGGTCTTCGGGCACTACGGTGACCGGCTCGGGCGCAAGAAGCTGCTGGTGCTGAGCCTGTTGCTGATGGGCGGGGCGACCTTCGCGATCGGGCTGCTGCCCACGCACGCCACCATCGGGTCCGCCGCGCCGGTGCTGCTGACCGTGCTGCGGCTGATCCAGGGCTTCGCTCTCGGCGGTGAGTGGGGCGGTGCCGTACTGCTGGTGTCCGAGCACGGGGACGCGCGGCGGCGCGGGTTCTGGGCCTCGTGGCCGCAGACCGGCGCGCCGGCGGGGCAGTTGCTGGCGACCGGGGTGCTGTCGCTGCTGACCGCCGTCCTGTCGGACGACGCCTTCGGCGCCTGGGGGTGGCGGATTCCGTTCCTGCTGTCCGGTGTGCTGGTGTTCGTCGGTTTGTGGATTCGTCTGTCTGTCGATGAGTCGCCGGTGTTCAAGCAGGCGTTGGCGCAGGCCGAGTCCCGCAAGGCGACCCGGGCAGCGGACGCCGAGCGGCTTCCGCTCGTCTCCGTGCTGCGGCACCACTGGCGTGACGTGCTCGTCGCGATGGGCGCGCGCATGGCGGAGAACATCAGCTACTACGTCATCACCGCGTTCATTCTCGTCTACGCCACCACCTCGGCCGGCGTCTCCAAGCAGACCGCGCTCAACGCGGTGCTGATCGCCTCGGCCGTGCACTTCGCGGTCATCCCGGCCTGGGGCGCGCTGTCGGACCGGCTCGGCCGACGACCGGTGTACCTGATGGGCGCGGTCGGCGTCGGGCTGTGGATGTTCCCGTTCTTCTCGCTCATCGACACCGGCGGTTTCGGCAATCTGATCCTCGCCGTGACCGTGGGCCTGGTGCTGCACGGCGCCATGTACGCGCCGCAGGCCGCCTTCTTCTCCGAGATGTTCGCGACCCGGATGCGCTACTCCGGCGCCTCCATCGGCGCCCAGTTCGCCTCGGTCGCGGCGGGCGCGCCCGCACCGCTGATCGCCACCGCGCTGCTGTCCGACTACGGCAGCTCCACCCCGATCGCCCTGTACGTCATCGCGGCCAGCCTGCTGACGGTCGTCGCGGTGGCGGTGGCCAAGGAGACGCGCCACCGGGACCTCTCCGAGATCACGCCCGATGCCGACATGGAGCCGGCTGCGGCACGGGAAGCGGACGCCCGGACCGTGTGAGCCACCCCGGCCCGCGACCCCCGTACGCGGCTCCGTACGGGGGTCAGCGCTGTGCCGGTGCGGACAACCGGTGCAGGCGCAGGGCGAGTTGGATCTCCAGGGCGCGGGACGGGGTCTGCCAGTCGTCGCCGAGGAGGCGGCCCACGCGTTCCAGGCGCTGGGCGACCGTGTTGACGTGGACGTGCAGCTCGTCCTTGGTGCGGGCCGGGCTCATACCGCAGGCGAAGTAGGCGTCGAGGGTGCGCAGCAGCTCGGTGCCGCGCCGTTCGTCGTACGCGACGACCTGGCCGATCGTACGGTCGACGAAGCCGGTGATGTCCCGGTCACCGGCGAGGAGCAGCCCCAGGAAGCCGAAGTCCTCGGCGGCGGCGCCGTCCCCGGAGCGGCCCAGCACGCTCAGGGCGTCGAGGCAGCGGCGGGCCTCCGCGTAGGCCTCGGCCACGGGGCCCGGGCGGTTGGCGAGGTCCTTTAGGGGGGCGGAGGCACCGACGCTGACCGGCTCGTGGACGGCCGTGCCCAGGTCCCGGGCGGTGCGGCGGGCGAGGTCGGTGGCGGTGTCCCCGGGGGTGAGGGGCAGCAGCAGGACGGTGCCGCCGTCGCGCGCGGCGGCCAGGCCGTGCCGGGTCGCCGCGAGATGGGAGGCCGCGGCCCACAGGCGTCTGCGGGCGTCCGCCTCCTGGTCGGCGTCGGCGGCCGCGCCCTCCAGGCGGGCGGCGAGGACGACATGGGTGGCGTCGAGGTCGGCGTGCAGGCGGGCGGCGCGGTCGCGCAGCAGGCGGGGGTCGCGGTCGCGGGCGTCCAGGAGGTCGTCCAGCAGCTCGCCGCGGACGCGCTGTTCCGCCTCGGCGGCGGAGCGGCGGGCGAGCAGCAGCAGGGAGGTGACCATCGCGGCGCGTTCCAGGGTGCGCTGGTCGACGGGGTCGAGTCCCCGATGGCCGCGCAGCACGAGCGCGCCGAGCAGTTCGCCGCCTGCGGTGACGGCGGCGATCCAGTCGTCCTCGTGGCGCACCGCGTGTCCTTCCGCGCGGGACGCCTCCAGGGCGTCGGCCGGTGCGGCGGCTGCCTCGGCGAACTCGACGGCGCCGCCCAGGACTTCGGAGACCGCGGCGGCCACGTCGTGCACTCCGCCGCCGCGCAGGACGAGTTCGGCGAGCCGGTCGTGGACGTCGGAGGCGCGCTCGATGACCGCGCTGCGGTCCTGGATGATCTCGTTGGCCCGCTCCAGGTCGGCGAGGGCCGAGCGGGTCTCGGTGAGCAGGTTGGCGGTGTCGATGGCGGCCGCGGCGAGGGCGGCGAAGGAGCCGAGCAGGGCGATCTGTTCCCGTTCGAAGACGCGGGCGCGGCGGTCCGCCGCGAACAGCACGCCGATGACGTGGTGCCCGAGCATCAGGGGCACGCCGAGGATGGCGACCAGTCCCTCGTCCCGTACGCCCGCGTCGATGGTGAGGGTGTGCTGGAAGCGGCCGTCCTTGAAGTAGTCCTCGGTGACGTAGGGGCGCGCGGTCTGCGCGACCAGGCCGCCGAGCCCCTCCCCCATGCCGAGCCGCAGCTGCTGGAAGCGGGCCGCGACCGAGCCCTCGGTGACCCGCATGTACGTGTCGCCCCTGGCCGGGTCGTTGAGGCTGAGGTACGCGACGTCCGTGCCGAGCAGCGAGCGGGCGCGCTGCACGATGGCCTGGAGTACGGCGTCCAGGTCGCGCAGTCCGGCGAGGTCGTGGGCGGTCTCGAACAGCGCGGACAGCTCGGCCTCCCGCCGGCGCCGCCCCTCCAGCTCGGACCGCACGCGCAGGGCGAGCAGCTTGGCCTGTTCGAGCGCGGCGATCCGCTCGACAGGCTGGCCCTCTGCGCGGGCGAGCAGCACCGGCTGCTCGTAGGCATCGGCGGACGCGCCCCGGGACAGCAGCTCCAGGAACGGCGTCTCGGCGCCGGCCCCGGCACCCCATGCCGGGGCAGCGCCGCCCGGCGTTCCGGCAGCGGTGGCGGAACGCTCGGCGGAGTGGACGTGATCGCGAGACATGCTCACAGGATTCCGCACAGCCCGGCCGTCCCGTCAGCCCTGTGGACAACTCCGCCGACTTCGAACACGCGAGCGTTCAGTGGGCGGTCCAGCCGCCGTCGAGCACGAGCGAGGTGCCGGTCATGAAGGACGCCTGCGGGCTGCACAGGTACGCCACGGCCTCGGCGACCTCCTCCGGTTCGATGAGCCGCTTGACGGCGCTGTCCTGCAGCAGCACCTCGGACAGCACGCGCTCCTCGGGGATGCCGTGCGCCCGGGCCTGGTCGGCGAGCTGCTTCTCGACCAGTGGGGTGCGCACATAGGCGGGGTTCACACAGTTCGAGGTGACCCCGTGGGGCGCGCCTTCGAGGGCGGCGGTCTTGGACAGTCCCTCCAGGCCGTGTTTGGCGGCCACGTAGGCCGACTTGTAGGCCGAGGCGCGCAGCCCGTGCACGGACGACACGTTCACGATGCGGCCCCAGCCCTGCCCGTACATGTGGGGCAGGGCACCGCGGATGAGCCGGAACGGGGCCTCCAGCATGACGGTGAGCACCGTGTGGAAGACGTCGGGCGGAAACTCCTCGATCGGGCGCACCAGTTGCAGTCCGGCGTTGTTGACGAGGACGTCGGTGCCCGCGGCGGCGAGTTCGGCGGCGTCCAGGTCGGTGAGGTCGAGGACGTGCGGTTCGACCGTGCCCGTGAGGTCCCGGGCCCCCTCGGCCAGCGTCTCCAGGCCCGCGGCGTCGCGGTCGACGGCTCTCACCTTGGCCCCGGCGGCCGCGAGCCGCAGCGCGCAGGCGCGGCCGATGCCGCCGGCGGCGCCGGTGACGAGGGCGGTGCGGCCGCCGAGGTCGAGCGTGGGGGCGTGGGGGGCCGGGAGGGCGCGGGGCACGGTCATGTCTCGACCCTAGGCAGCACCCGCGCCTCGCCCCATGTGGTCACGCCCCATAGTTCAGGCAGATCCCGTGGGGTCGAACCATGTGGGTGCGTCCGACAGGGCCTGCTTGATCCGGAAGAGTCCGTGCTCGTTCAGTTCGGGCAGGGCGTCCACGGCGAACCAGCCGACCTCCAGCGACTCGTCGTCGTTGACCCGCGCCTGGCCGCCGACGGCCCGGCACCGGATGGTGATGTCCATGTACTGGCAGGTGTCGCCGTTGGCGTAGGTGACCGGCTCCAGCGCCTGCACGAGCACGACCCGCTCGGCGACGCACCGCACCCCGGTCTCCTCCTCGACCTCGCGCACGGCGCAGACCGCGGGCTGCTCCCCGGGGTCCGGGATGCCGCCGATCACCGACCACCTGCCGGTGTCGGACCGGCGGTTCAGCAGCACTCTGTCCTCGTCGTCGAAGACGATGGCGGTGACTCCGGGGAGCCACAGCAGCTGATGACCGGCGGAGGCACGCAGCGTGCGGATGAAGTCGGGAGTAGCCATGGCCCGACCCTAACGGGCCGCTCCCGCCGCCCCGACGCGGTTCGGCCGGTGTGCGACGGGCGTACGGCTATACGTCACCGGCGCGTCGTCCGCGCACCCCGGCGCCGATCGCCCAGCCGAGCCCGCCCGCCGCGACCAGCAGGACGGCGATCTCCGGCAGGACGCCCAGCCGCGTGGCGGGCGTCTGCGAGGAGCGCAGCGGCACCTTCTGGACCAGGGAGTCGGCCACGAACATGCCGGTCTTCTGTGTGATCCTCCCGTCCGGCATGATGATCGCGCTGACGCCGCTGGTCACCGGCACGGTGACGGTCCGGCTGTGCTCGACGGCGCGGACGCGGGACATGGCGAGCTGCTGGTAGGTCATCTCGCTGCGGTCGAACGTCGCGTTGTTGCTCGGCACGGAGATCATCTGGGCGCCGTCGGTGACCGTGTCGCGCACGGCCCAGTCGAAGGCCGCCTCGTAGCAGGTGACGAGGCCGACCTTGGCGCCGTCCATGGTGAACACGCCCGGCTCGCTGCCCCGGCTGAAGTCCTGCCGGACCATGCTCGTCCAGTCGCTGTTGATCGCCCCGACGAGGGAACGCAATGGGAGGTACTCGCCGAACGGCTGGATCTGGCGCTTGTCGTAGGTGTCGACGGGGCCCTTGACCGGGTCCCACAGGATCTGTTCGTTGAGCAACCTGCCGTCGCGCTCCACGACGCCGCCGACCGAGATGGGGGCGCCGATGGCCTTGGCAGCCGCGTCGATGACGGCACGCGCGTCCGCGTTGGCGAACGGGTCGATGTCGGAGGAGTTCTCCGGCCACAGCACGAAGTCGGGCCGGGCGACCTTGCCCGCCCTGACCTCGGCGGCCAGCCGCTCCGTCTCGCGCGCGTGGTAGTCGAGTACGGCCCGCCGCTGGGAGTTGAAGTCGAGCCCCAGGCGCGGGACGTTGCCCTGGATGACCGCGACGGTCGCGGTGCCGACCTCGGCCTTGTCGCTGACCAACGGCCGGGCCGCCACCGCACCCAGGACCGGGACGGCCACGCTCAGCAGGCCCACGGCCGCCGCGGCCCGCCGTACGGTGCCGGTGCGCCGGGCCTGCACCGCCACGCGCGCGATCTCGTACAGGCCGAAGCCGCACAGGACGACCGCGAAACCGAGTACCGGGGTGCCGCCCAGCGCGGCGAGCGGCAGGAAGACGCCGTCCGCCTGCCCGAACGCGACCTTGCCCCAGGGGAAGCCGCGGAACGGCACACGCGCGCGTGCCGCCTCACCGGCGATCCACAGCGCGGCCGCCCACACCGGCCAGGCGGGCAGCTTCGACACCGCCGCGACGCCCGCGCCGACCAGTGCGACGAAGACCGCCTCGATCAGCACCAGCGCGATCCAGGGCCCGGGGCCGACCTCCACACCGGTCCACACCAGCAGCGGCAGCAGGAAGCCGAGGCCGAAGAGGTAGCCGAGGCCGAGTCCGGCCTTCCAGCCGCGGCCGCGCAGCACCCAGCCGAAGACGGCGAAGGCCGGCATGGCCAGCCACCACAGGGTGCGCGGCGGGAAGCTGACGTACAGCAGCAGGCCGGAGAGCGCTGCCGCGGCGGCCGGAACGAGGCGCATGAGCCGCCGGCCACGGGCCGCGGGCGCGATCTGCGGCTCCAACTGGTCCGACTCGCCGACGGAGGTTGCGGTGACGGTCACCCCGGGAGTCTACGGCGAGTGACCTTGGCACGGACAGCGCGGTCCACGGGGCGGCCACCGGCACGCGTGCGGCCTGACGTCCCGGGGACCGGCACCGATGAGCGCGCCCGCCCACGCGGGCCCGCTCCCCGCCGCACCGCGCCGCACCACACGACACGGCACCGCACTTCACCTCACCCCACCACCGCAACTTTTCACCAGACATCCCCAAACCGTCCACCAGCCGTTACGGTGTGCCGAAGCCCCCGCAGTGCGGCCGGTCGAGGCCCGGGGGGCGTGGTCCGTCACAGGTCGGGGGCGACGTGATGCGGGGGGCGGGGTGGGTTCCACAGGGATGGTGTCCGCGGCCGGTGCGGAGGCCGAGAGCGAGAGACGAAACGTTTCCGACGCCACGGGTGTCGTGGTGCTCGGGGCCTGCGCCGGCTGGTCCCTGATCTCCGCGGCCGCGCAGGGCGGCCGTCCCGAGGGCATGCTGCTCGCGGTGCTGGCCGTGACCGCCGGCTACGCCGCGGGCCGGATCGGCGGGGCGCTCCTGCCGGTCGCCGCGCCGTGTGCCGGGGCGCTGACCGGCATCGGCCTGACCGTGGCCGTTCCGCATCTGGCCCCGGGCCCGCAGATCGGCACGCCGCTGGGGCACGCCGGGGCCACCGCCGCCGTGCTGACCCTCTCGGCGGGCGCCGCGTGCTGCGCGGCCTGGGCGAGCCCGGTTCCGGCCGTACGGTTCGCGCTGCGTCTGCTGGCCGCCGGGACGGCGGTGACGGCGGCCGCGCTCGGCTCGGCCACCGGATGTGTCAGCTGCGCGGCGGTGCTGTTGTGGTCGCTGGCCACCGGCCGCGCCCGCCGCCGCGGCCCGGGCATCGCCGCACTGGCCGCGGTCACCGTCCTGGTGACCGGCCTGACCTGGGCAGTCGCCGGGAAGGCCGTGCCGGACGGGCTCGCCGGGTCCGTCGAGGACCGGCTGACCCCGCACCGCGTCGACCTGTGGCGCGACGCGCTGAGCATGGCGCACCAGGACGCCGCCCTGGGCGTGGGCCCGGGGCGCTTCGGGGAGCTGAGTGCGACGGCGGCCCAGTCGCCGCTGTCCGACGGCAAGGCCCACTCGGCGCCTTTGCAGCAGGCGGCCGAGCAGGGCGTCGTCGGGGTCGTACTGCTGGCGGCGGCCTTCGGCTGGGTCCTGTACGCGCTGTGGCGCTCCCCGCGCCCCACACCGGTGGCGCTCACCGCGGGCGCGGCCCTGACGTCACTCGCGGCCATCGCCGCGGTCGGCAACGCGCTGAGCTTCACCGCGGTGTCGGTGGGCGCGGGCCTGCTCGCGGGCATGTCGACGGCCCGCCCGCTCGCCGACGAGCCGGCGCGGGACGAGGCGGGCACGCGCGCGTGGTGAGCGCCGGGCTTGTCACAGGGACACCCGTCGAGGCCCGACCGATGACCGATTCGGTGACTCAGTGCGGGGGCCAGGAACTCAGTGCGCGGGCCCAGGACTGGTCGGCCGCAGCCGGTCCTTGATCACCCGTACGGCCGCCTCCGCGTCGTCGACGGTGATCGTGAACGTGTGTCCGTCCCACAGGCGCAGGACGACGCCCTCGCCGCGCCGGACGACGACCGCGGTGCCCTTCTCGGGGCGCCAGCGGTAGCCCCAGCCGCCCCACTGGCGCGGGGTGACGTCCGAGGTGTACTCGGCGCCCGCCACCTGTGAGAGCGGGATGCGGCGGCGCGGCACGCCGATGTGGCCGCAGCGCACCTCGAGGGACTCCTTGTCGACCCTCAGGGCGACGTGCACGAACGCGAGCGTGCCGAAGAGGACCAGCAGCCCGGCGGCGATGCAGCCGACGATCGCCATGATGAGCGGGGCGCTGCCGGACGTCCACGGTGCGTCGACGGCCAGCTCGATACCGAGTGCCATGCAGCCCGCACCGATGAGCGCCAGCAGCCACTGCAGCCGGTTGGTGGCGTGGCCGGTCCAGACGTCGGGGTTCGGGGCGTCCTCGCCGTGGCGGTGGTCCCTCATGGCTACGAGGTTACTCAGGTTTCGCTGCACGGGTACCGCGTCGCGGAGAGTCACTGAGCCGGTCGGGCCGCCGGCTCCTTGCCTCGGTGCCGGAGGAGAGCCGGGCTCGCGCCGCCGTACGGCCTGGGTCATGCGCACCGCCGTACGGCGTAGGTCACCGAGCCGGGGTGACCGTCTGGAGGAGCCGGCCTTCCTCGTAGGCCAGGGCGGCCGCGGGCAGCGGGCCCTCGCGTCCGCTCAGCAGCACGGTCAGCGTGCCGTCGGTGGCGGCGCGGGGGACGGGCTGCTCGCCGAGGCGGCGCAGTGCCTGGGCGGCCACCGCTCCGGCGGAGCCGTGCAGGACGAGGGGTGGGCGGCCGGGCTGCTGGACGGCGGCCCGGATGCGTTCGGCGACCAGTTCGTAATGGGTGCAGCCCAGGACGACGGTCGTCACATCGTCGGGGGTGAGCGCGGCGGCCGCGGCGACGGCGGCGTCGATGGCCGCCTCGTCCGCGCGTTCCACGGCTTCGGCGAGCCCCCGGCAGGGGACCTCGGTGACGGGCACCCCGTCGGCGAAGTCACGGATGAGTCCGCGCTGGTACGGGCTGCCGGTGGTGGCCGGGGTGGCCCAGATGGCGATCGGGCCGCCGCCGGCCGCGGCCGGCTTGATCGCGGGGACCGTGCCGATGACGGGCAGGTCCGGTTCGTGTCGGGCGCGCAGGGCGGTGAGCGCGTGGACGGTCGCGGTGTTGCAGCCGACGATGAGGGCGTCGGGCCGGTGCCCGGCCGCCGCCTCGGCGACGGCCAGGGCGCGCTCGGTCAGGTCCTCGGGGGTCCTCGGTCCCCACGGCATGCCGTCGGGGTCGAGGGAGAGTACGAGATCGGCGTCGGGGCGGAGACGCCGTACCGCGGCGGTGGCCGCGAGCAGACCGATTCCGGAGTCCATGAGCGCGATCTTCACCCGGCCACGATAGACGATGAGCGTCTTCCGGCCGGTCCGGTGGGGCAGACTGCGCGCGTGAGCGCCGTTGTGTGGATCGCCGCCGGATCACTCGCCGCCTGGCTGTGGCTGCTGCTCTGCCAGGGCTTCTTCTGGCGTACGGACGTCAGACTGCCGCCCTGCGGGGAGCCGGAGGCGTGGCCGTCCGTGTGTGTGGTCGTACCGGCCCGCGACGAGGCGGCGGTGCTGCCCGCCAGTCTGCCGTCGCTGCTCGCCCAGGACTACCCGGGGCGGGCGGAGGTCTTCCTGGTCGACGACAACAGTGCGGACGGCACCGGGGACCTGGCGCGTGAGCTGGCGCGCCGGCACGGCGGGCTGCCGCTCACGGTGGACTCGCCGGGCGAGCCGCCCGCGGGCTGGACCGGCAAGCTGTGGGCGGTGCGCCACGGCATCGGCCTGGCACGCGCGCGTGCCCCCGAGTACCTGCTGCTGACCGACGCCGACATCGCGCACGCGCCGGACAGCCTGCGCCGGCTGGTGGCGGCGGCACGCACCGGAGGGTTCGACGTCGTCTCCCAGATGGCCCGGCTGCGGGTGGACAGCACGTGGGAGCGGCTCGTGGTGCCGGCCTTCGTCTACTTCTTCGCGCAGCTGTACCCCTTCCGGCGGATCGGAAAGAAGGGGACGCGTACGGCGGCCGCCGCGGGCGGGTGCGTGCTGTTGTGCGCCGAGGCCGCCGAGCGGGCCCGGATCCCGGAGGCCATCCGCCACGCCGTCATCGACGACGTGGCCCTGGCGCGGGCCGTCAAGCGCGGCGGCGGCCATGTGTGGCTGGGGCTGGCGGACCGGGTGGACAGCGTGCGCCCCTATCCGCGGCTGGGCGACCTGTGGCGGATGGTCTCGCGCAGCGCGTACGCCCAGCTCCGGCACAACCCGCTGGTGCTGGCCGGAACGGTCGCCGGACTGGGGCTGGTGTACCTGGTGCCGCCCGCCGCGGTCGTCATGGGCCTGGCCTCGGGGAGTGCGGCGGCAGCGGTAGTCGGCGCAACGGCGTGGCTCGTGATGACGGGGACGTACGTCCCGATGCTCCGCTACTACCGGCAGCCGCTGTGGGTGGCGCCCCTGCTGCCGTTCACCGCGTTCCTGTACCTGCTGATGACGGTCGATTCCGCGGTGCAGCACTACCGGGGGCGCGGTGCGGCCTGGAAGGGCCGCACCTACGCGCGCCCGGACGCCGTGCCCGACGAGGGCTGAGCACCCGCGCCCTGGACGGGTCATTTCCGGCCCGGCGTCCAGTTCATGCCCCATCCGTAGGCGTAGTCGACGGTGCGCTGCGGGCTCACCCCGCGCTCGGGCACCAGGTAGCGGGCCTCGCGCTGGACGACGAGGTCGCCGCCGGTGTTGGTGATCAGGGCGAGCGCGCACACCGGCGAGGGAACGGTGCACTCGTCGAGCGAGAAGTCGATCGGCGCGCCGTGCTGCGGTGTGAGGGTGACGGTGGCGTTCAGGTCGGCGAACGAGCGGGCGCCTTCGTAGATGGTGACGAAGACGAGGATGCGCCGGAAGGCGTTCTTGTGGTCGAGGTTGACGGTGAGGTTCTCGCCGGACTCCACGGCGCCGGTGCGGTCGTCGCCGTCGAGTTGGATGTACGGCGGCTGGTGCAGCGACCCGAAGGCGTTGCCCAGGGCCTGCACGACTCCCTTGCTGCCGTCGGTGAGCTCGTACAGGGCGCACAGGTCCAGGTCGAGATCGGAGTGCATCGCGGCCGCGCGGCCGAACTTGGCGCCCCAGCCGGAGAACTGCTTGTGCACCTGCCAGTTGAGGTTGACGTGCAGGGCGCCGGAGGTACCGCCCTGCTTGGTCAGCGAGACCGAGGGCGCCGCCTTGGTGAGCGTCACCTTGGTCAGGCGGACCGGTGCGGCGGGGGGCGCGGCCGGCGGAGGCGGAGCGACCGGTCGTGTCGCGGACGGGGGCGGCGCCACCGGTTGGGTCACCGTGGGCGCCGCGGGCGGCGGCGCGGTCGTCGCGGGTGCCGCTGCCGGTGCGGTGTGCTGCGGTTCGTCCACCGTGATGCCGTAGTCCGTGGCCAGGCCTTCGAGTCCGCTGCTGTAGCCCTGGCCGACGGCACGGAACTTCCAGGCGCCCTGACGGCGGTAGAACTCACCGAGGACGAAAGCGGTCTCGGTCGTCGCGCCCGTGCTGTCGAAGCGGGCCGACACGGTGCCCTGCGCGGCGTCCCGTACCTCGATGTACAGGTCCGGCACCTGCCCGAACGTGCCGCCGTCGCAGGAAGCGGCGACGATGACCGTCTCGATCGCGGGCTCCACGCGCGCGAGGTCGACCAGGAGCGTGTCGCTCACCCGGCCACCGGCGTCCCGCTTGCCCTCGTGCCGGATCGCGCCGGAGGAGTGCAGCGGCTGGTTGTAGAAGACGAAGTCGCCGTCGGACCGGACCTTTCCGTCGACCAGCAGCAGCGCCGAGGCGTCCGCGTCGGGCACGCCCGGTCCGGAACGCCAGCCCAATTCCACTCGCAGCGCCGTCGTCGACACCGGAGTATTTGAACCTTTCAGCATTGACATGCCCGCCCCCATCACGTGTCACCGCGCCAGGCCACACCCGGCAGTCGATCGGGTTCCGTCCGCACAACCTATTCCCCACGGCATCGAACTCCCATGAGGAGTACGGAAAGACTGGCGGCCGACCCCCGGTAACCCGCCCGGAACTCGGCCTATACACGATCCGAACCCTGCTCAGCGCACCTTTTTGGCCAAGTTCGCTCGCATTGGCGATCCCGCGTCACCGACGACACGGAAAACAACCCTCTTATCGGTCTCCCCAACCAGCACATCGTGGGCTTAACTTATGTGCCATGACCTCCCCCGGCTCCACCTATGGTGGCGGCTACTACTCCGCCTCTTTCCCGGACACCCCGATCTACGACTCGCTCGTGAAGGAGCGGGGTACCCCGCAGATCGCTCCGATCCGGGTGCCCGCCCAGTACGACATGCCGGGCAGCCACCTGCCCGCACTGCCCTCGGCACTGCCCGCCCTCCCGGCGGCCCCGGCCCAGCCCGCCTACGGCTATCCGCAGGCGCCGCAGCCCGCCCCGCTCCAGCAGGCGCCCGCGGCGTACATCCCCCAGCAGGCGACGGCACCGCGCGGCTATCCCGGCCCGCAGCCGCAGCCTCCGCGCCCCGCGCCGGCGTCCGCCGCGGGCTACGAGGCGATGCGCCCCGCGGCTCCCCGGCCCGCCCCGGCTCCCTACCAGGATCCGTACAACAACCAGCAGTACCGCGGTTACTGACCCGACCCGGGGTTGTCGGTGCCGCCTGGCACGATGACCCCATGGCGAACGCGTATCTGCACTCGATTCACGTCCATCCGGTCAAGGCGTTCCGGGGCCTGGCGCCCCGGGAGGCCGTCGTGGAGCCCTGGGGGCTGGCCGGAGACCGGCGCTGGGTGCTGATCGACGACGGGGGAAAGGTCGTCACGCAACGCCAGCAGCCGCGCCTCGCCCTGGCCGCCGCCGAGCTCCTGCCCGGCGGCGGCGTACGGCTGTCCGCGCCCGGCATGGAGCCGCTGACGGTACGCGTTCCCCGGCCGGTCCGCACCGTGCCGGTGGAGATCTTCCGCGACAAGGTCGAGGCGGTCCCCGCCGAGGACGCGGCCGCGCACGCCTGGTGCAGCGCCTACCTCGGCACCGACGTGCGCCTGGTGCACATGGACGATCCGGCCCTGCGCCGGCCCGTCGACCCGGAGTACGCGCTGCCGGGCGAGACCGTCTCCTTCGCCGACGGCTACCCGCTGCTGCTCGCGACCGTCTCCTCCCTCGACGCCCTCAACTCCCTGATGGCCGAGGGCGATCACGCGGGCGAGGGCCCCCTGCCCATGAACCGGTTCCGGCCGAACGTGGTCGTGGCCGGCACCGCCGCCTGGGCCGAGGACGGCTGGTCGCGCATCGCCGTCGGCGACGTCACCTTCCGCATCGCCAAGACCTGCGGGCGATGCGTCGTGACCACGACCGACCAGGGCACCGCGGTGCGCGGCAGGGAGCCCCTGCACACACTGGGGCAACACCGCCGCATCGGGGGCAAACTGGTCTTCGGGCAGAACCTGGTGCCCCTCTCCCGCGGCATGATCCGGGTCGGGGACCCGGTCCGGATCCTCGAGTAGCAGATCGATCGATCACCTGTGGGAACCGCGGCCCAGGGACTGTGCGTTGGCCATTCGTGAGAAGTTCATGAGAGGTCCTGGCGAGAGGTGATTTCGCTCTCTCTTCACCGGGCCCTCGCGTGAGCGACTCCGCAGGGGGTTATCACGGAGCGGGAAGGGGGTGCGGACCGTGCGGGCGATCAGTGGGCTCTGGCGCTGGCGGCACAATCCGCTGTGCCGGGCGACCGATCTGGCCGAGGCCTGGCTGGCCCTGGTGGCCCTGCTCCTGATCCTTCTCGCCGCCCCGCTGATCGGCTCCGTCGTCGGCGGCGCCGCCCAGGACGCCCTGCAGCGGTCCGTCCGGGAGCAGCACCAGTCCCGGTACGTGGTGACGGCCACCGTGGTCCGCAAGCTGGAGGGTTCCCCGCTGGAGGCCGACCCGGAGACCTCCACGGGACGGGACCTGCGCAACCGCGTCCTCGCCGAGTGGACCGCGCCGGACGGCACCGAGCACCGCGGCCCGGTCCTGGCGGGCCTCAAGACCCCGCAGCAGGGCGATCACTTCCGGATATGGACGGACCGGCACGGCAAGCTGGTGGCCCGCCCGCTGGACGCCGCGACGGCGTCGACGCACGCCGTCCTCGCCGGGTTCGGCGCGGCCCTGGCGACCGCGGGCCTCATAGAGAGCGGCAGACGTGTGATCGTCTGGCGCATGGTCCGCCGCCGGTACGCCCGTTGGGACCAGGCATGGGACAAGGCGGGCCCGGACTGGGGCAGGACGGGCACGGGCAGCTGACGGCCTTCCGGCTCTGGTCAATCCACCACCCGCGCGCACGCTACGGTGGACCGGCCGAACCAATCGGCGACAACCCGCGCGTGAGTTGGCCGTAGAGGCGCGCCGGTGTGAGAGTGCGAGTGCGCTTCAGGCCCGACGGGCGTGAGCACGGTCGCGGTCCCAGTACCGGCTGTGACGCCCCGAAGGCGAACGAGCCATCAGTACGACGAGGTGGGGGCACAGTTACGCCATGGCACAGGGCACGGTCCAGGTGACGCACACCGGCACGTCGCGGTGGCGGCGCCGCACGGGTGAGTACGCATCGCTCGCCGCAGCCCTGGAGGCCGCGGCCGACGGTGACGTCCTCACCGTCGCGCCCGGCACCTACCGGGAGAACCTCGTCGTGCAGCGGGCGGTGACCCTGCGCGGTCCCGAGGGTTCCCCCGGTTCGGTGCGGATCGCGCCCGTCGACGGGGTGCCGCTGACGGTGCGGGCCTCGGCGGTGGTCCAGGACCTGCACGTGGAGGGCCAGGACGCGGCCGCGCCGGCGGTGCTCGTCGAGGAGGGCACGCCGGAGCTGAGGGACGTCCGGGTCGTCACCCGGTCCGCGGCCGGGATCGAGGTGCGCGGGAGCGCCCGGCCGACCGTGCGCCGCTGCACGGTCGACAATCCGGCGGGCATCGGCATCGCCGTCCTCGACGGCGGGGGCGGGGTGTTCGAGGAGTGCGAGGTCGTCGCCGCCGGGCAGGCGGGCGTGGCGGTGCGCGGCGGCGCCCACCCGCGTCTGGACCGCTGCCGGATCCACCACACCTCGGGTTCGGGACTGACGGCGACCGGTGAGAACTCCGCGCTGGAGGCGGTGGGCTGCGAGGTCTACGAGGTGCGCGGCAGCGGCGTCCAGGTCACGGGCCGGGCCACCGCCCACCTCACCGACTGCGACGTGCACCGCACGACCGCCGACGGCGTCACGCTCGACACGGACGCCGTGCTCACACTCGCCGACTGCCGTATCCACGACATCCCGGAGAACGCGATCGATCTGCGCTCGCGCTCCGTGCTCACCCTGACCCGCACCAGCGTGCGGCAGTTCGGGCGCAACGGCCTGTCGGTGTGGGACCCGGGCACGCGTGTGGACGCCAACCAGTGCGAGATCTTCGACAGCACCGGCGACTACCCGGCGGTGTGGGTCAGCGACGGCGCCACGGCGGTGCTCGACTCCTGCCGGGTGCACGACGTGCCGGACGCGCTGTTCGTCCTCGACCGCGGCTCGCGCGCGGACGTCGTGGACAGCGACCTGTCCCAGGTGCGCAACACGGCCGTGTCGGTGAGCGACGGCGCCACCGCGCAGCTCGACGACTGCCGGATCCGGGATGCGGCGACGGGCGCCTGGTTCCGCGACCACGGCAGCGGCGGCACCCTCAGCAACTGCACGCTGGACGGCACCCAGACCGGCGTGATCGTCACCAAGGGCGCCGACCCGACCGTCGAGCGCTGCACGGTCGACTCCCCCGCGGAGGCCGGGGTCTATGTGTCGGCCGGGGGCCGCGGCAGCTTCCTGAACTGCCGGGTGACGGGCAGCGGCGGCTACGGCTTCCATGTGATCGACGGCAGCCGCACCACGCTGCGGAAGTGCCGCACGGAGCGGTGCGCGCGGGGTGGGTACGAGTTCGCGGACGGCGGCGCGGACGCGGGGTCCGCAGGGGGCCCCGTCGTCGAGGACTGCACGAGCGACGAGAGCGGGGGGCTGCGACCGTCCGTGGCGCGGGAGACGGCCGTGCAGACGGCGACCCCCTCCCCCGGCCTGCTGGGCGCGATCCCCGGTCAGCGTGCCGAGCAGGAGACGCCCGCCCCGGCCCCGGAGCCGGAGAAGCCGGTCCGCACCTCCAAGGCCGTCCTCGGTGAACTCGACGCGCTCGTGGGCCTGGAGAGCGTCAAGCGTGAGGTGCGTGCCCTCACCGACATGATCGAGGTGGGCCGGCGCCGCCAGCAGGCGGGCCTGAAGGCGGCCTCCGTCAAGCGGCACCTGGTCTTCACGGGCTCCCCCGGCACCGGCAAGACGACCGTCGCCCGCCTCTACGGCGAGATCCTCGCCTCCCTCGGTGTGCTGGAGAAGGGCCACCTGGTCGAGGTGTCCCGGGTCGACCTGGTCGGCGAGCACATCGGCTCGACGGCGATCCGCACCCAGGAGGCCTTCGAGAAGGCCCGCGGCGGCGTGCTGTTCATCGATGAGGCGTACGCGCTGTCCCCCGAGGACGCGGGCCGTGACTTCGGCAAGGAGGCCATCGACACACTGGTGAAGCTGATGGAGGACCACCGGGACGCGGTCGTGGTGATCGTCGCGGGCTACACGGCCGAGATGGAGCGGTTCCTGTCGGTCAACCCGGGTGTCGCCTCCCGCTTCTCGCGGACCATCACCTTCAGCGACTACGGCCCGCAGGAGCTGCTGCGGATCGTGGAGCAGCAGGCCGAGGAGCACGAGTACCGGCTGGCGCCGGGCGCGGCCGAGGCCCTGCTGAAGTACTTCACCGGGATTCCCAAGGGCCCGGCGTTCGGCAACGGCCGCACCGCGCGGCAGACCTTCGAGGCGATGGTGGAGCGGCATGCGAGCCGGGTCGCCCAGCTGGACGACCCGAGCACGGACGACCTGACCCTGCTCTACGCCGAGGACCTGCCCGAGTTGCCCTGAGGCTCCCCGTCCTCAGGCTCCCCGTCCTGAGGCTGCCCGGCCTGGGGCCCGGTGTGGCGCGGCGCCGGTACACCCGGCCGCAGCCGGGTCAGCAGCCGCCGGCGTTCCTCGGCGAACGCCGGGTCCGCCTGGTAGTCGGAGTGGCCGAGGATCGGCGCGGGCAGCGGATGCAGCTCGGTACGGCCGTAGGAGAGGGGGTCCTTCAGGGGTTCGTGGTCCACCTCGGGGCCGCAGTCGCCGGGCAGCCCCACCGGGCCGCCGATGGGGTCGGTGAGCCGGTACAGGTTGCGCCAGCAGTCGACGTCGTGGTGCAGCGAGGTGAGCGCGGCCGGGCCGAAGTGGGCCGGGAACCAGCGGCCGTACAGGCGCTCCAGCGGGGAGCCGTACGTCAGCAGCGCGACCCGCCTGCGGGCGGACGGCGCGAGCTGCCAGGCCGCGGCCGCCGCGAGCACGCTGCCCTGGGAGTGCCCGGAGATGACCAGCCGCCCGCCGGTGACGCGGGTCCAGGTCGCCATCCGCCAGGTCAGGTCGGGCACGGCGCGCTCGGCGTAGCAGGGCGGCGCGAAGGGGTGGGCGGCGCGCGGCCAGAAGGTGCCGACGTCCCAGAGGATGCCGATGGTGCGCCGGGCGGAGGCGTCCTTGTAGGCGCGCCGGCCCCAGGTGACGAACAGTATGAAGCCGAGCCCTATCAGCCAGGAGCCGAGGGCCTGGGCGGTCTCGGCGGCGCCGTGGACGACGTCGTACGCGTGCTGAGTGGCCTCGCCGGGCGTCCGGTCGGTGGTCAGGGCGCCGACGAGGGCCCCGGCGCCCAGGACCAGGGTCGCCGTGGAGGTCACGCCGATCAGGACAGGCGCCTGGTCGGTGAGGGTCGCCATCGCGCGCGCGGAGGCGATACGGCGGGTGCGTCCGGGGTCCCCGGCCTCGTCCGGGTAGTCACGCTCCACGACGGCGCGCTCGGCGCGGGCGAGCCGCCAGGCGCGCCGGGCCAGCCAGCCGCACATCACCAGCAGTACGACGAGCAGCGGCGGGATGACGGACGCCTGCCAGGTCAGCAGGACCGGCGGCCCCTTGATGGAGGTCCCGGTGCCGTCCAGCCAGTCGGACACCCGCTGGGCCACACCGCCGGACATCACACCGCCCAGCGCGCACGCCAGCATCACGACCACGGGCCCGCCGAGGCCCCGCAGCACGGCGCGCGGCTCCGGATGTGTGCGGTACAGGACGTGGGCGACGACGGCGAGGACGACGACGAGCAGCCCCTGGACCAGAGCGATGGCGCCGAAGGTCGCGTCGCCCGGCAGCCGGCCGGCCGATACCCACCCCGGGCGCTCCCACCCGGCGTACACCAGGGTGAGCGCGAGCAGGACGAGGGCGGCGAGCGGCAGGCGTCGTACGAGGTGTGCGTCGAGTTCCTTGTCGAGGCGGTTCTCGGTGCGGCCCCGGCGGCAGACCACCCAGACCACGGCGATCGCGCCGGCCACGAGTGCCGCTGCCAGCAGCAGGCCCAGGACGTCCAGGACGGCCGGGCCGCCCGCCTCGCGGTCGTACCGGGCGGCGGCGGTGCCGACCGCGGCGGCGACGGTGAGCAGTCCGGCCGCGGTGTGCGCGGCGCGCAGCCGGGCCACCAGGCGGCGGCCGTACCAGAAGCCGGGGCGGCCCAGTGCGGTGCGGTCGCCGGCCTCGTCGCGCTCCGGTGCGCGGGTCATGGGCTGCTGGGACTCGTACGCGCTCCAGGTGCGCAGGGACAGGTACCACAGGAGGCCGGTCAGGGCGGTGGGCACCAGGGCCGCGAGGGCCAGCCTGCGGCCGGGGCGGCTCCACCAGCCGCCGTCGGAGACCGTGGGTGAGAGGAAGCCCAGCCAGGAGTGCCGGTCGGAACACGTGAGCGTGCCCGCGCACTGCCACGCGGCGAGATCGAGGGCGACCTCGCAGGCGGCCGCGACGAGCAGCACCGTCAGGGTCAGTCCCGCCAGGCGCACCAGCAGCCCGTACAGGCGGACCGTGCGTCTGCGGCCCCGGGCCGTGGGGCGCATCCAGTGGGCGAGGTTGACCACCATGAACGGCAGCAATAACAGCCACAGGGCGCGCGTGCCGTTGCCGGAGGTGAGGTTGCACCAGACGTAGGCCTCGGGCACCGGTCCGTCGCGGCGGTGGTCGGTCCGGGTCTCCGCGTCGACGTCGTCGGCGCGCCGGAAGACGGCCGCGATGTCGTCGCCGGTGATCCGCTCCGTGCGCGGATCGTTCAGCATCTCCTGCGGTGTCGTGCCGCCCACCCCGTGGACCAGGAGCTCCAGGGCGGTGCCGGTTTCCCCGGCCCCGGTTCCGCTGGTCGAGGCACGTTCCTGCGCACGTTCCATTGTTCGCACTTCCCCCGTGACGCGCCGTCGGCTCTGTCTGTGCGGGCAGAGGATCTCCGCCGCAAAGGCGGCGCACACCTCTCGTCACGGAATCTCCCCGAACCGGGTGACGGACGGGTAACGAAAGCGGCACGAGTGTCATGCGCGCGGCGAGCAGGCGGTGGCGCGGCCCGTGACGCGACGTGCGAGGATGGGACGCCCGCGCACCGGGGTCGGGGAGAATGTCCTTGTCAATGGGTCCCCTGCTCGAGCGGAGTCGAGAGCCTGGGGAAGGTGCGCAGGGCGTGTCGGACGGCAATGAGGCGAAAGGACCGGAGCGTACGTGAGCGAGAATCAGAACCTCCTCGCGGAGCAGCGGCGCGCCCTGATCCTCGACGAGGTCCGGCGCCGGGGCGGGGTCCGCGTCAACGAGCTGACCCGCAAGCTCGGCGTGTCGGACATGACGGTCCGCCGCGACCTCGACGCGCTCGCCCGGCAGGGCGTGCTGGAGAAGGTGCACGGCGGCGCGGTCCCGGTGGTCGAGGCGAGCACGCACGAACCGGGTTTCGAGGCCAAGTCGGGCCTGGAGCTCAGCGCCAAGGAGGACATCGCGCGGGCGGCGGCCAAGCTGGTCGCGCCGGGCGCGGCGATCGCCCTGTCGGGCGGTACGACGACGTACGCGCTGGCGCACCAGCTGCTGGACGTACCGGACCTGACCGTGGTCACCAACTCGGTGCGGGTGGCCGACGTCTTCCACGCGGCGCAGCGCACCTCGGGCCCGCGGCAGGGCGCGGCCACGGTGGTGCTGACCGGCGGGGTGCGCACTCCGTCGGACTCGCTGGTGGGGCCGGTCGCCGACCAGGCGATCGCGGCGCTCCACTTCGATCTGCTGTTCCTCGGCGTGCACGGGATATCGGTGGAGGCGGGCCTGTCGACGCCGAACCTCGCGGAGGCCGAGACCAACCGGCGGCTCGTGCAGTCGGCCCGGCGGGTCGTCGTGGTCGCCGACCACACCAAGTGGGGTGTCGTGGGACTGAGCTCGTTCGCGAAACTGGAGCAGATCGACACCCTGGTGACCGACGCCGGTCTGGAGTCCGGGGCGCGCGCGGAGATCTCGGAGCACCTGCGGCTGATCGTGGCGGGCGAGCCGGAGAACGGTGACTGATCAGAGCCCTGGCGCCTGACGGCTCATCAGCCAGGGTGCCCGTGGTCGAGGGATCCCGCGAGGGGGGTGGTGTCCATGGCTCGGCGTCTGCGCCCGGTGGGGCTCGGCTTCGTCGGCACCGCTCCCGTGCGGCTGGTCTTCACTCGGGAGATGTCCGCCGCACCGGAGTCGGTGTTCCGCGCGCTGGCCGAGGACGTGCCGGGGTGGGCCGAGTGGTTCTCGGCGGTGACGCTGGCCCGGCCGACGGGTGAGGGAGCCGGGCGGGAGATCCGGCTCAAGGGCGGCCTCCGGTTCCAGGAGACGATCCTTACGGCGAAGGCCGACGAGGTGTACGCGTATCGCGTCGACGTCACCAACGCGCCGGGCGTCCGGGCGCTCGTCGAGGAGTGGCGGCTCGCCCCGGCCGGCACCGGTACGCGCGTGCAGTGGACCTTCGCGGCCGACGGCCCGGCGCCGTTCCGGGTCGCGCTGCGGCTGGCCCAAGCGGGGCTGGGGCACGCGTTCCGGAACGCGACCGTCTCGCTGGACCGGCGGCTGGCGCGCCGGGTGTGAGGCCCCGCGGGGTTGCGGTGCCAGGTCCAGGGGGTCAGTCGGGCCAGACGCCCGTCCGCAGCAGTGACTCGATCGCCGCCGCGTACGGCTCGATGTCCAGCCCCTGCTGCGCCAGCCAGACGTCCGAGTAGTACTTGTCGAGGTACCGGTCCCCCGGGTCGCACAGCAGCGTCACCACGCTGCCCTGCCGCCCCTCGGCGACCATCTCGGCGACGATCTTCAGCGCGCTCCACAGGCCCGTGCCGGTCGAGCCGCCCGCCTTGCGTCCGATGGCCCGCTCCAGGGCCCGTACGGCGGCGATGCTGGCCGCGTCGGGCACCTTCATCATCCGGTCGATGGCGCCGGGCACGAAGCTCGGTTCCATGCGCGGGCGTCCGATGCCCTCGATACGGGAGCCGCAGTCGCATGTGACGTCCGGATCGCCGGTGGTCCAGCCCTCGAAGAAGCAGGAGTTCTCCGGGTCGGCGACGCAGATGCGGGTGTCGTACTGCATGTAGTGGACGTAGCGCGCGAGAGTCGCCGAGGTGCCGCCGGTGCCGGCCGTGGCGACGATCCACGCCGGTTCCGGGAACCGCTCCAACTTCAGCTGGCGGAAGATGGATTCGGCGATGTTGTTGTTTCCGCGCCAGTCCGTGGCCCGTTCGGCGTAGGTGAACTGGTCCATGTAGTGGCCGCCGGTCTCGGCCGCGAGGCGGGCGGACTCCTCGTACATGGTGCGGGGGTCGTCCACGAAGTGGCACCGGCCGCCGTGGAACTCGATGAGGCGGATCTTCTCGGCGCTCGTCGTGCGCGGCATGACGGCGATGAAGGGCACGCCGATCAGCTTCGCGAAGTACGCCTCGGAGACGGCGGTCGAGCCGCTGGACGCCTCGATCACCGGACGGCCCGGCCGGATCCAGCCGTTGCACAGGCCGTAGAGGAACAGGGAGCGGGCGAGGCGGTGCTTGAGGCTGCCGGTCGGGTGGGTCGACTCGTCCTTCAGGTACAGGTCGAGGCCCCACCGCTCGGGCAGCGGGAAGCGGAGCAGGTGCGTGTCGGCCGAGCGGTTGAGGTCGGCCTGGACCCTGCGGACGGCTTCTTTCAGCCACGCCCGGTAGGCGGCGTCGCTGTGGTCGACGTCGAGGGTGGCGCCGGTCCGGGGCTGTTGGTCAGTGGTCACGACGGGGCTCCTTGGGCTGCGCGCGCCGACGGCGGGGCGCGCGGCCGACACACCGATCATAAGCACCTTTCGCACGCTTCTCACCTGCATAAACGCATCTTTGAGCCCCCCAAAGCGCCCCCTGGGGCAAGGCGTGGGGCACGGGGGCGCGCGGTTCCGGGGGCGCATTCGGGTGAGTGCACCGGGCGCCCCTGGCCGGGCCGTCGCGCGGGGTGGTGCCGGGCGGCGGGGGCGGGCAGACTGCACCGGGCGGGGCCAAGGTCCCGGGCGGGGGCACACTGGACGACGACACGAGCCGGTACCGGCCCACGGGAGGCACGGTCCGGCACACCGACGCGCACAAGGGGGCGGGTGACATGGCGGAGCCGGAGTTCACGGCCACGGGGGTGCGGATCGGGAAGCGGCTGCGTTCGCTCACCCGGGCCGGGCAGGTCCGGATCAGCGACGGCCGGCTGGAGTTGCTCACCAGCTACGGCAGTGAGATCGACAGCGCGCCGGTGCAGGCGGTGCGCGCCTCCAAGCCCTGGTTCGCCCCCGACGACCGGGCGCTGGCCGATCTCAACGGCAAGCGGTACCTGCTGACCCTGGGCGAGCAGGACCCGGCGCCGGGCGAGCCGGGCCCGCCCGCGGCGCGCCGCTTCATCGAGGCCGTGCGCAGGGCGGCGGGGCGCGGCGCCTGAGATGTCCGCGAGTTGCGCTACCTCACCCCCTGCGTCACTCTGTTCTCACGTCACTCTGGGTTTACCGGCGATAACGCTGCGAACCAGCCCGCCGGCCACGACAGCAGGCGGCAGTGTCACGCAGGCGCCCTGCTGGATCCGTACTCCGTGTTCTTCCGGACGTCTTTCCGGACCTGACATCGGGGAGTCGCAGCCGTGATCAGTCACCCAAGCAGGCACTGCACGGTGGAGCTCCAAGCCCTGCCGTCGCGGATCGGCCAGGTCCGCAGAATCGTATCTGCGCAGTTGCGCTACTGGCATCTGGATTCCCTGATCGACCGGGCCTCGCTGGGTGTGACGGAGCTGTTGTCCAACGTCCACCGGCACGCCCAGCCCGACAAGACGTGCACCGTGGAGATCGAGCTGCTGCTCGACCGGCTCAAGGTCTCGGTGCGCGACCACGACCCGCGTCTGCCGGTGGTGGGGGACATCGACGAGATGGCGCCGCTGGCGACCTGCGGGCGCGGGCTGGCGATGGTGGCCGCGATGAGCGAGAGCTGGGGCGCGCTGCCCGACGGTGAGTCCGGCAAGGTGGTGTGGTTCACGCTCCCGACGTCCCCCGCCGCCGTGGCGCCGCCGACGCGCCCGCCGCGGCGCGCGGCGCAGGACAAGCCCGCGCCCCGGTTCGCGGAGGTGGCGCCCGCCGCGGAAGGCCTCCGGCCCGAACATGCTCCCGCCCGGTCCGCCGTCGCAGGCTGACCGGGCGGTGACCCTCTCCCCCGCGGGGTCCGCGGGTGTCACTCGGTGGCGATGGCCCGCAGCACGTCCAGGCGGGCCGCGCGCCGGGCCGGGCGCAGTCCCGCGAGGGCTCCGGCGGCCAGGCCCACCAGCGCCACCAGGGCGAGCTGCACGGGCGGCATCGCGAAGGCGAAGGCGCTGTCGGACGCGCCGTCGGACGCCTTCACGAGCACCCAGCCGAGGAACGCGCCGAGGCCGAGCCCGCCCACCGTGCCGAACGCGGCGACCAGGACGGACTCCCAGCGGACCATGGCCCGCAGTTGGGACCGGGTCTGGCCGACGGCGCGGAGCAGGCCGAGTTCGCGGGTGCGTTCGTGGATCGCCAGTGTGAGGGTGTTGGCGATGCCGAGGAGCGCGATGAGGACCGCGAGGGCGAGCAGGGCGTAGACGAGGGTGAGCATCATGTCGATGCCGCCGGCCGAGGACTGCGCGTACTCGTCACGGGTCTGCACCTCGGGGTTGCCGTACCGCTCGGCGACCTTCTCGACGGCGGCCCTGCCCGCGTCCGTGCCCACGCCGTCCTTGAAGGTGACGGCGACGAGGGTGTCGGAGTCCTGGGTGCGATGCGGGGCCCATGCGGCGCGGGTGATGACGTAGTCGCCGGCGAGTTCGGACTGGCCGTAGACCGCGCGGACCGTGAAGGTTTCCTGCTCGCCGTCGGTGAAGGTGAGCCGGGTCGTGTCGCCGGGGGTCAGGCCCCGCTTGCCGGCCTCCTGCTCGGTGAGGGCGATGCCGTCGGTGCCCAGGTCGCGCAGGGAGCCCTGGACGGTGCCCAGGTCGAAGGTGCGTTCCAGGGCGACCGGGTCGGTGACGGTCAACGCCCGCCCCTCGCCGTCGACTTCGGCGACGCCCCGGCCGAGCCCTACGGCGGTGTCCACCTCGGGGAGCCCCGCGACGGCGGGAGCCAGCCCGGGGCTCAGTCCGCTGCCGCCCGCGCCGAACGACGGCGTGCTGACGGCCACGTCGCCCGCGAAGGACCGGGACACCGTCTGGTCCATGGTCGCCTTCAGCGAGGCGCCGAACACGGTGAACAGCGACACGACGGCCACGCCGATCATCAGGGCACTCGCGGTGGCGGCCGTCCGCCTGGGGCTGCGCAGGGCGTTGCGCCGGGCGAGCGAGCCGGTGACGCCGCGCAGTCGGCCGAGGGGGCTGCCGAGGGCGCGTACGGCGGTGGAGGAGGCGACCGGGCCGAGCACCACGAACGCGGCCAGGGCCAGCACGGCGCCGGTTCCCGCCAGCCACACCGAGGGTGAGACCAGTACGCCGGTGAGCGTCACCGCGACCGCGAGGGCGAGAAGTCCCGTGCCGGTGACCGCCCGCAGCCGGGAGGCGCCGGAGGTGTCTACGGCCGTCTCGCGCAGCGCGGCCAGCGGTGCGGTGCGGCCGGCGCGTACGGCGGGCAGCACGGCGGAGCCCAGGCAGACCACGATGCCGACCGCGAGGGGCAGGAGCAGGGACACCGCGCCGACCACCAACGCGCCCTTAGGGAACGGGAATCCGATCGCCGGGAACAGCGCCTGCAGCCCCGCCGCGATGCCGATGCCGCCCGCGAGGCCTGCGGCCGAGGCGGTCACGGCCACGACGGTCGCCTCCAGAAGGGTGGCCGCGGTGACCTGGCGGCGCGTGGCGCCGAGTGCCCTCAACAGGGCGTTTTCCCGGGTGCGTTGGGCCACGACGATCGCGAAGGTGTTGTGGATGGAGAACGTGGCGACCAGCAGGGCGATGCCGGAGAACACCAGCAGGAAGAGCGTGAAAATGCTCAGGAACCGGCTGGAGATCATCTCGTTGTTCTCCTCGGCCGACTCCTGACCGGTGATGGCCTCGACCCCGCTCGGCAGCACGGGGGTCAGCCGGTCGACGAGCTCCCGCTGGCCGACGCCCGGACCGGCCCGCACCTGGATGCTGGACGCCTCGCCGGGCCTGGCCGTCAGGTACTTCTCGGCGTCGGCCCGTGTCATGCCTGTGAAGGTGACCTGCGCCATGCCGTCCTCGCCGCCGAAGGTGGCGAGTCCGACGATGGTCACCTCGACCGGGTCGGGGGTGCGCAGGACGGTCGTGTCGCCGATCTTCAGGTCGCCGGTCTTCGCGGCACCGCGGTTGACGACGACCTCGCCGGACTTCTGCGGGGCGCGGCCTTCGGCGAGCCGGTACGGGTTGAGCTTCGGGTCGGTGATCCAGTTGCCGGCGAGGGTGGGCGGGCCCTGCCCGCCGACGGGATCGCCGTTCGCGCCGACGAGTTGTCCGGCGCCCTGGATGCTGGGGGCGGCGACCGCGACACCGGGGACCTTCTCGATGCGGTCCACCAGGTCCGTGGCGACCGGCTGCCGCACCCCCTCGCTCTCGCCGGGCGTGGTGATGGCGTCGGCGCTGCGGACCACGGCGTCCGTGCCGCCGGCCGCGTTGCCGAACATGGTGCCGAAGCCGGCGCGCAGGGTGTCGCCCATGACGAGCGTCCCGGCCAGGAACGCCACGCCGAGGAACACGGCGAGGAACGTCCCGGCGAAACGCCTCTTGTGGGCGCGCAGGGAGGACACGCTCAGGCGGACGGAGGCGTTCATGAGGGCACCTCGAAGGCTTTCATCCGGTCCAGGACCTTGCCGGCGGTCGGGGCTGCCATGCGGTCCACCAGGCGCCCGTCGGCGAGGAAGACGACCTCGTCGGCGTGCGCCGCGGCCACGGGGTCGTGGGTGACCATGACGACCGTGCGGGCCGTCCGGCGCACCGCGCGGCCCAGCAGGCCCAGCACCTCCTCCCCGGAGCGGGAGTCGAGGTTGCCGGTCGGCTCGTCGGCGAAGACGACGTCCGGCTGCCCGGCGAACGCCCGTGCCACGGCGACGCGTTGCTGCTGTCCGCCGGACAGTTCGGCGGGCCGGTGGTGCAGCCGGTCGCGCAGCCCGACGACGTCGATCAGCGCGTCGATCCACTCGGGGTCGCCCGTGCTCCCCGCCAGGTCGAGCGGCAGCGTGATGTTCTCCGCGACGGTGAGCGTCGGCACCAGGTTGAACGCCTGGAACACGAAGCCCACACGGTCGCGGCGCAGCAGGGTCAGGCGGCGGTCGTCGAGACCGCCCAGGTCGGTGTCGCCGAGGTAGGCGGCGCCGGAGGTGAGCGTGTCGAGGCCGGCCGCGCAGTGCATCAGGGTGGACTTGCCGGAGCCCGAGGGCCCCATGATCGCGGTGAAACGGCCGGCCGGAAAGGTCACGGTGACGCCGTCGAGGGCCCGTACGGCGGTGTCGCCACCGCCGTACACCTTCACGGCGTCGACGACCCGGGCGGCCGTGCGCGGGGTGATCGTCGTGGTCATACCGCACCGCCCTTGCGCGCGGGGCCGAACTGCTCGTCCAGGACGGACAGCCGGCGCCAGTACTCGTCCTCGTCGATCTCGCCGGAGGCGAAGCGGTGGCCGAGGACGGTGAGGGGCGAGTGGTCGTCGACGGTGGGCCGGCGGGGGCCGCGGCGCCCGCGCCACACCGTGCGGCGCAGCAGCGCGATGCCGCCGCCGATGACCAGCGCCCAGATCACCGGGAAGAGCAGGATCCACGGGCCGGGCCCGCCGTCGCCGAAGTGCGCCAGGGTCTGCATGTCGGTTCAACTCCTCGGTCGCGATGCCTTGAGGTCCTTGTGCGTCGCTTCCGAGCGTCGTCCGGCAAGGGGTCCCCGGTCGTCGTACGGCCAGCGGCAGTGCGCGTACCTCCCGGGGAGTAAGCGGGGGCGGGGCGGCTGCTTCCCGCGGCCGCCTCCGTCTGTAACTACTAGTATGTACACTGCTCCCATGAGCACCTCCGAGCGACTGATCGAGTCCACCCGTGAGCTGCTGTGGGAGCGCGGCTACGTGGGCACCAGTCCCAAGGCGATCCTGGAGCGCGCGGGCGCGGGGCAGGGCAGCATGTACCACCACTTCAAGGGCAAGCCGGACCTCGCCCTCGCCGCGATCCGGCGGACGGCCGAGGAGATGCGGGCCACCGCCGAGGGAGTACTGGGCGGGCCGGGAACGCCGTACGAGCGCATCGAGGCGTATCTGCTGCGGGAGCGGGACGTGCTGCGCGGCTGCCCGGTCGGCCGGCTGACGATGGACCCGGACGTGATCGCGCACGACGAGCTGCGGGCTCCGGTCGACGAGACGCTGGACTGGCTCCGGGAGCGGATCGCCGGGATCGTCGAGGAGGGCAAGGAGCAGGGCCGGTTCGCGCCGGACCTGGACGGCGCGCAGATCGCGGCCGCCGTCGTCGCGACCGTCCAGGGCGGTTACGTCCTCGCCCGCGCGTCCGGGTCCCCCGCCGCCTTCGACGCGGGCGTCCGGGGGCTGCTCTCGCTGCTCGCCCCGCACAACTCCCGCACCGCGTAGGGGAATGCGCCCGAGGAGGCCGCCCATGCACGCCATGCAGTACGAACTCACCCTGCCCGCCGACTACGACATGGGCATCGTCCGCGACCGGGTCGCCCGCGTCGGGCACCTGCTCGACGACTGGGACGGGCTCGGCATCAAGGCGTATCTGGCGCGCGAGCGCGGAACGTACGGCTCGCCGGTCAACCAGTACGCGCCGTTCTACCTCTGGGACACGGTGGAGGGCATGAACGCCTTCCTCTGGGGCGGTGGCTTCCAGGGGCTCAGTGACGACTTCGGGCGGCCGTCGGTGCGGCAGTGGACGGGGCTGGCGTACGAGGAGGGTGGTGGTTCTCGCGGGCGTTTCGCGGTGCGGCGGCGGCAACCGGTGCCGGACGGGGCGCGGTTGGCGGAGGTGGCGCGGGACGCGGTGCGGGAGGCCGGGCGGCTGGCGGGCGAGGACGGGGCGGTGCTCGCGGCGGCCGCCGTGGACACCGGCCGCTGGGAGGTCCTGCACTTCTCGCTGTGGGAGCACGACGCGCCCACGGCGGACGGTGACGTGTTCCAGGTGCTGCACCTGTCGGCCCCGGGGCGGGACCGGCTGCCGCGCGGGCGCCAGTGGTGAGCGCGGTCCGCACGGTGCTCGGGGACATACCTCCTGAGCACCTGGGCGTGTGCGACGCGCACGACCACCTGTTCTTCGGCAGTCCCCGGCTGCCCGGTCAGGAGCTGCGGAGCTCTTCGGCCGCGCGGGCGGAGCTGGCCGCGTTCCGGGCGGCGGGCGGCGGGTCGGTGGTGCAGTGGACGCCGTACGGCCTGGGGCGGCGGGCGGCCGATCTGCCGCCGTTGTCCCGGGAGACGGGTGTGCACGTCGTGGCCGCGACCGGGCTGCACCAGGCCGTGCACTACGCCGAGGAGACGCTCACCGGGCTGCGCGGCCGGCTCGCCGACGTCTTCGTCGCCGAACTGACCGACGGCATCGGCACGTCGGGGGTACGCGCCGGGTTCGTCAAGGTCGCGGGCGGGTTCCACGCCCTCGACGCGCACGCCCGCTGGACCATGACGGCGGCGGCCGAGGCCCATCACGCCACGGGCGCGCCGATCGCCGTCCACCTGGA
Source organism: Streptomyces deserti (assembly GCF_054782695.1). Classification (NCBI taxonomy): domain Bacteria; kingdom Bacillati; phylum Actinomycetota; class Actinomycetes; order Kitasatosporales; family Streptomycetaceae; genus Streptomyces; species Streptomyces deserti. The sequence continues at coordinate 70,717 of NZ_BAAGRZ010000002.1, forward strand.
GCTGGGGACCGGTGCCCTGGACGTACTGGACCTGCTGTGCGGGGAGTTGGGTGTGCCGCCGCACCGGGTGGTGCTCGGGCACCTCAACCGCTTCCCCGACCTGGTGGTGCACCGCCAGGCCGCGGAAGTGGGTTGTTATCTGGCGTTCGACGGTCCGTCACATTCCCATCACGCCACCGACTGGCGGATGCCGGACGCCGTACGGGCCCTTGCCGACGCCGGTTTCGGCGAGCGGCTCCTGCTGGGCGGCGACACCACGACGGCCGCCGCCCGCTCGGTGAACGGCGGCCCCGGGATGCCGTATCTGCTGCGCCGGGTGGCCCCCCGGCTCGCGCTCGCCCTGGGCGAGGATCTGGTGCGGCGCGTCCTGACGGAGAATCCCGGCCGGGCCTTCGCCGTGGACTGGCGGTGACGGCCGGCCGTCAGGGGCTGGTCTGTACGAGCTTGCCACGCACGTGACGGCCGGCCAGCTCGGCCAGGGCGGCCGGAACCTCGCCGAGGGAGACGGTCCGGGCCAGCAGGTCGAGTCGGCCGTGGGCGAACAGGTCGCGGACGCGGTGGCGATCACCCGGGCTCCGGCGAGGGCGGCGAGCTGGACGGCGTAGCCGCCGACGCCGCCCGCACCGCCGGTCCCCGACGCCGCCCCCCACCGCCGGTGACCAGCACCGTCTGCCCGGCGGTGACGGGCAGTCGGCGTACCACCGCCTGGTAGGCGGTCATCCCGGCGCACGGCACGGCGGCGGCCGTGGCCGCGTCGAGTCCGCCGGATACGGCCGCCAGGGTCACGGCGTCGGCCAGGGCGTACTCGGCGGGGCCGCCCGGGCGGCGCAGGTCGCCGGGCAGGCGACGCGCTGCCCCGGACGTACGCCGGTCACCTCCGGGCCCACCGCATCGACCGTGCCCACCACGTCCCGGTCCAGGACCTGGGGCCGCGTCCAGTCGGGGTGGCCAGCGGCGGTGATCTGGTAGTCCATCGGGTTCAGCCCGCACGCCGCCCCCTCAGCCACACCTGGCCGGGGCCGGACTTTCCGTGAGGTCAGGTCGACGCCTGGTCGCTGTCCTTGGTCTCGCCCCAGCCGTGCCAGCGGTCGACCTCGATCCAGGCGCTGACGCGGGGGCGCTCCCGGTCCGGGTACGGCTTGCCGGTGTAGTGCCGGGCGAGGCGGTCGATGTCGTCCAGGCCCTCGTCGTCGTACGTCTCGATGACGCGGCCGATGAGGGTGACGTGCGTGTACCAGTTGTCCGCGTCGAGGACGGTGAGGGTGACGCGGGGGTCGCGGCGCAGGTGCTTGAGGCGTACCCGGCCCGCGTCCAGGTTGATCAGCACCCGGCCGCTCTCCCACAGGTACCAGGTGGCGGTGGAGACGGGGGTACCGTCCGACCGCACGGTGGCCATGACGCAGGGGTTGGGGCGGCGCAGCAGGGTGTCGGCCTTCGGGGGCAGCGGGGGCTTGGACACGCGGGCTCCTTCGGTGGGGTTCTCGGTGGTCAGGCGGTCGGCTCGGGGTCGAAGCTGGCGAAGTAGGCGGCGGCCATGTCCTCGTCGCCGTGGCCCTGGGCGGCCGCGCGCTCCAGGCGTGCGGCGCCGGCGGCGGCCACGTCGAGGCGAATGCCGTGCTGCTCGGCGGCCTGGACGATCAGCCGGGCGTCCTTGGCCGCGGTGTCCACCGCGAACTGGGCGGGAGACAACTGGCCGTCGAGGACCAGCCGGGCCTTGGCGCGCAGGTAGCCCATGTCGAGCGGGCCGCCGGCGACGAGGTCGAAGAAGCTGTCCGGGTCGACGCCGAGGGCCTGGGCCAGGGCCAGGACCTCCCCGGTGGCGGCGGTGGCGGCGAGCACCCAGCTGTTGGTGACCAGCTTCAGCCGGGTCGCGCTGGCCTGCGCCCCGTCCTCGCCGGTCCACACGGTGCGGGCGCCGACGGCCTCGAAGACCGGCGTCACCCTGTCCCGGTCCTCGGCGGGACCCGCGGCGAGCACGGTCAGCCGGCCTGCCTCGGCGGGCTGGCGGGTGCCGAGCACGGGGGCGTCGTAGAAGACCAGGCCGTGGTCGCGGGCGAAGGCGGCCAGCTCACCGACGGCTTCGATGCCCGCGGTGGTCGACTGCATCCAGGCGGTCCCGGGGCGCAGGGCGGGGGCGGCCCGGCGCATCACGTCCAGGGCGGCGGGGCCGTCGTACAGCATGGTCAGGACGGCGTCGGCGCCCTCGACGGCCTCGGCGGGCGTGCCGGCGATGTGGGCGCCGTCGGCGGCGAGCGGCTCGGCCTTGGCGCGGGTGCGGTTCCAGGCGCGGACGGTGTGTCCGGCGCGGACGAGGTTGCGAGCCATCGCCGCGCCCATGATGCCGGTGCCCAGGACGCTCACCGTGAGCTGGTCGGTCATGACGTCAACTTTCCTCGTGCATGCGGTGCGGGAGTGCTGTCCGTGGTCGGTGCTGTGTGTGGTCCAGCCTGGCCGCTCAGTCGCGTACCTTCCCCGAGGCAGCCCGGCCAAGCCCGTCCAGCCAGGCCTGGTGACCGTTGAGCATCGGGCTCGGCGTCCGCCGGGCCGGTTCGGCGGCGGGCCACCCGTCCCCGTGCATCCGGCGGGCCCGTCGGAACTGCTGTGCGTGCGCGTCCTGCCGGCCCGAGGGGACTGACCGACCCGCTGCTGGAGGAGCTGCGCGCCGGCCGGCACGACCTGGTGATCGCCATAGGCGTCCCGCGGGTCCGTGCCCTGGGCTCGGTCCCCCCTCGGACGGCCGCCCATCCGCAGGTGCGGCTCGATCTGCGGACCGGGGACGCGGCGGCGGCGCTGGCGCGGCTGGACGAGGGCGAGGTGGACGTGGCGGGGGCGGGGATCCCGGCCCGGCTGCCGGAGCCGCTGGTGAGCCGGACGGTCACGGTCACCGACTGGTCCTGGTCACGGCCCGGGACCGCCCGGACCACGGCCTTGCCGTTCCCTTCGTCCCCCCACCGCGGGCTGGTCCGGGACGCCGCCGACCGCTGGTTGCGGGCCCGCGGCACGGTGCCCGACGTGGTCTGCGAGCCGGACGGCCACGAGGGGCTGCTCACGCTGGTGGCCCTGGGCTGCGGCACGGGTGTGGTGCCCCGGCTGGTGCGGAGCACAGCGCGGTGCGGGACCGGCTGGCGGTGCTGCCCGCCGAGCCGGCGCCGGAGCCGTTCCCGATCGGGCTGTGCGTACGGCGTGCCGATCTGCGGCGGCCGCTGGTGGCGGCGTTGTGGAGCCTGACGGCCGAGGCAGCCGGGGAGCCTCACGGCTCGGGCTGAGGCGACCTGCGGCGGCCGGCCTGACGTCGTTCACCTGTCCGGAGCCCGGCGGATGCGGGCCTGGCGTGCTCGGCCGACGATCGGCGGGAGGCTCGCGTGTCGCGAGGCCCGCCCACGGCGTCGGTGAGGAGAGACCACATGGTGAGCGAGCGGACCACCGCCGACGAGCCTCGTGATGCCGAGACGGGCGAGTGGCTGCCCGCCCTGGACGTGGCCGAGCCGGTACACCAGAACCGGCTCACTGTCCTGCTGCGGGCCCTGATGCTCATCCCGCACTTCGTGGTGCTGTTCTTCCTGGCGATCGCGGCCGGTGTCTGCACCGTTGTGGGATGGTTCGCGGCCCTGGTGCTGGGGCACCTGCCCGGACGGATCGCCGGGTTCCTCTCCCGCTACCTCGGCTACCGGGTCCGGGTCCTCGCGAGTCTGATGCTGCTGAACGGCCGCTACCCGCCCTTCGCCCTGACGCCTCCCGCCGGTCACCCGGTGCGGATCGGTCTGCGGCCGGGGCGGCTCAACCGGCTCGCGGTCTTCTTCCGGCTGATCCTGATGATCCCGGCCGCGATCGTGCAGAGCCTGCTCACCTCCGGCTGGTGGGGCCTGTGCGTGATCTGGTGGATCATCGCCCTCGTCCTCGGACGCCTGCCCCGGCCCCTGTTCGAGGCGACCGCCGCCACCCTGCGCTATGAGATGCGCTTCCAGGCGTACATGATGATGCTCACCTCGGCCTACCCCAAGAAGCTCTTCGGCGACCGGGCCCCGGCCCCGGGCGAGTCGGTCCACTCGGCCACCCGCCCGCTGCTCGTCTCCGGCGCCGGCAAGGCGCTGCTGGTGCTTTTCCTCCTGGTCGGCATCGTCGGCGGCGTCACATCCAGCGTCACCACGTCGTCCCCCGACTCGGACTCCGCCCCGTCGCCGACGTACTGACCCCCGTCGCGCAGGGCCCGGCGTTCAGCCCAGCGCCCCCAGCGGATCGTCCAGCACCGGCTGCCAGGCCAACTCGGCGGCCCCCACCAGGCTGTTGTGATCCAGTGTGCAGGCCAGAATCGGCACACCGCCGCTCTGGCCCCACAGGCTGCGGTCGGCGACGACCGCGCGCAGCCGGTCCGGGTCGGCGTCGAGGAGGGTGCGGTGCAGGCCGCCGAGGATGATCCGGTCCGGGTTGAGGATGTTCACCAGGCCCGCGAGGCCGAGGCCGAGGCGGTCGATGAGGGACTCGGTGGCGGTGCGGACGGCCGGGTCGTCGTAGTGGTCGCGGATCAGGTCGTCGGCCTGCTGCAGCAGGGACACCTCGGGGCCGGGATCGCGTCCGGCCGCCGTGAGGAACGCCAGCGGGTCGGCCTCGACGTCGAGGCAGCCGCGGCTGCCGCAGTGGCAGGGGCGGCCCTCGGGGTTGACGGTGAGGTGGCCGACCTCCAGGGCGAGGCCCGAACTGCCGGTGTGCAGACGGCCGTCCAGCACCAGCGCGCCGCCGACGCCCCGGTGGCCGGTGGCCACGCACAGCAGGTCGCGGGCGCCGCGTCCGGCGCCGTGCCGGTGCTCGGCGAGCGCGGCGAGGTTGACGTCGTTCGCCGCGAACGCGGGTCCGTCGATGCCGGCGGCGCGCACCTGCTCGGCGAAGATCTCCCGCACGGGCGCGCCCGCGGGCCAGGCCAGGTGCAGCGGGTTGAGCGCCAGACCGTCCGGTTCGGCGACCGCGGAGGGTACGGCGAGCCCGGCGCCCACGCAGCGCCGTCCGGTCTGCCGCAGCAGTTCGGCGCCCGCCTCGACGACCGAGCCGAGCACCTTCGCCGGGTCGGCGTCGACGACCTCGCAACCGGGCGCGGTGGCGACGATCCGGCCGCCGAGGCCGACCAGCGCCGCCCGGAACCCGTCGGCGTGCACCTGTGCGGCGAGCGCGACGGGACCGTCCTCGGCGACCGCGAGCCGGTGCGAGGGCCGCCCCTGCGAACCGGCCGCCGCGCCGGGCCGGGCGTCGACCCGGATCAGGCCGAGCGCCTCCAGTTCGGCGGCGACCGCGCCGGCCGTCGCCCGGGTCACGCCGAGTTCGGCGGTGAGGACGGCACGGGTCGGGGCGCGTCCGGTGTGCACGAGCTCCAGCGCGGGCCCGAGCGCGCCGCGCCCCCGGTCCAACCGCGTCCTCGAGGTGGTCCCTTCCCCCGCCGGCCGGGGGTCCGCCTTCCCGCTCATGTGGGCGAGTCTCCCATGATCCGCGGGTGCGGCGGCCTACAGGCCGCTGACCCGGAGCGTGATGTTCAGCCGCCCGGCCAGCCCCAACTCCGGCGGCGCGGTGCCCGCCTGCACCCGCGGCACACCGTGGTAGGCGAGCCGGGACGGTCCGCCGAAGACGAACAGGTCGCCGCTGCGCAGCTCGACGTCCGTGTAGGGCCGGGTGCGGGTCTCGGTGTTGCCGAAGCGGAACACGCAGGTGTCGCCGAGGCTCAGCGACACCACCGGCGCGTCGGACTGCTCGTCGCTGTCGCGGTGCATGCCCATGCGGGCGTCGGCGTCGTAGAAGTTGATCAGTGCGATGTCGTATCCGGCAGTGTCCGCGCCGAGCGCCTCCCGCGCCGCGCGGCGGCCGAGCTCCCCCAGCCATGCCGGGAACGGCTTCACCGGGGCACCGTCGCCGTCGACGACCGTGCGGGCGTACGCGTACGGGTACCAGTGCGGGCCGGGGCACTCGGGACTGGCCCGTACCGCTCGACCACAGTTCGGACATGTCCGTACGGGCCCCCAGTGCCAGCCCAGGCAGACCTGCCGGGCGGTCATCGTGCCGCCGCCGGGGGTGCGGACCGTGCGCAGTCCGGCCGGCGGGCGGGCCCACTCCCGGCAGGCCGCCAGCAGCTCGCGCTGGAGCCGCGCGTCCAGCCAGTCCGGCAGGTGCACGGCGCCGGGCGCGACCTGCGTACGGGTTCTGGGGAACAGCTCGGCGTCCATGGTTCCCATCCTGCCCGAGGTGGCCTGAGCTGCGGCTCGGCTAGCCTGGACGCACGATGAACGACCGTATGACGACGCCCTGGGGCGAGTTCGCGCTGTCCCGTTTCCCGGAGGACCCGCGCGACAGGCTGCGTGCCTGGGACGCCTCCGACGAGTACCTACTCCGGCACCTCGCCGATCAGGAGATCGAGCTGTCGGGCACGGTCGTGGTCGTCGGGGACCGCTGGGGGGCGCTGGTCACGGCGCTCGCGGCGCACCGGCCGACGCAGATCACCGACTCGTATCTCGCGCAGGAGGCGACCCGCGCGAACCTGGCCCGGGCCGGCGCCGAGCCGGGCCAGGTCCGACTGCTCACCACGCAGGATCCGCCGCCGGGCCGCATCGACGTGCTGCTGGTGCGGGTGCCGAAGAGCCTGGCGCTGCTGGAGGACCAGCTGCTGCGGCTGGCGCCCGCGGTGCACGCGGGGACGGTGGTCGTCGGCACCGGGATGGTGAAGGAGATCCACACTTCGACGCTGCAGCTGTTCGAGCGGATCCTCGGCCCGACCCGCACCTCCCTCGCCGAGAAGAAGGCCCGGCTCATCTTCTGCACGCCGGACCCGGAGCTGGAGCGGCCCGCCCATCCGTGGCCGTACAGCTATACGCTCCCCGACGGCGTCGGCCCGGTCTCGGGGCGCACCGTCGTCAACCACGCGGGGGTCTTCTGCGCGGACCGGCTCGACATCGGCACCCGGTTCTTCCTCCAGCATCTGCCTCAGGCGCGCGGTGCCCGGCGGGTGGTGGACCTGGGGTGCGGCAACGGGGTCGTCGGTACGGCGGTGGCGCTGGCGGACCCGCAGGCCGAGGTGCTGTTCGTCGACGAGTCGTTCCAGGCGGTGGCCTCGGCGGAGGCGACGTACAAGGCGAACGGTGTGCCGGGGCACGCGGAGTTCCGGGTCGGGGACGGGCTGGCGGGAGTGCCGTCCGGCAGCGTCGACCTGGTGCTCAACAACCCGCCGTTCCACTCCCACCAGGCGACCACCGACAGCACGGCGTGGCGGATGTTCACCGGAGCGCGGCGCGTGCTGCGGCCGGGCGGCGAACTGTGGGTGGTCGGCAACCGGCACCTCGGCTACCACGTCAAGCTGCGGCGGCTGTTCGGCAACTGCCACCTGGTCGCGAGCGACCCGAAGTTCGTGGTGCTGAAGGCCGTCAGGCAGCGGTCCGGCCGAGCACCCGGATGAGGCCCGCGACGGTGCGCACCATGGCCTCCCTGCCCACCGTGAGGTAGTGGCGCGAGTCGACCGCGTCGGGGTGGGCGGCGAGGAACTCCCTGATCGCGCCGGTCATGGCGATGTTGAGCGCGGTGCCGATGTTGACCTTCGCGATGCCGCCCGCGACCGCCGCGGCCAGTTCGTCGTCCGGGACTCCGGAGGAGCCGTGCAGGACCAGCGGCACGTCCAGGGTGCTCGACAGGCGCTTGAGGAGAGTGTGGTCGAGGGTGGCCGTGCGGGTGGTCATGGCGTGCGCGCTGCCGATGGCGACGGCCAGGGCGTCCACGCCGGAGTCGGCGACGAACGCGCGGGCCTCGTCGGGGTCGGTGCGGGCGCCGGGCGCGTGGGCGTCGAGCGGCGGCTTGCCGGAACTCCCCCACCCACCCGGCACGGAACTCCCCCGCCCACCCGGCACAGAACTCCCCCACCCACCCGGCACAGAACTCCCCCACCCACCCGGCACAGAACTCCCCCACCCACCCGGCCCGGCCTTGCCTCCGATCTGCCCCAACTCGGCCTCGATCCACAGTCCATGGGCGTGCGCCCAGTCGGCCGCCGCCCGGGTCGCGGCGAGGTTCTCCTCGTACGGCAGCCGGGCCGCGTCGTACATCACGGAGCTGAACCCGGCGTCCGGAGCCTGGCGCAGCAGGGCGTCGCTCTGGACGTGGTCGAGGTGCAAGGCGACCGGTACGGCGGCGCGTTTGGCGGCGGCGACGGCCGCGCGGGCCAGCGGGAGCAGGCGGCCGTAGCGGAACTTGACGGCGTTCTCGCTGACCTGGAGGACGACGGGAGCGTGCACGGACTCGGCACCCGCGATGACCGCCTCGACATGCTCCAGCGTGATGATGTTGAACGACGCGACGGCCGATCGCTCGGCGGCGGCGCGGGTGACGAGGTCGCCGGTGGTCACGAGGGGCACGACGCCTCCTGCTCCGCGGCGCCGGGGAGGATCACCGAGCGGGTGAGGTGGCGGGGCCGGTCCGGGTCGAGGCCGCGCGCCGCCGCGACGGCGACGGCGAGCCGCTGGGCGCGGACCAGTTCGGCGAGCGGATCGAGCGTGCCCTCGACCCACAACCCGCCGGTGTCCCGGACCTGTCGGGCCAGGCCCTCGGGGGCCTCGCCGAGCATCCAGGTGGCGGTGGAGCGCGTGGTGACGCTGATGGGGCCGTGCCGGTACTCCATCGCCGGGTAGGCCTCCGCCCAGGACAGCGCGGCCTCGCGCATCTTCAGCGCGGCCTCGTTCGCCAGTCCGACGGTCCAGCCGCGGCCGAGGAAGGTGACCTGCGTGCACTCCACGAGCCCGTCGGGCAGCGGCGCCGCCAGCGCGGTGCGCGCGTCGGCGACGACCGCGTCGGTGTGCAGGCCCAGGTGGGCGCGGAGCAGGGTGAGGGCGGTGGTCGCGAAGCGGGTCTGCACGACGGACCGTTCGTCCGCGAAGTCGAGTACCACGGCGTCGTCGGCGGCCGACATCACGGGGCTGTCGGGGTCGGCGGTGACGGCGGTGGTGCGTACGCGGCCCTTCAACTGGCCGAGCAGGTCGAGGACTTCGGTGGTCGTCCCGGAGCGGGTCAGGGCGACGACACGGTCGTACGCGCGGCCCCGGGGGAACTCCGAGGCGGCGAAGGCGTCCGTCTCGCCCTGTCCCGCCGCCTCGCGCAGCGCGGCGGCCGACTGGGCCATGAAGTACGAGGTACCGCAGCCGACGAGGGCGACCCGCTCCCCCGGCGCCGGAAGCACCCCGCCGTGTCCGGGCGCCTGAGTCACGGCGCGTGACCAGCACTCGGGCTGGCTGTTCAGCTCGTCCTCGACATGGGTCATGCCGCACCCCTTCGACTGTTGCTCGTTCTTGCAAGATATAGCGCGCTTTCAAGCACAATCAAGCATTCGCGCGGCCGTCGGGTGCGCTAGGGTCGCCGCAAGGTCCGGGAACGGAGGGTGTGGATGTCGCGGGACGCCCGCTGGAAGGCGCTGCTGGAGCTGCTCGTCGAGCGCGGCCGGCTGGACGTCGAGGAGGCGGCGGCCGAGCTCGGCGTGTCGGCCGCGACCATCCGGCGCGACTTCGACCAGCTCGCCGAACAGCAGATGCTGGTGCGCACCCGGGGCGGCGCGGTCGTGCACGGGGTGTCGTACGAGCTGCCGCTGCGCTACAAGACGGCCCGCCACCCCTCCGAGAAGCAGCGCATCGCCAAGGCGGTGGCGGATATGGTCGCGCCCGGTGAGGCGGTCGGCCTGACCGGCGGGACGACCACCACCGAGGTGGCGCGGGCGCTGGCGGTGCGCGGCGATCTCGCGTCCGGCTCCCCCGCGCTGACCGTCGTGACGAACGCGCTGAACATCGCCAACGAGCTGGCCGTACGCCCCCAGTTCAAGATCGTGGTGACGGGCGGGGTCGCGCGGGCACAGTCCTACGAGTTGATCGGCCCGCTCGCGGACGGGGTGCTGGGCCAGATCACGATGGACGTGGCGGTGCTCGGGGTCGTCGCCTTCGACGTCACGCACGGGGCCGCGGCCCACGACGAGGCGGAGGCCGCGATCAACCGGCTGCTGTGCGAGCGGGCCGAGCGCGTGGTCGTGGCCGCCGACTCCAGCAAGCTGGGCCGGCGGGCGTTCGCCCGGATCTGCGCGGCCGAGGCGGTGGACACGCTGGTCACGGACACGGCGGCCGACCCGGAGACGGTACGGCGGTTCGAGGAGGCGGGACTGAGGGTCCTCACGGTCTGAGCCGTGTCGCGGCCTGTCCGGCCGGGCCTCTCGCCGTACTCGCCCGCCCGGCTCCGCCTAGGCCTGTCGTCAAACTCCCGCCTGCTCCGGGCGGACGACGGGAGTCTGACGACAGGGCCTAGGCTGAGGGCAGGAGGCTGCGATGAGCGGTACGAGCGGTACATCCCGCGACGCGGACGGCGCCGGCGGCCCGCGCTGTCCGCCGATCGCCGAGCACGGGCTGATCGGCGACCTGCGCAGCGTGGCCCTGGTGGGGACCGACGGCACGATCGACTGGTACTGCTGCCCGTCCTTCGACGCGCCGAGCGTGTTCGCCTCGATCCTGGACGCCGAGCGCGGCGGCTGCTTCGAGCTGGCGGCTGCCGCCGCGGCGCGGACCAAGCAGTTCTACTTCCCCGACACCAACGTCCTGATCACCCGGTTCTTCACCGAGGACGGGGTCGGCGAGGTGCAGGACTTCATGCCCGTCAGCGGCGAGGCGGTCGAGGTGGAGCGGCACCGGCTGATCCGGCGGGTGGTGTGCGTGCGCGGCTCGCTGCCGTTCCGGACGCGGGTGGCCCCGCGGTTCGGCTACGGCACCCGGCCGCACACGGTCCGGCTGACCGGCGACATGGCGGTCTTCGCGTCCGACGGGCTGTCGCTCGCGCTGACCGCGACCGTGCCGCTGGAGGCCGACGGGCCGGACGTGCGGGCGGAGTTCAAGCTCACCGAGGGCGAGTCGACGGTGTTCGCGCTGGACCAGGTCGGCGGCCCCGTCTCCCCGCGCGGGTGCGCGCACACGGAGGCGCAGGAGCAGTTCGCCGCCACGGTGGCGTACTGGCGGCGCTGGCTGTCCGCCTCCCAGTACCGGGGCCGCTGGCGGGAGATGGTGCACCGCTCGGCCCTGACGCTGAAGCTGCTCACCTACGCGCCGACCGGGGCGATCGTGGCCGCGCCGACGACGAGCCTGCCCGAACAGCTCGGCGGCGAACGCAACTGGGACTACCGCTACGTGTGGGTGCGCGACGCGGCGTTCTGCGTGTACGCGCTGCTGCGGCTGGGGTTCACCGGCGAGGCAAAGGAATTCATGCAGTTCGTGACCCGGCACATCGCTCCGGGCGACGGGCGGGGATCCGGTCCGTTGCAGATCATGTACGGCATCGACGGCCGCACCGACCTGCCGGAGCGCGAGCTCGGCCATCTGGCAGGGCACCAGGGCTCGGCTCCGGTGCGGGTCGGGAACGCCGCCGCCGACCAGCTCCAGCTCGACATCTACGGCGCGCTCATCGACTCCATCTACCTCTACGACAAGTGGGCCGAACCGATCTCCAGCGGCCAGTGGGACGACGTGTGCGCGCTGGTGGACTGGGTGTGCGCGCACTGGGACCAGCCCGACGAGGGCATCTGGGAGACCCGCGGCGGCCGCAAGAACTTCCTGTACTCGCGGCTGATGTGCTGGGTGGCGATCGAGCGGGCCATCCGGATGGCCAACCGGCGCGGCCTGCCCGCCGACCTGCCGCGCTGGCGGGAGAGCCGCGACACGATCTACCGGCGGATCATGGACCGGGGCTGGTCCGAGGAGCGTCAGGCCTTCGTCCAGCACGAGGACGGCGACGTGCTGGACGCGGCCGTCCTGATGATGCCGCTGAGCAAGTTCATCGCCCCCACGGATCCCAAGTGGCTGTCGACCCTGGACGCCCTCACCCAGGAGCTGGTCTCCGACTCGCTGGTCTACCGGTACGACCCGCAGGCCTACCCCGACGGTCTGCGCGGCGTCGAGGGCACGTTCTCCATCTGCTCGTTCTGGTACGTCGAGGCCCTCACCCGGGCCGGCCGGCTCGACGAGGCGCGCCTGGCCTTCGAGAAGATGCTGACGTACGCCAACCATCTCGGCCTGTACGCCGAGGAGATCAGCCACACCGGCGAGCAGCAGGGCAACTTCCCACAGGCGTTCACGCACCTGGCGCTCATCAGCGCGGCGTTCATCCTGGACCGGGCGCTGAGCTGACGGTGGTCAGTGCCCGTGACCGTCGGAGGGGTGGTCCTCCTGCGGGGTCCCCGGCGCCTCGGGTGCCGCGCCGCCGGCCCGGACCGTGAACGCGGCGGTGTGGACCTTGCCGTCGTGCTGGAAGTCCAGGAACAGGCGGTAGCTGCCGCTGCTGGGCGCCGTGGCCGTGAACGAGATGTCCGGGCCGGGCCTGGTCGTGCCGTCGCCGGGTTCGCCGTTCGGGTGGACGTGCAGGTAGGCGAGGTCGCCGGAGCGCAGGGCCACGAGGTGGCCGTACGCGCCGAGGTAGGGCTGGAGGTTGGTGACGGGCTTGCCGTCGCGGGAGACCTTCAGCTTCAGTTCGCTCGCCTTGCCCGGGCGCAGGGCCCCGGCCAGCTCGACCTCGTAGCCGTTGGTCCGGGCCGTGGTCCTGGGCGCCGGGAGGTCCTTCGGTTCGTACGTTCCCGCGACCGCGAGGTCCGCTCCGAGGGTGAGGTTCCCGGTGCCCTTCTTCGCCGGGGTGAAGTCGGCGAAGATCCGGTAGCCGCCCGCGTCGGGCAGGTCGACGGGGGTGCTCCAGGTGCCGTCGGCGGCGCGGGTGGGGTGCAGGTGGCGGTAGGTGGTCAGGTCGCGTGAGGCCACGATGAGGTGGAGTTCCTTGTCGTGCTCGCGCTGGTAGGCGGTGACGGCCCGGCCGCTCGCGTCGCGGACGGTGAAGCGGAGGTCGGCGCGTTTGCCCGCCGTGACGCGCGGGGTCCTCAGGTCGAGGGTGTAGCCCTTGTCGGAGATCTGCAGTCCGCCGGCCGGGGATGTCTCGTGCCCGGCGTGGCCGCCGCCCTCCTGCGCCGCGGGCGAGGGCCCGCCGTGTTCGTCGTCGTGCTTCGGCGCGCTGTCCGCGACGACGGGGTCGAGGCCCTGGCCGATCCCGTAGGCCGTGCCGAAGGTCGCGGCGAGTGCGGCGGCGAACGCGGTGATCTTCAGTCCGGTTTTCATGGCCGTCGTCTCCTTCGAGGAACAGGGCCTCGGGCTTGGTGAGGCCTCGATGCAGTTCACCATACCCCTAGGGGGTATAAAGTCAAGTCGACTCAGCACTTGCTTCCAATACCCCTCGGGGGTATATAGGACACCGGTGCGGCGATACCCCCGCCCCGTATCCCGAAAATCACTACCTCACTGAGGAGGCCCCATGTCCGTCACCCCCTACGCCGTCGCCGGGATGTCCTGCGGCCACTGCAAGGCCACGCTGACCAAGGTCATCGGCGAGTTGGACGGAGTCACCGGTGTCGAGGTCGACCTCGACACCGGGCGGGTCACCGTCACCAGTGCCGCCGAGCCCGACGACGCCCTGATCGCCGAGGTCGTCGACGAGGCGGGTTACGAGCTGACCGGCCGGGTCTGACCGGCCGGGCCCCGACCCGCGCCCGCATTCGTCCGCATTCCGAGGAGCAGCCATGACCACCAGTACGACCGGCCCGACCACCGAGGTAGAGCTCGCCATCGGCGGCATGACCTGCGCCTCGTGCGCGGCGCGCATCGAGAAGAAGCTCAACCGGATGGACGGCGTCACCGCCACCGTCAACTACGCCACCGAGAAGGCGAAGGTCAGCTACGGCGGTGACGTCTCCGTCCGGGACCTGATCACCACCGTCGAGGCGACCGGGTACACCGCGCGGGAGCCGGCACCGCCCGAGCGTCCCGCCGAGAAGGGCGAGCAGACCGACGAACTCCGGCCGCCGCGGCAGCGGTTGGTGACCGCCGTGGTGCTGGCCGTACCGGTCGTGGCGATGGCCATGATCCCCGCCCTGCAGTTCGAGTACTGGCAGTGGCTGTCCCTGACGCTGGCGGCGCCGGTCGTGACGTACGCCGCCTGGCCCTTCCACCGGGCGGCGTTCACCAACGCGCGGCACGGCGCGGCCACCATGGACACGCTGATCTCGGTCGGCACCTCGGCGGCGTTCCTGTGGTCGCTGTGGGCGCTGTTCTTCGGCACCGCGGGCACGCCGGGCATGACGCACCCCTTCGAGCTGACCATCGCCCGCACGGACGGCGCCAAGAACATCTACCTGGAGGCCGCGGCCGGCGTGACCGCCTTCATCCTGGCCGGGCGGTACTTCGAGGCCCGCGCCAAGCGCCGGGCGGGCGCGGCGCTGCGGGCGCTGCTGGAGCTGGGCGCGAAGGACGTCACCGTGCTGCGCGGGGATGGCCGCGAACAGACCATCCCCGTCGGCGAGTTGAAGGTCGGCGACCGGTTCCTGGTGCGCCCCGGCGAGAAGATCGCGACCGACGGGACCGTCGTCGAGGGGTCCTCCGCCGTGGACGCCTCGATGCTGACCGGAGAGTCCGTGCCCGTGGAGGTGGCGGCCGGGGACCCGGTCACCGGTGCCACGATCAACGTCGGCGGGCGGCTCGTCGTCGAGGCCACCCGGGTCGGCGCCGACACCCAACTGGCGCGGATGGCCCGGATGGTGGAGGACGCGCAGAACGGGAAGGCCGCCGCGCGGCGGCTCGCGGACCGGATCTCCGCGGTGTTCGTCCCGGTCGTGATCGCCCTGGCCCTGGGCACGCTGGGCTTCTGGCTCGGCAACGGTGCCGGGCTGACGGCCGCCTTCACGGCAGCGGTCGCCGTCCTCATCATCGCCTGCCCGTGCGCCCTGGGGCTGGCCACGCCGACCGCGCTGATGGTCGGCACGGGGCGCGGCGCCCAGCTCGGCATCCTCATCAAGGGCCCGAAGGTCCTGGAGTCCACGCGGCGCGTCGACACCGTCGTCCTGGACAAGACCGGCACCGTCACCACCGGCCGTATGACGCTGCTGGCCGTGCACACCGCCGACGGCACCGACGAAGCCGACGTGCTGCGGCTGGCGGGGGCGTTGGAGCACTCCTCCGAGCACCCGATCGCCCGTGCGGTCGCCGACGGGGCGCTGGAGAAGCTGGGCTCGCTGCCCACGCCCGAGGACTTCGCGAACGTGCCCGGTCTGGGCGTGCAGGGCATCGTCGAGGGCCACGCGGTCCTCGTCGGCCGGGAACGGCTGCTCGCCGAGTGGGCGATGGAGCTGCCGGACGACCTGGTGCGGGCCAGAACTGCTGCCGAGGAGGCCGGACGCACCGCCATCGCGGTCGCCTGGGACGGCGAGGCACGTGCGGTCCTGGAGGTCGCCGACGCCGTGAAGGACACCAGCGCGGAGGCCGTACGGCGGCTGCGCGCCCTCGGGCTGCGGCCGGTCCTGCTGACCGGCGACAACGCGGCGGTGGCCCGGTCCGTCGCCCGCGAGGTCGGTATCGCGCCCGAGGACGTGATCGCGGAGGTACTCCCCCGGGACAAGGTCGAGGTCGTCAAGCGGCTCCAGGCCGAGGGCCGTTCGGTCGCCATGGTCGGCGACGGCGTGAACGACGCGGCGGCGCTCGCCCAGGCCGACCTGGGGCTGGCCATGGGCACCGGCACGGACGCCGCGATCGAGGCCGGCGACCTGACCCTCGTACGAGGTGACCTGCGTGCCGCGGCGGACGCCATCCGGCTCGCCCGCCGGACGCTCGGCACCATCCGCTCCAACCTGTTCTGGGCCTTCGCCTACAACGTCGCCGCCCTGCCGCTCGCCGCGGCCGGCCTGCTCAACCCGATGATCGCGGGAGCGGCGATGGCGTTCTCGTCGGTGTTCGTCGTCGGCAACTCCCTGCGGCTGCGCACCTTCCGGGCCGCGGCCTGACCCGCTCGCACCGCCGGTGACGCTCCCGTTCCACACCGCCGGTGAGGCTCCCGGGCCTCACCGGCGGTGCCACACGAGGGTGTAGCGCCAGAACAGCCGGCGGCGCGGCCGCGCGCCGGGCAGCACGGCGCGGGCCTCGCGGACGATCTCTGGAAAGCTCATCTCCGGCGCTCTGGTGGGGGCGGTCATCGCGACCGGCCGGGGCGCCGGCCTCCCTCTGTTCTCGAGCCATGCCATGACGAGGTTCAGCGGGATCGACGCGGCACCGAGCAGGTGGTCGACGGGCGTCCGGGCCCGGGCGAGCCCGACCACCACCAGGGTCCCGCCGGGTGCCAGGTGGTCGCGGAAGGCGGTCAGGGCGGGAGTGAACGGCAGGTGGTGGAGGACGGCGACGCAGGTGATGACGTCGTACGTACGGTCGGGGATCCCGGCCGGCGCGTCGGCGACCGTGTACGTCACCGGAGCCGCCGCGGGGGTCAGCTCCCGCGCCCGGGCCGTGATCGCCGGGTCGGCGTCGATGCCGTGCACCTGCTCGGCCCGGCCGGCCAGCAGCCGGGCCAGGTCGCCGCTGCCGGAGCCGACGTCCAGGGCACTCCCCACGCGCCGGGGAAGCTGCCGCAGGATCCAGCGGTGGTAGTGGGCGTTGTGGTCCCAGGGGTGGGCGGCGTGGAAGCGGTCGAGGGCGTGCAGGAACCGGTGCGGCAGGGACGTCATGCCCCCAGTTCACCAGGTGACGACGGCGCGTCTCACACCACCGCCGCGCGGCGGGACAGCAGGGAGCGGTGGATCTCCCGTGCCGTCAGGCCTCCCGACGGGAACCGGAACACGACCGGCCCGACCCCACCAGACGGACACTCGACGCAGCTGAACCCAACCGATCCGGCACGCGGCACAGCCGAACCCAAGAGGCCCGGACACCCGGCCCCTCATCGCCCGGACGGCCGTGCCGAGGAGCCGTCGCAGGTAGGACGGGTCACGCTTGGTTCCAGGTCGGCGGCTCCGGTCCCGTGCTCACCGAGTGGGGTCTCACCGGGTGGAACGATCACGCCCTGGGCACTCGTTCAGTCTGTGCCGGCCGCGGGCGCACCCCGCCGGCCGGCCCCGTGCCCGGAATGCCACCGCAGGAGATACCGCATGACCGACCCGACCACCGACGAGGCCACCCACGCGCGCACGGCGGCCGAGGACCCTGCCGCCGGAGGGGGGCGTGCCCTGTCCGCCGTCCTCCACGATCTGCGGGCCGTCGACGGTGCCCTGTACGCCGCGGTGGCCGCCACGCCCACGCCGACGCTGGACCGGGCCCTGCGCCGCCTGTCCCACGCGGCCGACCACTCGAAGATCTCGTTCGCCATCGCCGCCGCCCTCGCCCTGGGCGGGTCACGGCCGCGCAGGGCCGCGCTCGCCGGGGTCGGTGCGATCACCGTGGCCTCGGCCTCCGCCAACCTGCTCGGCAAGCGTCTGGTCCGCCGGGCCCGGCCGGACCGGGAGGCGGCCCGGGTGACCGTGGACCGGCATGTCCCGATGCCGACGTCGGCGTCGTTCCCGTCCGGGCACACGGCGTCGGCGGTCGCGTTCGCCACCGCCGTCGGTGTCGTCCTCCCGCCCGCGGCGGTACCGCTCGGGGCGCTGGCGAGCGCCGTCGGCTACTCCCGCGTGCACACGGGCGTGCACTACCCGGGCGACGTCGCCGCCGGCGCCGTCCTCGGCATCGCGAGCGCGACTGTCGCGCTGGCCGCGGCCGCGGCGGCGGCCGCCCCGTCGTCGAGGTGGCGGTCGGCCCTCGCGTCGAGCCGCTCGTGGCTCCGGCACGGTGCCGGCGCGCCCCGACGGGGGTGAGATGCGGCCGGCCGTGGGACCCGCGTGGGTTCCACGGCCGGCGTCCTGACCGACGGGCCGTCAGCCCAAGGCCCTGACGGCCTGGTAGTACGTCCATGCCGTGCTGTCGCAGGTGGTCCTCGTACCGCCGCTGTAGTGGGCGCACACGCGCTTGAGGTCCTCGTAGAAGGCGCTGTCGAGGCGGGACTTGTGAGCGCTGAAGGTGCCCGCCGCCTTGTAGTTGCGGTAGCCGAAGTCGTGGCGGGCGCAGGACTGGGCGAACGGGAAGCCGAACGGGTTGTCCGGCGAGGAGGAGCAGTAATCGGTGGACCAGTCGAACTCGTAGGCGGCCCACGCGGCCTGGTTCGCACGGGCGGCGGCCCACAGGCGGTGACTCGACGCGCTGGTCCGGGTCCAGCTCGCGAGGACCTGGGGCTTGTCGGCGGGAGCGGCTTCGGCGGCCGCGGCGGTGCCGACGACGGTGACGAGGGCCAGGGTCGAGGCGGCTAAACCGGTGGCGAGTCTGCGGTGCATCCCACACCTCCATGAGACTGCGACCCGACCGCCGAGCCGCAGGTTCATGACAAGAGAATGCTTGCCCGCTGACTGCCTTCACCACCTGATGCGCCCCAACCCCCTTTAACTCTTGGGTATTTCAGGAGATCGGAGCGTAAACCTCCGGATACCCCGCCGGTTAGGCGGTGTCCCGTGGATCGGATCGTCGCTTGATCGGACGTGCACGTCCGTCCGGTAGGTGGCGTCGGCCATGGGCCCGTAGGTCGGGCGTGGCCCTCTCACAGGTGATCAAGCCTTGCGGCCCACGCCACCGAACATGGCCACCTCGCCGGGCAGATCGGCCTCGCCACCGTCCGGGCGCCAGAGGTTGCAGGAGACCACGCCGGGGTCGAGGAGTTCCAGCCCGTCGAAGAACCCGGCGACGGCGGCGGGGGTGCGCTGGGTCAGCTTCGGTGTGCCGTGCTCGTTCCAGAAGGCCACCGCGGCGTCGACGTCCGGCATGTCCGGCCGGGTGATGGTGTGCGAGAGGACGAGGTGGCTGCCGGCGGGCAGCGCGTCCATCAGACGCCGCACGATCCCGTACGCCTCCTCGTCGTCCTCGATGAAAATGACGACGCCGAGCAGCATCAGCGCCACTGGCTCACTGAAGTCCAGCGTCTGCGCCGCCTGCTCCAGGATCGCGTCGACATTGCGCAGGTCCTCGTCGAGGTAGGCCGTGCGCCCTTCCGGCGTGCTGGTCAGCAGGGCCTCAGCGTGGGCCAGCACGATGGGGTCGTTGTCGACGTAGACAATGCGGGACTCCGGCGCGAGGCGCTGGGCGACCTCGTGCGTGTTGTCGGCAGTGGGCAGGCCGGTGCCGATGTCGAGGAACTGCCGTATCCCGCACTCGCCGACGAGGTACCGTACGGCGCGCCCGAGGAACAGCCGGTCGGCAAGGGCGTAGTCACCGATGCCGGGGTGCAGCTTGCGGATCTGGTCCCCGGCCACCTGGTCGACGTCGTAGTTGTCCTTGCCGCCCAGCCAGTAGTTCCAGATCCGGGCCGTGTGCGGCTGGTCGGTCTTGATCCGCTTGCGCGCCTCGATCGACGCGGCGGGAATCTCAGTCACGGGATGTTCTCCAGGTCAGGCCGATTAGCGGTCAAGGAGCAACATAACCAGAGCAGTTGAGGACAGCGACTCCACCCGGGACAGGCTGGACCGAAGAGGCTGTTTCTGAGAGGGAGGTATGTGAGTCGACAGGTGAATTGTCGTCACCTGAACGTATGGGACTGCGGCATCTCAGCCGGTCGGCGGGCTCGGGCATGCTGGGCTGAACACCGTGAGCGAGTGCAAGCGCGGCTTGGCCGTTGACGTGTTGGGCCTGGTGATCGCGGTGGTGGTGCTCGCCGCGTCCGTGCAAAGTGGCCTCCGGTGCGGCGGATGTGCACGCCGCCGACGTCCAGCCTTTCGCCTGGTGGGTTCACGCCACACTGCGGTTGGACTGTCAGGACGGCCGCCTGCCTGTCACGGACCGACCCATCGGCGACGTCACCGCATCCCAAGCCGATTTCGGACGATGGGTGTGGCCTGTTGCACTGTTGGTTATTGGCATCAGGGTAGTGGTGAGCTTCGACGACGCAGCACGTCGTCGGCGACTGGCCGCGTAGCGGTACGCTGCCCTCTCCCAGAAGTGATCACTAGCTCGATCTGCGCCCACCGCTCGTCGGACAGGCCGGTCTTGTAGTGCTTGCGCTCGCTCACAATGCACTCGCGTGCTCGGCCGAGCCCCTTCCCGGCTGACCAGCCCGTTGGCCTCCTGCTGCGCCGCAGTCAATCGCTCGCCGCGGACCGCGTTTGAACCGCTCCGGATCTGATGGAGGCTCCACCGATCCCCGGAGCGGTTCAGTTTGCTGCATCACGGACGTCCGGACGTGCCGCTGAGGATCTGCTCGCGAAGGATGTCGGCATGGCCGCAGTGCTGGGCCAGTTCGCGCAGCGCATGGAGGTAGACCCAGCGCAGCGGCAGTGGGCCCCGGCGGTTGCCCCGTACCAGGTCGTCCAGCGTCAGCTCTGCCGTGGCCTGACGGGACGCCGCGCACGCCTGCTGGTAGGCGCGCTGGACCGAGGCGATCGTGTCGCCGTCGTGGAGGTCGAACGACTCGTCGGGCGAGTCGGGAATGCCGATCTCGGCACGGGATCGGCAGGTGATCGCCTCGTCGAACCAGACCTTTTCGACGAACGTGGCGTGCTTGACCAGGCCGAGCAGCGTGGTCTTGGACGGGACCAGTGACAGGCGTGCTTGCTCTTCGGTCAACCCGTTCAGACTGTCGTGCAGAGCGGATCGATGCTCATCGAGGAATACCTCGAACTGATCGCGGAGCGCGGCGTGGAAGACGGCGGGTTCCACCGACGGTTGGAAGACCATGACCGCAACGATAGGCCGCTCAGGTCCTGCCCTGAGATCCCGCCTGTGGGGAGCGCACCCAGGCGGCGAAGGCTTCCACTGCGTTGACGACTGTCTCGAAGCGCAGGGAGTGGAACAGGTCGAGGGCGTGCCCAACTTCTCGGAAATAGGTCTCGGGTGACGACGGCAGCCTGCCGCGCTTCGGCTGCTCCTACCAGGCGATCGCCGACACGACCTGCTCAGCCACCACGGTCCGCAACCGTCGCGACGAGCGGATCCGGCTTGGCATCTTCGCCACACTCCAGCGAACGCGGCCTGCACGGCCGCATCGCGTACAAGGGCGAGAAGGTACCGATCCAGGCAAGCCAGAGGTGGCACGTGGAGCGGACCCACGCCTGGCAGAGAAGATGGGTGGGTCAGCGGACCGTGCCAACTCCCAGACGCCTGGCCCAGTCCAGCAATTCGGGTTCGGCCAGGGTGGTGCCGAGCCAGTCGTGGTCGAGGTCGGCGCCTGGAAGGGAGGGTACGGCCGCGACGTAGAGTCCGGCAGCACGCGCCGCGGCAATGCCCGTGGCCGAGTCCTCGAACGCGACGGAGTGCTTGGGAGCCGTACCGAGTGCCTCGCATGCTGTGAGGTAGAGCTCTGGTGCGGGCTTGGGGGAGCGCACTTCGTCGGCGGCGAACGAGTGGGTGAAGTAGTCGGCGAGACCGGCTGACCACAGTGCCGTGTCCAGCAGTTCTCGGGGGCTGTTGCTGGCGACGGCGATGGGGACGGCTGCCCGGCAGGCGCGCACCAGTTCCGCCGCCCCGGGGAGGGCTGCGGCGCCCCCGGCCAGCTCCTTGCGGACCGTTTCGAGGAGTTCGGCGGCGAGTTCGGCGCCGGCCCCGGGGCGCCCGAGGTATTCGGCCATGGCCTCTCCAGCGGCCTCCACGGTGCGGCCGATGACCAGGGCTTTCTGTTCGGGGCCGAAGGGATGGCCGTGCGCCGCGAAGATGGCCGTTTCCGCAACGGTCCAGCAGGCTTCGGTGTCGACCAGCAAGCCGTCGCAGTCGAAGACCACAGCCTCGGCGCTGGTGGGG
Organism: Streptomyces deserti; assembly: GCF_054782695.1. NCBI lineage: Bacteria > Bacillati > Actinomycetota > Actinomycetes > Kitasatosporales > Streptomycetaceae > Streptomyces > Streptomyces deserti. The sequence goes on from NZ_BAAGRZ010000002.1 coordinate 92,358, forward strand.
AGCGAGCCCATGCAGATGTCCTTTCACTTCCGGTGTGTGGTTGCCCGTTCGGCGCTGTCGGATCGTCTGCGGTCGCGTCGACCGGTGCCTTACTGCCCGAGTGCCAGCCGGATGCCGAAGGCGGCGATGACCGTGCCGGTGATCCGGTCGAGGTAGCGGCGGGCCGAGGGGCGTTGTAGGCGGTCTCGGAGCACGTGCGCGAAGGCGATCAGCGCACAGGCCCAGATGACGGCCAGGAGAATGCGCACACCGGCCACGAGATCTCTCTCGATGCGTGGCGCCAGGTGGCCCACAGCAGCCTGCCGCCCATCCACACCAGGTACGCGGCCCCGGCCCAACGAAGAGTCTCGCCCGCAAAAGTCCCGATCGCATCTGGGGTGATCATGAGCGATCACCCTAGGTCGGGAGTCGCGGAACGTCTACATTCCTGCCCGAAATCGGGCAGGAATATGGCGTTCACCTCTGGATTTAGGCATGATGCCTCACGGTGACGCGCCCGGGACGCGTCTCCGGCGGTGAGGTCAGCGGGTCAGCCTGGACTCCTCGAGCCTCACGGCACTGCGCAACGCCGGCCTCGTCAGCGCCCACCGAGCGGGCCGCTCCGTGCTCTGCGTCCGCACGTCCGTCGCCGAACGCGTCCTTGCTGCCATCCCGTAGTCGCCCACCGCGCCGCACCCCCTGGATTGCCGTGTTCCCCCAGGTATGCCGCACTTCCCGCAAGACGACCCGGCCTGGGACTCTCAACAGCTGGCTCGTTCCAAAGGATCGGCAGGCACGACGGTGCCGAATGTAAGCGGAGGGCCTGGCGGTCCGGGTAGCGCCTCAGTGACGCAGCCCGATTTCAGAGGCTTCCAGTCCTTCACGGGTCAGTACACCTGGGCGACGGGCACGACGGCGACGGGGCAGTGCGCGTGGTGGAGGACGGCATGCACCACCGTCCCCAGGCGCAGCCCGAACCGGCCGTCCGGCGCGTGACGCGGAAGCACCACCAGGCCCGCTTCGGCCGAGGTCGCCACGAGCGCGGCGGCGGCCGAGCCGGCCACCAGCTCGGTGTCGGCGGGCACCTGCGGATACTCGGCGATGGGACGGGCGGCGCGGTCCAGCAGGCGCGCGTGCAGGCGCCGTTCCTCATCCACGACGGTCACCTGGGGCACCATCAGGCCGGTGCGGACGAAAGGCGTCCAGGCGTGGACCAGACGCACCCGAGCCCGGCGCAGTTCCGCCTCGGCCAGGGCGAACCGTACGGCCTGCTCGTCCCGTTCGTCGCGCACCCCGACCACGATGCCGTCGCCCGCTGCCCGTTCCGTGTGTCCACGGGCGACGACCACCGGGCGGTCGGCGTGGGCGGCCACCTTCAGGCTCACCGAGCCGAGCAGCAGCCCGGTGAAGCCGCCCCGGCCCCGGGTGCCGACCACCACCAGGTCGGTGTCCCGGGCCGCGTCGAGGAGTGCCTCGGCGGCATGGTCCCGGGCGAGGATCGTGTCGACGCGCAGGCCGGGGTGGGTGGCCGTGGTCCGGGCGCGGGCGTCGTCCAGCAGGCCGGTGGCCGCGGCCCGCAGACGCTCGTCGGTCTCCGCGTCCCCGCTTCCGGGGCCGACGGCGTGCAGGATCCTCAGTGCGGCGCCGCGCAGCCCCGCCTCGGTGGCCGCCCAGTCCGCGGCCAGCCAGGTGTGCGGCGTGTCGTCGACGCCGACGAGTACGGTGCCGAAGGGCCCTCGGGTCACCATCGTGCCGCCCCGCTTCCTGCCGTAGCCGGCCCGGGTCCGCGGTCGTTGCCCACCGGGCCTTCTCGCACCTCACCGGGTACCCGTCGGCTGTGCCGCCACCCCTGCCGCCCCGCCGGGCCGCGGGACCCGTTCACCCGCGCCGGCCGGCCACCGCCGCCTTCCCGCGGCTCGCTCCGCCGGACCGGCCCTTGCGCAGGAACCGCCGCAGCCGGGTCTCCGGCCAGGTGTTGATCACGTCGTCCTCGGTGAGCCAGCCGCGCTGGGCCGTTCCCACGCCGTAGCGCATGACGGCCAGGTGCAGCGGGGCGTGGGCGTCGCTGTCGATCGCGAACTTCACCCCGTACCGCCTGGCCCGCAGGATGTCGCTGTCGCGCAGGTCGAGCCGGTCCGGGTGGCCGTTGATCTCCAGGGCGGTACCCGTGCGCGCGCAGGCGGCGAAGACCGCGTCGAGGTCGCAGTCGACACCGGGCCGCCTGCCGATGATCCGGGTGGTGGGGTGGCCGATGATGTTGACGTACGGGTTCTCGCAGGCCCGTACGATGCGCCTGGTCATCGCCTCGCGCCCCTGGTTGAAGTGCGAGTGCACCGAGGCCACGCACAGGTCGAAGCCGGCGAGGAACTCCTCGGGCCAGTCGACCTCGCCGTCGGGGTCGATGTTGAGCTCGGCGCCGTGCAGCAGCCGCAGGCCGCCGCTCCTGCCCCGGGTGGGGTACGTGCCGTCGAGCTCCCGCACGCGCTCGCGCTGCGCCAGCATCCGTTCGTCGGTCATCCGCTGCATGTAGAGGTTGGGCCCGTGGTCGGTGATCGCGTAGTAGGCGTAGCCGCGCTCGGCGGCCGCGGCGGCCATCTCCTCCAGCGGGGCGAGGCCGTCGGTGAGGTCGGTGTGCGTGTGCAGGTCGCCCCGGATGTCCTGCTCCGTCACCAGGTCGGGCAGCTCGCCGCGCAGCCCGGCCGCGATCTCCCCGCGGTCCTCGCGCAGCGTCGGGGGGATCCAGGGCAGGCCGAGCCGGGCGTACACCTCCTCCTCCGTCTCGGAGACGATCTTCTCGCCGCTCTCGGCGTCGAACAGCCCGTACTCGGAGAGCTTGAGCCCCTGGTGCACGGCCAGCTCCCGGGTGCGGATGTTGTGCGCCTTGCTGCCCGTGAAGTACTGCAGCGCCGCTCCCCACGAGTCCAGCGGGACGACACGCAGGTCGACGGACAGGCCCCTGGTGGTGCGGACCGACGTCTTCTTCTCCCCGTGCGCGATGACCTCCTGGACGTACGGCAGCTCGGTGAACGCCCGCATCAGCGCGGTCGGCGTGCGGGCCGCGGCGAGCACGTCGACGTCGCCGATCGTCTCGCGGAACCGGCGCAGCGACCCGGCGTACGCGCACCGCAGGCAGCCGGGGACCCGGGACAGCTCGGCGACGATGTCGTCGGCGAGGTCCATGGCGGCGTCGAGCAGCACACGGTCGCCGGACGACTGGAGGAGTTCGATGCCGTGCAGGATGTTCTGCTCCGTCTTCGGCCCGAAGCCCTTCAGGTCGCGCAGCCGCTCCGCGTGGATGGCGTCGACCAGTTCCTCGACCGAGGAGATGCCCAGCTCCTCGTACAGGACGCAGGCCTTCTTCGGGCCGAGCGTGGGGATGGCGGTCAGCCGCCGGACCCCGGCGGGGATCTTCGCCCGCAGTTCCTCGACCGCGGACACGCTGCCGCCGCGGAAGTACTCGACGATCTTCTCGGCGATCGACTTGCCGACGTTGGGGATCTCCTGGAGGCCCTTGACGTCGAGGCGGGACACGTCGGCGTGGTAGCCGCCGATCGACCGGGCGGCCTTCTCGTAGACACGCGCCCTGTACGCGTCTCCTCCGGTGATCGAGATCAGGTCCGCGTACTCCTGGAAGAGCGCGGCGACCTCGTCGTTGGACCGAGCCACACGTCCAGGGTAGGCAGGGATCCCGAGATCATGCTGTCCCCGCGTGCCGCGCCGGCGTCTCGGTACGGGCGGTGGGATCACGGGTACTCCGAAGGTCAGCACGACTCCCTGAGGAGATGACTCGGATGCTGATCCTCGGACTGCTCCTCGTCGCGGCCACGGGTGCCTTCACCGGCCTGCTGATCGCCGGCAACCTGTCGGGCGGCCCGGAGTACACCGTGTCGCTGCTGGGCAACGACATCGCCACCCTGAACGCGCTCGCGATCTTCAGCTCCGGTCTCGCGCTGGCGCTCCTGTTCTGTCTGGGCCTGGCCATGATGGCGACCGGCGCGGCGCGCCGCCGGCACCGCCACCGGGGTCCGCGGCGGCGCGGGCGGGGCGAGGAGACCACCACTCTCGACGGGGCGACGCGGCCGGACGCCCGCGCCTGAGGGAACTCCGGACACTCCTGCAGCGCCCGCCCAAGGACACTCCTACGGCGCCCGCCCAGGACAGTCCTACGGCGTCACTCCCAAGGCGCCCCGGCGTACGTCGACGGCGGTGAGCGCCAGCGCCAGGGGCCCCGGGGCGAGGAAGGCGAGCGGCAGCAGCATCCAGGCGCACAGGGCCGCCGTCGCCACCGCGAGCAGGACGAGGCCACTGCCGCCCACGTCCCGTACGGCGTCCCGGGCGGCCTCGCGCACCGCCGCCCGCCAGTCGGTCAGCGACTCGGGGCGGGCACAGGCCCGCAGGCCCACCACCGTGGCGCCCGCGCCGATCGCGGCGGCCACCACCGCGAAGAGCGGCGCCCCGGGCAGCCCCGCCCCGGCCAGCGCCAGGTCGGCGGCGAGCAGCAGCAGGCCCGAGAGCACGACCGTCCCCGCCGCCAGGTCGCCGGCCCGCAACCGCCGCCGCAGCAGGGTGAGGTACCGCCCCGCCGTGGCGGGCCGGCCTTCTCCCGCGCCCCGCAGCACCGCGCACGCCGTCGACAGCGCGGCCGGGACGGTCAGCAGCGGCAGGCAGGCCACGGCGGTGACGAGGCCGACGCTCAGCACGTCGGCGAACAGGGTCATGCGCGGCCCGAAGACCTCGCCCGGCTCCCGTGCGGTGCTCACGCCCCTCACCCCTTCAGTCCGGAGCTGGCCATGCCCTCCACCAGGAACCGCTGGAAGGCGAGGAAGAACAGCACGATCGGCAGCAGCGCGATCACCGACATCGCGAACATCGGGCCGAACGCCGAGGTGCTGGAGGCGTCCACGAAGGACCTGAGCGCGAGCGTCAGCGTGAACTTGTCCGGGTCGAAGAGGTAGATCAGCTGGGTGAAGAAGTCGTTCCACGTCCAGATGAAGGTGAAGATCGCCGTGGTGATCAGCGCGGGGCGGGTCAGCGGCAGGACGACCTTGAAGAAGCTGCGGAACGGGCCGCAGCCGTCGATGCGGGCCGCCTCCTCCAGCTCGCGCGGCAGGCCGCGCATGAACTGCACGATGAGGAAGACGAAGAACGCCTCCGTGGCGAGGAACTTCGGCAGAATCAGCGGCCAGTAGGTGTTCACCAGGCCGAGCTGGTTGAAGATGATGTACTGCGGGATCAGCACCGCGTGGTGCGGCAGCATGATCGTGGCGATCATGAAGGCGAACAGCGGCCCGCGGAACCGGAAGCGCAGCCGTGCGAAGGCGTAGGCGGCGAGCGAGCAGCTGATGACGTTGCCGAGGACCGCGCCGCCCGCGATGAGCAGCGAGTTGCCGAGCAGCCGCCACACGGACACGTCGTTCACGCCCTCCAGCGCCGTGGAGTAGTTCGACCACTCCAGGCGGCTGGGCAGCAGGTCGAGGCTCGCGATGACCTCGTCGGCGGGCTTGAGCGAGGTGGCCAGCAGCCAGGCCAGCGGATACAGCATCACGAGCAGTGCGGCCAGGCAGCCGAGGTGCAGGGCGATCCGGCCCCAGCGAACCGGCTTGTGGAACGGGGTCGGTGGCCCCGGGCCTGCCGGTCTTCTTCGCGAGCGCGCGCATGGCGTCGGCCCACTCGCTCCAGGTCCAGCTCTCGCCGGGAAGCGGGATGCCGGAGTCCTTCCAGGCCTTCACGTCGTAGACGACGGTCTCGGTGCCGCGCCCCTGCGGGATCGCGTACTGCGTGCCGTCGAGCCGCCCGGTGGCGAGCAGGCCGGGGTCGATCTCGCCGGTGCGCAGGACGGCCTTCTGCTCGGCGAGATCGAGCAGGACGCCACCGGAGGCGTACTGGTCGATCTGGCGGTAGTCGAGCTGCATCACGTCGGGGGCGTCACCGCCCGCGGCCTGGGTGGCGAGCTTCTGTTTGTAGGCCTCGTAGGCCGAGAACGACGTTTGTACATCGACGTTCGGGTGGCGTTTCTCGAACAGGTCGACGGCCTGCTCGGTGCGCTGCGCGCGGTCGGGGTTGCCCCACCACGTGTAGCGCAGCACGACCTTGCCGCCGGCGACCGACTCCCCGGATCCTCCGCAGCCGGCCAGCACCGCGCAGAGCACGAGTGCGGCGGCCGACGCGCAGAACCCCTTCGTCCTGTGTCCGGGCATGCCGAGGTCACCTCTCCTCTCCTCGGAGTTCGGTTGAGGTCCCCCCTCGTTGTGTGCGGCTACTCCCCCTGGTACGGCAGCGTGGTGCCCGGCAGGGCGTACTCGTCCCGGCGCCCGCACATGCCGAACCCGCCGAGCCGGGTGGGCGCGGCCTCGTGCGCGGTCGCCTCGCTGAGGTACGAGGGCTCGCCCGCTGCCAGCGCGTCGAGCTGGGCGCCGGTGCGCTCGGCCGTGGCCAGTGCGCCCGCCCGCCACAGTTCGCGCCAGGTCGGCACCTTGTCGCGCACCAGCCGGGCGGCGGCGCGCTGGAACTCCAGGTACGGGCCGCTGTCGCCGGCGACCAGGGCCTCGCGCAGGGCGAGGTAGCCCTCGACGGCGAGGTCCCTGCGGCGCCGGGCGGCGGCCGCGGTCTCCGGGCCGGTGCCGGGCGGCAGGGTCGCCGCGGCGGCGTACTTCTCCGGGTCGGCGAGCACCTCGGGCGGGAAGGTGAACACGGCGTCCCCCGCCTCGGGCAGGCCGCTGTTCTGCATCAGCACGGTGATGCGCAGGTCCCCGCCCTGCACCATGCGGTGCACGGTGCCCGGCGTGAACCAGGCGACCGAGCCGGACTCCAGCGGAATGTCCCGGTAGCCGTCGGGGCTGAGCGTCTGCACGGCGCCCCGGCCGCCGGTGACGACGTACGCCTCCGTGCACACCAGGTGCAGATGCGGACTGCCGCCGCACACCCCGTCGGCGGCCTCCCAGTCGTAGGCGCTCAGGTGGGACAGGCCGACGGCGCCGGGCAGCGGATGGGGCAGCGAAGGCTTGGCGTCGCTCACCATGACAGGCCCTCCAGGTGCGTGCTCACGCGCTCCCGGTCCCAGGCACCGTCGGCGACGACGACCCGGTAGCGGTAGGCGAACGACTCGCCCGGCGGCAGCTCGAACTCCTCGAAGAAGGCCCACGAGAAGGCGACCGTCGGGAACGGTTCGGAGCGCACGAACCAGTGGGACTCGTGGATCGCGGCCTTGTCGTCCAGGTTCTCGGGCGCGTGGGCGAAGACGAGGGTGGAGTGCCCGTCGACCTCGTCGTGCTCGGTGGTGAGCGCCAGCCACGGGCCCTGGCTGCCCATGAGTTTCCCGGCGTCGGCGTCGGTGTCGGTGTCGGGTGCGAAGACCGTGCCGCCGGTGAAGTCGCGCGGGCCGCGCCACTGGAGCCCGGTGTAGCCGGCCATCTCGCGGCCCGCGGTGGTCGGGGAGCCGAAGGCCAGGGGCGTGTCACGGATGTTGGTGAGGCGGATCGCCCAGTCCAGGGCCCAGGCACCGGCCGCCTCGTCGACCGAGTGGACGGCGAGGTCCCGTACCTCCCGCGCCCACTCCTCGCCCCCGTTCTCGACCCACGTCAGGTCCTCGGTGAAGGCCAGCCGGTCGTCCTCGACGGTGAACGCGGAGAACCCGTCGTGGCGCATGGAGCCGACCCGCTCGGGCAGTTTCAGGTAACCCTGGCCGTGGACGTAGCAGTTGCCGCCCCAGAAGTTCTGCCCGGACAGGTGACTGGCCGTCATCTGCAGGCCCTTGTGCCAGCGGTGGTCGTTCGGGCGGTAGCCGGTCACCGTGTGCCCGGCCAGGGTGCGCACCGGGTGGGCATAGGGCTTGCGGGACTCGAACGCCTCGGGGTCGGGGCGGTAGACGTAGCGGAGGATCTCGGTGCCGTTCGCCGCCGTGACCGCGATGTCCTCGCCATGGGTGTGGCTGACTCGGATGCTCATGCGCGCTCCTTGGGGGCCCAGTCGGGGTGGTCGCCGTGCATGGCCTCATAGAAGGGGTCGCCGGGGCCGATCTCGCCCGCGTGCACGGGGCTGCCGCTGAACGCCGCTTTGTACAGGGCGGCGGCGAACTCCAGCGTGGCGCGGGCGTCTGGGCCGCTGCCCGGCGGTCTCGTCCCGGTGTCGTAGGCGTCGAGGAGGGTGCCGAGCTGGGCCGTGTGCGAGCTGGGCACGTCCTGTGCGGGGGTGCGCCAGAGGTCGGCGCGGTCGGAGTCGACGTGCGGGGCCGGGGTGTAGACCCAGTTGTCGTTGCCGTGGCCGTACAGGTGGGTCAACTCCACCGTCGCGTCGGCGCAGTCGATCCGGACGCGGCTCACCTCGTCCGGGGAGAGCACGCTGTTGACGACGGTGGCGAGGGCCCCGTTCCTGAAACGCACCAGCGCCGTCGACACGTCCTCGCTCTCCGTGTCGTGCACCAGCCGCGCCGCCATGGCCCGCACCTCCTCCCACTCGCCGAGCAGGTGCAGCAGCAGGTCGTACTGGTGGATGCCGTGCCCCATGGTCGGCCCGCCGCCCTCGGTGGCCCAGCGTCCGCGCCACGGCACCGCGTAGTACGCGGCGTCCCGGTGCCAGGTCGTCTGGCAGTGCGCGACCAGCGGGGCGCCCAGCTCACCGCTCGCGATCAGCTCGCGGGCGTGCTCGGCTCCGGAACCGTAGCGGTGCTGGAAGACCACGGAGGCGTACGCCCCCGACGCCTCCTCGGCGGCCGCGATCTCGTCGTACTCGGCGAGCGACAGGCACAGCGGCTTCTCGCACAGCACCCAGGCGCCCGCCTTGAGCGCGGCCACCGTCTGCTCCCGGTGCAGCGCCGGCGGCGTGCCGATGAGGACCAGGTCGGGGCGTACGGCGTCCAGCATGTCGCCCATCGAGGTGTACCCGGCGACCTCCTCGCCCGCCAGCTCCCGGAACGCGTCCAGCCGGCCCTGGTCCACGTCGACGGCGGCAACCAGTTCCACGCGGTCGGCGTGGGCTCTGAGCGCGGGCAGATGGCTGCCGCTGACGATGGCTCCGGTGCCGACGACGGCGACGCGTCGGCGGGCGGAGAACGCTGGGGACACGGGCATGCGGCGCTCCTCGGACAACCGGTGGACATGCGCTTGGAAAGCGCTTGCACTCGACAGGCGACCCTAGGTGCGGGAGATTGTCAGGACAACCCCCCGTGCGATGATCTTGGCAAAGGCATCACCTCTGTGACCCGGCGGGCGGGGCGCTGTCGGCCCGGGCGGGGCCGTGGCCGCGGTCGCCCGGGGGCTGAACGAGCCGTCCTGCTCGGCCGGCGCGCGGGAGGTCGCGCGCCGGATCGCCGGGATGCACGCCCCGCAGGAGGTGCTGTCGCTGCTGCCGGCGCGGATGCCCTGAGCGCGCGGGGGCCCTGCTCCTCCGGCCGAGGGTGCTCCTTCCGGGGCATCGCCCCCGGGTCAGGCGCGGGCTTCGCCACTGGTCTGCAGTCCCGTGGCCGGACCGCGGAACCGGTAACGCCGTTCCGGGCGCCCCGCCACCCCGTACCGCAGGGACACCTCCGCGCTGCCGATGGTGTGGAAGTACTCCAGGTAGCGGCGGGCGCTGACGCGGGAGACGCCGGTCAGGTTCGCGCACTCGGTGGCGGACAGGGTGCCGTCGGCCTCGCGGAGGGTGCGTTCGATCAGCTCGGCGGTCTCCACGCTCATGCCCTTGGGCAGCACGGGGACGGCCGCTGCCGCGCCGGCCGCCCCGGCCAGGACGCGGTCGACGTCGGCCTGGCTGCGCACGACGGTGTCGCGCAGCCGGCCGCGCTGGGCGGCGTACCGCTCGAGGCGGGTGCGCAGGTCCTGGAACTCGAACGGCTTGAGCAGGTAGTCGACGACGCCGTGCCGGACGGCGCCGCGTACCGTCTCGGCCTCCCGGGCGGCGCTGATCACCATCACGTCGCAGTCGTGGCCGGCGGTGCGCAGCCGGGGGATGACGTCGAGGCCGAAGAGGTCGGGCAGGTAGAGGTCGAGCAGGACGAGGTCGGGGCGCAGTTCGTCGACGGCGGTGATGGCCTGCTCGCCGGTGCTGGCGACTCCGACGACCCGGAACGGCTCGACGCGCTCGACGAAGGTGCGGTGCACCCGGGCCACCATGAAGTCGTCGTCGACCACGAGCACGTCGATCGGGTCGGACCTGCCCGGCGTGGTCCTCATCGTGTCGCTCCTTCCGTCACCGCGTCGGTGAGGTGGCTGACGGTCATGCGTGCGGTGAACATCGCCCCGTCGGGCGTGTTGGTCACCGAGATCTCACCGCCGTGACGTTCGCAGACCAGACGGGTGAGCGCCAGACCGATGCCGCGCTCGCCCTCCTGGGCGGCCTTGGTGGTGAAGCCGTGCGAGAACACCTCGCGGGCGAGTTCGGGTGCCACGCCGGGCCCGGAGTCGCGGACCACGATCTCCACGCTGGAGGCGTCCTGCCGCAGCTCGACCTCGACCCAGGCGTCCTGTTCGCCGTCGTGCGCGGCGGCGTCGACGGCGTTGTCGACCAGGTTGCCGACGACGGTCGCGACATCGGCGGCGTCCTCCGGGGCGAGCCGGTCGAGCGCGGTGTGGTCGGAGATCCGCAGGCTGACCCTGCGTTCGGCCGCCAGGGACGCCTTCGCCATCAGCAGGGCCGCGACGGCCGTGTCGCGGACGCGGCGGCTGAGGGTGACGTCGAGGGACTGGCGGCGCTGGTTGAGTGCGCGGATGTAGCGGACCACCTCGTCCTGCTCGCCGATCTGGATGAGCCCGGAGATGGTGTGCAGCTGGTTGGCGAACTCGTGGGCCTGGGCGCGCAGCAGTTCGGAGGAGCTGCGGAAGGAGCCGATCTCCCGCTCCAGCCGGGCCAGTTCGGTGCGGTCGCGCAGGGTGGTGACCGAGCCGAGCGGGCGGCCGTCCTTGGTGACGGTCATCCGGTTCATCACCAGGACCCGGCCGCGGCGGATGACAACCTCGTCCCGCCGGTCCCCCGTCGCCCCGGAGACGGCCTCGCCCCGCCGGTCCTGGGTGGCGCCCGACAGGACCTCCCGCAGCCGTCCCTCGATGCCGAGGGCCTCCAGGCTCTGGCCCACGCAGTCCTCGGGCAGGTCCAGCAGGCGCCGGCCCATCTCGTTGACGAGGGTGAGCCGGTGCTGCGGGTCCAGGGCGATCACGCCCTCGGCGATGCCGTACAGCATGGCTTCGCGGTGCTCGGCGAGCCCGGCGATCTCGCGGGGTTCCAGGCCGAGGGTCTGCCGTTTGACGCGCCGGGCGAGCAGCCAGGAGCCGGCGACGCCGAGCCCGCTGGCGATGCCCAGGTAGGCGAGCAGGTAGGAGGACGCGCCGCTCAGGCGCTGCCACACCGTGGGATCGGCCTCACCGATCATCACCGTGCCGAGGTGCCGGCCGAGATTCTCCTGGCCGGCCCCGAGGACGGGCACCTGGGCGACCAGTTCGCGGCTGCCGTCCAGGGTCAGCGGCCCCGACCAGCCGCGTCCCGCGGTGGCGCCCTCGCCCAGGGGCAGCCGGTCGCCGACCACCGTGGGATTCGTGGAGCTTACGATCCGGCCGGCGGCGTCGGCCACCGTCACCGAGGTGACCCCGGACTGGGTCTGCGTGGAGTTCACCAGCGGCGCCAGCGCCTCCTGCGTCACCGGCCGCCCCAGCTGGCTGCGCACCAGCGGGTTCGCGGCCAGCTGCTCGGCGAGCGCGCTCACCCGGCGGCCCTCGACACGGTTGAAGGTCGCCTCCGACTGGGCGAGCGAGACCGCGGCGACCGCCAGCAGCACCATCACGACGATGGCGAGCTGGAGCACCAGCATCTCGCCCGCGAGGGTCTGGCGACGGAAGGTGGCGACCACGACGTACTCAATCTCCCGTGTCTCGTGACGGGTCGCCCCATCATGGCGCCCACCTGCACAGAGGGAAAGAGAGGTGCGCCGCCGCCCGACGCCGCCCTGTGGCCACAAAGACCAAAACCTCCGTTGGTTCCGCAAGAGAGACAGACCCCTGACGCGAGGGCAGCATGTGGCCCACGTCACCCTCCCCCACAGGGCCTCCCCTCTCCATCGAATCTCCATCGACACAACCGACAGGTGGTGGCACTCGTGCGCCTGCGCACTCCCCTCGCCCTGCTCGGGGCCGCCGTGCTCGTGCTCGTGGGTCCGCCGCTGCTGACCGCCGGCAGCGGCGCCGAGACCGGCACACAGATCCCGGGCCTGCGCTTCATGGTTCCCAACACGCCCGGAGGCGGTTACGACATCACGGCCCGTACGGCCGCGAAGAACGCCGAGGACGCCGGGCTCACCCACAACATCGAGGTGTTCAACCTGCCCGGCGCCGGCGGCACCGTGGGCCTGAGCCGCCTGGTGAGCGAGCACGGCAACGGCAAGCTCGCCATGTCCATGGGCCTCGGTGTCGTCGGCGCCGTCCGCTCCAACGACGCGCCGAAGACCCTCGCCGACACCACCCCGATCGCCCGGCTCACCGAGGAGCAGGACGTCGTCGTGGTCGCCAAGGACTCCCCGTACAAGACCATCGACGAGCTGATCGGCGCTTGGAAGAAGAACCCGGGCAAGCTGCCGGTGGGCGGCGGGTCGTCGCCCGGCGGGCCCGACCACCTCGCGCCGATGCTGATGGCGCAGGCCGCCGGGATCGCCCCGAAGAAGGTCAACTACATCCCCTTCGACGGCGGCGGCGAGCTGCTCGCCTCGATCCTCGGCAACAAGGTCGCCTTCGGCGTGTCCGGCGTCGGCGAGTACCTGGACCAGATCAAGGCCGGTGAGCTGCGAGTGCTGGCGGTCACCGGCCCGGAGCGGGTCGACGAGCTGAAGGACGCGCCCACGCTCAAGGAGTCCGGCTACGACGTGAACTTCACCAACTGGCGCGGCATCGTCGCCCCGCCCGGCCTGACCGACGCCGAACGGGACAAGCTCGTCCGGCTGATCGAGGAGCTGCACGACTCGCCCGAGTGGCAGCAGTCCCTGAAGCAGAACGGCTGGGACGACGCCTTCCTTACGGGCGAGAAGTTCCGCGCGTTCCTGGACGCCCAGGACAAGCGTGTGGTGTCGGTGCTGAAGGAGCTGGGACTGTGACGACGCAGATGGACATTCCTCCGGCCGAGACGGCCGAGCGCCGCTCCTGGCTGCGCGACCACTCCGAACTCGGTGTGTGCGCCCTGCTGCTGGCACTGGGCGTGCTCGTGCTGACCGACGCGCTCACCATGGACGTCGACATCGCCCAGCGCGGCCCGGTCGGCCCGAAGACCGTGCCCGTCGTGGTCGGCATCGGGCTGCTGCTGATCGCCGCGCTGCTCGCCGTCGACGTGCTGCGCGGCGGCCGCGGCCAGGCCGAGACCGGCGAGGACATCGACCTGTCCGAGCCCGCGGACTGGCGCACGGTGCTGCTGCTCACCGGGGTGTTCCTCGGCGCGGCGGTCCTCATCGAACCGCTCGGCTTCCCCATCGCCGGAACGCTGCTGTTCTGGGGCGCCGCCTTCGCGCTCGGCAGCCGCAGAACCGACCGCGACCCGCTCATCGCGGCGGTCCTCTCCCTCGTCACCTACACCGTCTTCAACAACCTGCTCGGAGTGCCGCTGCCCGGCGGTCCGCTGATGGGAGTGCTGTGACATGGACGCCCTCAACTCCCTTCTGGACGGCTTCGGTACGGCCCTCACCCCGATCAACCTGCTCTGGGCCGCGATCGGCGTCCTGCTCGGCACCGCGATCGGCGTGCTGCCCGGCATCGGCCCCGCCATGGCGGTCGCCCTGCTGCTGCCGGTGACGTACGGGCTCAACCCGATCGGCGCGTTCATCATGTTCGCGGGCATCTACTACGGCGCGATGTTCGGCGGCTCCACCACCTCGATCCTCCTCAACACACCCGGCGAGAGCGCCGCCGTCGTCGCGGCCATGGAGGGCAACCCCATGGCCAAGTCCGGCCGGGGCTCGCAGGCCCTCGCAGCCGCCGCCATCGGTCACTTCGCGGGCGGCCTGATCGGCACGATCCTGCTGGTGGCGCTCGCCCCGACGGTCGCCGAACTGGCGGTGGACATCGGCGCGCCGGACTACTTCGCCATCATGGTGCTGGCGTTCATCGCGGTGACCTCGGTACTGGGCTCCTCCCGTGTCCGGGGCCTGGCGTCCCTGCTCATCGGCCTCACGCTCGGCCTGGTCGGCCTGGACCAGATGACCGGCCAGCAGCGCCTGACCTTCGGTTCCCTCCAGCTCGCCGACGGGATCGACGTGGTGATCGTCGCGGTCGGTCTCTTCGCGATCGGCGAGGCCCTGTGGGTCGCCGCGCACCTGCGGCGCAGGCCGCCCGAGCCGATCCCGGTGGGCCGCCCGTGGCTGGGCCGCGACGACGTGAAGCGGACCTGGAAGTCGTGGGCGCGCGGCCCGTTCATCGGCTTCCCGTTCGGCGCGGTCCCGGCGGGCGGCGCGGAGATCCCCACCTTCCTCTCCTACGTCACGGAGAAGCGCCTGTCGAAGCACAAGGACGAGTGGGGCAAGGGCGCCATCGAGGGCGTCGCCGGACCGGAGTCCGCGGCGTCGGCCTCGGCGGCGGGCACCCTGGTGTCGATGCTGACCCTCGGCCTGCCGACCACGGCCGTCGCGGCGGTGATGCTGGCCGCCTTCCAGCAGTACGGCATCCAGCCCGGCCCGCTGCTCTTCGAACGGGAACCCGACCTGGTGTGGGGCCTGATCGCCTCCCTGTTCGTCGGCATGGTGCTGCTCCTCGCCCTCAACCTGCCCCTGGCACCGCTGTGGGCGAAGCTGCTGCGCATTCCGCGGCCGTACCTGTACGCGGGGATCATGTTCTTCGCAGCGGTCGGCGCGTACGCGGTCGGCGGTGAGGTCATCGACCTGGTGACGTTGCTGATCATCGGCCTCATCGGGTTCGGCATGCGCCGCTACGGCCTGCCGATCCTGCCCGCCGTGATCGGCGTCATCCTCGGCCCGAACGCCGAGCAGCAGCTGCGGCGCGCCCTGCAGATCAGCGACGGCAGCGTCACGGGCCTGGTCAACACGCCGTTCGCGGTGACCGTGTACGCGGTGATCGTGGTGCTGCTGGCGTGGCCGCTGCTGAAGAAGATGGTGACGCGGGGCCGCGCCGAGGCGTAGGGCCTGTGCCGCGTCGCGGGGCAGGCGGGACTTTCGGCACAGGTCCTGCCCCCGTCACCGCGGTACCCGCTCCCGGGTGCCGTCCGGGAAGCGGATCTCCACCTCCCCGTCCGCGGCGACCCGTACGCGCGTATCCGAACACAGCGCGTGCGGGTCGCCGCTCACTGCCGGGTCGGCGCTGAGCACGACGAGGGTCACCAGGAGGTGGGTGCCGCCCGGGTGGGCGGGCAGGGTGAGGTGTGGGGTCGCCGAGTGGCGGCCGTAGGCGTTGGTTCCGGTCGCGTGGGCCACCGCCGTCCCGGCGTCCCGCCACCCGTGCAGCCCCGCGATCGCGCTGGTCAGTCCGTCCGCGCGCCGGGCCATCGCCCAGTCGGGCCCGGTCGCGGCGGCGGGCGGCGCGGTGTCGTCGGCGACGGCCCAGCCCCCTTCGCGCACGGGGGTGCCGTGCGGTGCGTCGACGTGGTGGACGCGGACCTCCCAGGGGCCGTGCACCACGCTGACCGTCTCGATACGGTGCCCCCCGCTGTCGCCCGGCAGCAGCGCCCGGTGCCAGGAGGCGGCGCGGCGCCCCTCGACGCCGAGCAGGTGGATACGGCCGCGCCGGGACGGTGTGCCGTCGGCGGTGAGCAGCGCGATGTGGTTGTCGGGGCCGGCCGGCGGGGCGTCGGCCGCCGCGGTCTCGGGGGCGGCGGCGCTCGCGTAGGCGAACTTGGCGTAGTACGGGCTGTCCTGGGCGGTGGGGGTACCTCCCTGCTCGAGCGCAGCCGAGAGCTTGGGGGAGGGCGGGGGCGGCAGCCGGTCGCTGCCGTGGTTGACGAGCCGTACGATCCCGTCGGCCGCGGTGGAGTGCAGCAGCCAGCCGGGAGCGGGTAACGCCAGGCACACGTCGGCCTCCTCCACCGGGCTGGGCTCCTCGGGCGCGGTCCACACGGGGTGGTCGGCGGGCAGCAGCAGACCGAGGAACGCCTTGCTCGCCCAGTACGGGGACGCCGGGCCCGAGTACCGCTGGGTGACGGGGTGGAAGGGGCCGTACCAGCCGAGCGTGAGCAGTCCGCGCTCGTCGGGCACCCCCCGCTCGGCGAAGTGCTTCAGGGCGCCCGAGGCGAGGCGGCGGGTGCGGCCGGGCGGCAGCGGGGTGACGTCGGCGAGGGCGCCCGCCCACAGCGGGGCGGTGGTGGCGAAGCGGTAGGTCAGGGAGCGGCCCTGGTGGACGGGGGCGCCGTCAGCGCCGAAGAAGTGCTGGTGGGCGTGGAGGAACGCGCGCAGCCGTGCCCGGTGACGGTCGACCAGACGCGGGTCGGCGCGCGGCCCGGCGATGCGGGCCCACAGCACCGGATACAGGTGCAGGGCCCAGGCGTTGTAGTAGTCGAACTTGCGGCCGTCGCCGTCGGTGTACCAGCCGCCGCCCCGGTACCAGTCCTCCAGGCGGGCCAGGCCCGCGTCGATCTCGGAGCGGCTGTGCGGAGCGCCGGCGGAGGCGAGGAACTCCTCGGTGATGACCTGGAACAGCCGCCAGTTGGAATCGTTGACGCGGGCCCCGACGAATCCGCCCAGCCAGTCGGCGACCCGCTGCCGTACGCCGTCGTCGAGCCGGTCCCAGAGCCACGGGCGGGTCTCGTGCAGGGCGATCGCGATCGACGCGGCCTCGACCATGGGCTGGGCCCGGTCTGTGATGGGCGGCCAGTGGTCCGGACTGCGCGGGTCGGTGCCGGCGGCGAGTCCGGCCGCGTACCGCTCGATCAGGCCGGGGGCCCGCCCGCCCGAGCCCGCGATGCGGAAGGCGGCCAGCAGGAAGGAGCGGGCGAAGCCCTCCAGGCCGTCCGACCAGGGCCCGGAGTGGCTGGGCGGGCCGGGCAGCCGGTACTGGGCCAGGCCCGGGGAGGCGTACGGCAGCAGCCCGTCGAGGAGCCGGTCGGCGATCGCCTCCCAGTGGGCGCGGGTCCAGCCGGTGATCGGCGATCTGGTGGGGTCGGGGGGCGGAAGCAGGTGCGTCGGACCGGGGAGCGACACGTGCGGCGCGCTCATGCGGGTGCGGTTCCTCCGTCTGTCACAGGGCACGCCCGGGCGGGGGCGCGCCGACGCTGTCGCGTACGACGATGTGGGTACCGAGCAGGTGGTGGGCCCCGGCGGCGTGCTCGGGGTCGCGCAGCGCGATGCGTACGGCGGCGCGGCCGAGCTCTTCGGCGGGGGTGCGGACGGTGGTGAGCGGCGGGTTGAAGTCCTCGGCGAGCGGGATGTCGTTGTAGCCGACGACGGAGATGTCACCGGGGACGGTCAGGCCCGCCTCCGCGATGGCGCGCAGGGCACCCGCGGCGACCATGTCGTCCCCGGCGAAGACGGCGGTGAACTCCCTGGTGCCCTGGAGGAGTTCGGCCATCGCCCGGTGGCCGGCGGCGCGGCCGAGGCCGCAGTCGATGACGTGCGCGGCCTCGGGCGGCAGCCCGTGTTCGGCGAGCGCGGCCCGGTAGCCGGCGACGCGGGCGTCGAGTGCGGTGTTGCCGGGCAGCCCGCCGAGGAACACGATCCCGCGGTGGCCCGCCGACAGCAGGTGGGCGGTGATGGCGCGGGCCCCGGCCTCGTTGTCGAACTCGACGACGAGCGCGGGGATGTCGGGGTCGGGCGCGGGCCGCCCGCACAGCACCAGCCGGGCGCCGGAGGCGTCCAGGGCCTGCGCGTAGTGGGCGACGCGCTCCCGGTAGGCGTCGTCCTCGACGACCCCGCCGACCAGGATGACCAGCCGCGCCCCCTCCTCCCGCATCAGCTGCACGAACTCCATCTCGCGCTGCGGATCCCCGCCCGTGGCGCCGACCACACACAGCCAGCCGCGGTCGGCGGCCTCCGCCTCCACGCCCTCGGCGACCTGCGCGTAGAAGGGGCTGGTGACCTGGCGGACCACGACGGCGGCCATCTTGCGGCCGCCGCCGACCAGGGCGCGGGCGTGCGCGTTGGCGACGTAGTCGAGGTCGCGGGCCGCGCGCAGGACACGTGCCCGGGTCGCGGCGGGCACCGGGTGGTTGCCGCTCAGTGCGCGCGAGGCGGTGGCCATGGACACGCCCGCCCGCTCGGCGACCTCGCGGATCGTGACCCGCCGCTTCGACCCCATGCCGTCGTTCCCCATCCCCCGCGTCTCCTCTTCCCCGGCCGCCGTTCAGGTGTTGGCCGCGTAGTCCTCGGCGTACTCCTCGGCCATTCTGTCGCCGCCCCGCGTCCGCCACTTCTTCACCGTGGCGTCCCACTCCGACAGCGGGACGCGCCCGGCGACGATCCCGGTGACGGTGTCGTCGATCAGGGCCTTGAGCGTGGCGCCCTGGGAGTTGTTCGTCGCGGACTGCAGCCCGAAGGAGGCGTCGCGGATCGCGTGCGGGACGACCTTCCGCTGCCAGGCGTGCAGAGCGCGGACGGCCTCGGGCATGCCCGGGACGAACAGCACCTGGGGGCCTTCCGCGAGGTACTTCAGCGGCAGGTTGGTGTTGTTCTCGACCTCGCCGAGCTTGGTGGGGGTCGGCGAGCCGTCCTTGCCGCGGGTGAAGTGGACGCCCTCGACGCCGTAGTGCACGAGCTCCCACTCCTGGCTGCCGAAGGGCGCGGCGAGGTAGTCGAGGATGCGCAGCAGCAGTTCGATGCGGTCCTTGTTCGCCTTCTTCAGGACGGTGTAGCCGAAGGAGCGGCGGGCGGCGACGATCCCGCCGGGCTCACCGCCGACGCCGTACGGCAGGGCGGGTGCCGGGGTCATCTTGCCCTGCGACTCCCGGTACTTGGGCAGGTAGGCGCCGAAGCCGTCCTGCATGGAGCCGACGGTGCCGTTGTAGTAGAGCGTCGTCAGGTCGATCTGCGAGATGGATGTCGCGTCGGGGTGGTACGAGCCGTTCTTGCGCAGCTGCGCCTGGAAGGCGATGGACGCCTTGTAGCGTTCGTCGGCCCAGGCCGGCACGAAGGTGCCGTCCTCGGTGACGGACCACCGCTGGGGTGCCCGGTGGGCGGCGGAGTGGAAGGCGTTGCCGAACAGGGAGCCCATGGCGGCTCCCAGCATGTACGTCCGTCCGCGCGTGCCCCGCCGGGCGACGGCGGCGAAGTCCCCGTCGGTCCACCCCTCCTTCATGCCCGCGTCGGCGAACATGTCCTGGTTGATCCAGAGGGTGGAGCCGGGCAGCGGGCGCTCCAGCGGGATGCCGTAGATGCGGCCGCCGATGCGGCCCATGTCGCGCCAGGCGTGGGTGGGGATGTTGGCGAGGTTGGGGTAGTCGGCGATGGCGTCCCCGGACAGGAACGGGGTCAGGTCCTCGGCGCGCCGCTGCACGAACTGCGCCTCGCGGGGCAGGGTGAAGCCGGCGAAGAGGTTGATGATGTCCGGCAGGGCGCCCTCGTCACCGGCCATGACGGTCGCCATCTTCTTCTGGTAGTCGGCCTGGGAGATGATCGTGTACTCGATCTTCACGCCGAGGGCCTTCTCGACGGCCGCCCAGAACCGGTTGGCGGACGCGGGCTTGGGGGGTGTGCCGAACGAGACGGACATGACCTTGATCGTGGACCCGTCACCCGGGGTGCGGGAGACCGACTTCACCAGGTCCGACGGGTAGCGGGTGTACCCGGCCTGGACGCCGGCGTCGGTGGGCGCGAGGTCCGGCTCGGGGCCGGTGGCGGGCCGGTACGCGGGCCAGGGCGCGAGTTTCTTCCCGGCGTTGGAGACGTCGCCGTCGTCCGAACCGGAGGAGCAGGCGGTCAGCAGACCGGGGGCCGAGACTGCGGCGCCGCCCGCCGCTATGGAGCGCAGGAGGGTGCGTCGGGACATGCTGGACATGGGCAGGTGCCTTTCTGCGCGCGGCTCTTGATGAAGCTTCGGCTCTTGATGCGTCGGCTCTTGATGCGTCGGCTGGTGATGCGTCGGCTCGTGAATGAGCGCGTCAGCTCTTGATGGCGCCGGTGAGCACGCCCTTGGTGAAGTACTTCTGCAGGAACGGGTAGACGAGCAGGATCGGCACGGTGGCGATCACGAGCACCGCCATCTGCACGGTCTGCGGGGCGGTGATCGTGCCCTCTCCGGTGGTCGCGTCGGTGAGTCCCGCACCGGCCACCACATAGGTGCGCAGGACCTGCTGGAGCGGCCAGTGGTCGCTCTCCAGGTAGAGCGAGGCGTAGAACCAGGAGTTCCAGTAGGCCACCGCGTAGAACAGGCCGACGACCGCGAGGGCGGCCTTGGACAGCGGCAGCACCACCGAGACCAGCACCCGCCAGTCCCCCGCCCCGTCCAGGCGCGCGGCCTCGTACAGCTCCTCGGGGATCGACTGGAAGAAGCCGCGCAGGACGACGAGGTTGAACACGTTGACCAGGACGGGCAGGACCAGCGAGGCGTAGCTGTCCAGCAGGCCGAGCTCCTTGACGAGCAGGAAGCTCGGGATCATGCCGGGCGGGAAGAGGAACGTGAACAGCACCAGCAACAGCACCGGTTTGCCGCCGAAGACGCCCGGGCGGGACAGCGCGTAGGCGAGGGTCACCGTGCAGGCGAGGCTGAGCAGGGTGCCGACGAGGGTGACGCCCGCGCTGACACCGAGGGCGTGAGTGACGATGCCGCCGTCGAAGATGTCGCGGTAGGCCTGCAGGGTGGGCTCGCTGGGCCACAGCACCCAGCCGCCATTGTCGACGACCTCGTCGGTGGAGGCGAGCGAGGTCGACACGATCACCAGGAACGGCACGCACACCAGCAGCACGACCGTGGCCAGGGCGAGCGCCTTGGCGGCCTGGGTGAGCGGCCTGGGCTTCTCCATCCATCCCGGCCTCGCAGAGCTGCTCACTTGTAGACCCCCTGTTCGCCGAGGCGGTGGGCGACCTTGTTGGCCGCGTAGACGAGGAGGGCGCCGATCAGGCCCTTGAACAGGCCCGCCGCCGCGGCGTAGCCGTAGTCGCCGCCGACGATGCCCTGGTAGTAGACGAAGGTGTCGATGATCTCGGCGGCCTCCGGGCCGACCGCGTCGCGCTGGAGCAGCATCTGCTCGAAGCCGACGGAGAGGATGTCGCCGAGCCGCATGATGAGCAGCAGCACGATCACCGGTCGGATCGCGGGCAGCGTGACGTGCCAGAACCGCCGCCAGGGGCCCGCGCCGTCGATGGCCGCTGCCTCGTACTGCTGCTCATCGACCTGGGCGAGGGCGGCGAGGAAGATGATCGTGCCCCAGCCGGCGTCCTTCCAGATGACCTGGGCGACGACGAGCGGCTTGAAGGCGTCCGGGTTGCCGATGACGTCCACCGTGTGCAGGCCCGCCCCGCTCAGCGTGCTGTTGAGCAGCCCCGTGTCGCCGAGCACCTGCTGGAAGAGGGCGACGACGATCACCCACGAGATGAAGTGCGGCAGATACGCCACCGACTGCACGAAGCGGCGCACCGAGCTCCACGTGAGGGTGTGCAGCAGCAGCGCGAGCCCGAGCGGCACCGGGAAGTAGAAGACGAGTTGCAGGATCGCGATCCAGACGGTGTTGAGGACCGCGTCCCAGAAGGCGCCGTCCTCGAACATCCGCTGGAAGTTGCCGAGCCCCACCCAGGGGCTGCCCCACAGGCCGTCGAACGGCACGTACTCCTTGAACGCGATGACGTTGCCCACGAGGGCGCCGTAGTGGAACAGCAGAAAGTAGGCGACGCCGGGCAGCATGAGCAGGAACAGCGTCCGGCTGTGAAAGCCTTTTCGCTTGCTCCGCGCCCCGTCCGGACTCCGGTGATCCGGGCTCACCCCCTTGCTACCTGCGCGTTCCCGTAAGGCAGTTGCCACGGATCCCCCTCACCTCTGCGTGTCCGGTGACGGGAAGTTAAAGCGCTTTCACAGCGGGGTCAACAGTTCTGACAAACAAGGGACTTGGGCGGCAGCACAACTCCGGCCGTGCGGTGCGGGCACCGCACGACCGGCGTGGAAACGCTTACAGCCCTGCGCTCGCTTACAGCCTTGCGCTCGTTTACAGGCTGGGCTCGCTTACAGGGTCCGCTCCAGACGTTCCGCCACGACCTTGACGAACCGGGCGGGGTCCTTCGGCTGGCCGCCCTCGGCGAGCACGGCCAGGGCGTGCAGCAGTTCGGCGGTCTCGGCGAGCTCGGCCTTGTCCTCGCGCTCCTTGTAGGCCTGGTTCAGGCCCTTGACCAGCAGGTGGTCGGGGTTGAGTTCGAGGATCCGCTTGGTGCGCGGCACCTCCTGGCCCATCGCCCGGTACATGTTCTCCAGGGCCGGGGTGAGGTCGTGCGCGTCGGAGACGAGGCAGGCCGGGGACGTGGTCAGGCGCGAGGAGAGGCGCACCTCCTTGATGTCCTCGTCCAGTCGCTCCTTCATCCAGCCGAGCAGCCCGCCGTACTCCTCGGCCTGCTTCTCCCGTTCGCCCTCGTTCTTCTCCTCCCCCTTGGCGTCGAGGTCGATCTCGCCCTTGGCGACGGACCGCAGCCGCTTGCCCTCGAACTCGCCGACGGCGTCGACCCACACCTCGTCGACGGGGTCGGTGAGCAGCAGCACCTCGATGCCCTTGGCCCGGAAGGCCTCCATGTGCGGGGAGTTCTCGATGCTCTGCCGGGAGTCGCCGGTCAGGTAGTAGATGTCCTCCTGGCCGTCCTTCATCCGCTCCACGTAACTCTTGAGCGTGGTCGGCTCGTCGTCACCGTGCGTGGTGGCGAAGGACGCGACGGCGAGGATGGCGTCGCGGTTCTCGGCGTCGGTGACCAGCCCCTCCTTCAGGACCGCCCCGAACTCCCGCCAGAACGTGGCGTACCGCTCCTGGTCCTTGGCCATCATGTCCTTGACCGTGGACAGGACCTTCTTCGTCAGGCGGCGCTGCATCATCCTGATGTGCCGGTCCTGCTGCAGGATCTCCCGGGACACGTTCAGCGAGAGGTCCGCCGCGTCGACCACGCCCTTCACAAAGCGCAGGTACGGCGGCAGCAGCGCCTCGCAGTCGTCCATGATGAAGACGCGCTTGACGTACAGCTGCACACCGCGCTGGTAACCCTGCGTGAACAGGTCGTGCGGGGCGTGCGAGGGGACGAACAGCAGGGCCTGGTACTCGAAGGTGCCCTCGGCCTGGAGCCGGATGGTCTCCAGCGGCTCGCGCCAGTCGTGGCTGATGTGCTTGTACAGCTCGTGGTACTCCTCGTCGGAGACCTCGTCGCGCGAGCGCGCCCACAGGGCCTTCTGCGAGTTCAGCGTCTCGGGCTCGGGCGCCTCGTCGCCGTCACCCGTCTTCTCCGTCGTCTCGGTCTTCTCGGTCTTCTCCGGGACGAGCCGGATCGGCCAGGTGATGAAGTCCGAGTACCGCTTGACGATCTCCTTGATCTTCCAGGTGACGGTGTAGTCGTGGAGCTGGTTCTCGGGGTCGGCGGGCTTGAGGTGCAGGGTGACCGCGGTGCCCTGCGGGGCGTCGTCGACGGTCTCCAGCGTGTACGTGCCCTCGCCGCGGGACGACCAGCGGGTGCCCTGGCTCTCGCCCGCGCGCCGGGTCACCAGGGTCACCTCATCCGCCACCATGAAGGCGGAGTAGAAACCGACACCGAACTGGCCGATCAGCCCCTCGGCGCCGGCCGCGTCCTTGGCCTCCTTCAGCTCCTGGAGGAACTTGGCCGTGCCCGAGTTGGCGATCGTGCCGATGAGCTGCCCGACCTCCTCGTACGACATCCCGATGCCGTTGTCGCGCACGGTGAGGGTGCGGGCGTCCTTGTCGATCTCGATCTCGATGTGCAGGTCGGACACGTCGGCCTGAAGCGAGTCGTCCCGCAGCTTCTCCAGACGCAGCTTGTCCAGCGCGTCGGAGGAGTTGGAGACGAGTTCGCGCAGGAACACGTCCTTGTTCGAGTAGACCGAGTGGATCATCAGCTGCAGCAGCTGACGGGCCTCTACCTGAAACTCAAACGTTTCGGTCGGCATGGTTCGCGATTACCTCACGGTGTCCTTGAAGTCGTCGGCACTGGTGCCAGTCACTGTAAATCACCATGTCAGTCCGCATGCCCGTACTTCGGCAACGAGGGTTTGAGTCCCCCCGCCCCTTCGGCCAGAAAGGCGCTCAGGCTGTCGAGGAGCATGGTGCTGCCCTGCTCGGCCATGTCGCGTTCCTCGGCGGGGTCGCAGGTCTGGCGGAGCACGATCCGGGTGTGGTGGTCGTCCTGTGGTCCACGCCCGCCACACCGTCGCCGCGGGGCGTCCAGCGTCCGGGCCAGCGTGTAGGGGAAGCCGTCGGCCTGGGTGGTCTGCTCGGTGTTCCATCCGGGGTTTCAGAGGGTCTCGTCGAGGTCCTCGGCGTAGTGCTCGATGGCGCGCCGGTACTGGCGCACGTGGGGGTCCTCGCTGGTCCTGGCGAGCAGCCTCAGCAGGATCCGCATGGCCTCGTGGTGGTGCCGGGTGTTGAACAAGGCCATGGCGAGGAAGGTCTGCAGGGCACCGTCCTCGGGGAATTCCGCCAGGCCGCGGCGGAGGGTGGTGACGGCCTTCGCGTACTGGCCGAGTACCCGGTAGGTGCTTCCGAGGCCGAGGAACGCGCCCCGCCGGTCCTCCGGTGACAGCCCGGCCCCGCTGAGGCCGCGCTCGTAGAAGGGGACGGCTTCGGCCTCCAGGCCCAGCACGTCATGGACCCAGGCAGTCTGGTAGGCCACCTGGGCGTCGTCGGGATACTCGGCGGCGAGGGCCAGCAGCCGTGTCCGGGCCGCCTCGGGATGCCCTTGTTCCCGCAGCCGGACGGCTGCCGCGAGAAGGTCGTCTCTCGTTTGTTCGCTCATGCGTTCATCCTCACAGTCCGGGTGCGCCCCGCGCCCGGACTCGAAAGAACGCCCCTACGCGTCCACGGTGAGCCGCAACAGCAGCACCGCGGGCGTGCGCGGCAGCGACACCACCAGCCCGCCCCCGTCCCAGCCGACCGCCCCGGCGGCCGCACCGGACGGGTGCAGGACATCGACCCGGACCGGCTTGCCCGCCAAGTGCCGTATGGGCACCCGGAGTTCCGGTCCCCCGCCCCGGCGCCACACCGACAGATACGACGTCCCCTCACCGGGCACCCGCATGCCCAGAGCCAGCCACTCGTCCGTCCACCCGGGCAGGCCGAGCGGCCAGAACGGCACGGCCCGCGCGAGATCCGCACGGATCGCCTTGTACGTCCCCACCGCGTCCCGGACCAGGGCGAGCTGGTGCCCGGTCATGCGGTTCAGGTGGCCCGACAGGTGGATCCGGCCGAGCAGCGCCCCGCCCAGGGTGAAGGTGATCAGGTCGTCGTCGTACTCGGGCTGGGGGTAGGCCCAGACCGCGCCCTGCTCGGGTGGGACCGCGCTGGGCGCGGCGGCGGCGATCGCCGGGTAGCGCAGCGGGTCCTGCTGGTCGCTGGTGGACTGGAGCTGGGTGACGGCGAGGGTGGCGCCGTCCATCCGCATCCCGCCCGAGGCGCAGTTCTCGATCACCAGCCCGGGGTGCCGGTCGAGGACGCCGGACAGCCAGTCCAGGTAGGCCTGGGCGTGGCCGAGGAGTCCGGCTCCGGGTGCGAGGTCCCCGGGCGCGCAGGTGCCCGGGTCGACGACGATGTTGTAGTCCAGCTTGAGGTAGCCCACGCCCCAGTCGCCGACGATGCGGTCCACCGTCTTGTCGAGGTGCGCACGGGCGGCCGGGTGCCGCAGGTCGAGCTGGTGGCGGCCCTGTTCGGCGAGGCGTACGCCGTCGCGCTGGAAGAATGCCTCCGGCGGGAGCGCCGTGGCGACCGGGCTGCGCACCCCGACGACCTCCGGCTCCAGCCACAGCCCGGGCACCATGCCGCGCTCCCGGATCCGCTCCAGGACCGCCCGGATCCCGCCGTCGGGGAAGCGGCGCGGCGAGGGCTGCCACTCCCCCACGCTGTCCCACCAGCCCGCGGTGCCGTCGTCGTACCAGCCGGAGTCGATGCAGAAGTACTCCGCTCCCGCGTCGGCGGCCGCGTCGATCAGCGGCAGCAGCTTCGCCGTCGTCGGGTCGCCCATCAGCGTGTTCATGTAGTCGTTGAAGACGACGGGGAGCTGCTCATGGTCGGGGTGCGGGCGGCGCACGGCCCGGCGGTACGAGGTCAGGGCGCCCAGCGCCTCGTCGAGCCCCGGCCCCAGGGCCAGCGCCGCCGGCACGGTGGTGAACTCCTCGCCCGGCGCGAGCCGGACCCGCCACTGGTGCTCGGCGTCCGTGGGGCCGTTCACCGCCAGGTACGTGCCGTGCGCGTGTTCGCCCAGGTCCCAGCGCCAGCCGGCCGGGGACTCCACCTGCCACACCCAGGCCCGGTCGCCGCCGCGTTCCGTCAGCGCCCCCATCGCGAGGTGACCGTCGGTGGGCCAGCTGCCCCGGCCGGTCAGGACGAGGGCGGCCCGGCTGTCGTGCTGGTGGGCGGCGACGTTGATGTCGGCGACGGTGGCGCGCAGCGGCTCGGCGTACCAACGGCATTCCGCGAGCCAGTCGTTGCGGGCCCGGTGGACGTCGAGGACGCCCGCGGAGGGCAGGCCGCCGAGCAGCAGGCTGCTGACGGACTGGACGACCAGGGGCTGCCTGCCTTCGTTGCGGAGGAGGACACGGGAGCGGAGCACCGGCAGTCCGGTGGGCGAGGACAGCTCGGCGCACGCTGTCAACCCGGTGTCCGGGTCGTGGAGTTCGACGGTCAGCCACTCCCAGTCGCCGCGTCTGCCGCTGCGGTGCCCCCGGTATCTCAGGCGCGAACCGAACGCCGTGCCGGTGAAGCGCGGGCCGGACCAGCCGCTGCCGTGGCCGACGGCGGTGAGTTCGACGAGGGGCAGGGCTGCGGCCGGGGCGGGGGTGCGGCGCGCGCCCGGACGGCCGAGACCGACGAGCCGCAGTGTCCCGTCAGCGGCGACCGCGAACTCGGACCGCAGCGCCGAGTGCCCCCAACGGAACTTCTCGCGTGGGCCGTCGGCCCCCTCCTGCGACCCATCCGCCGAACCGGTCAAGGTGTCTCCCTCCCGACCCCGCCCTGCCGTACCGCCGGAGGCAGCCCGCGTCAGTCGCGTGAATCCATCGTTACGGTCTCTTGACGGCCGTTGTGTGACCGGTCACAATCCTGGCATGAATGTGACCGGTCACACAAGGCGTCCGGCGAGCATCAGGGACGTCGCGACCGCCGCCGGAGTCTCGTACCAGACCGTCTCGCGGGTGATCAACGGCCATCCCAGCGTCAAGCCGTCCACCCGGGAGCGGGTCCTCGCCGCCATCGACGAACTGGGCTTCCGCCGCAACGCCACCGCGCTGGCCCTGGCCAGCGGCCGCAGCCGGGCCGTGACCGTGCTCACCGCCAACACCACCCACTACGGCTACGCCTCGATCCTCCAGGGCATCGAGGAGGCCGCCCGCGCCGCGTCCTACGCGGTCGGGATCGGCGTCCTGGAGTCGGCCGAGGAGGCCTCCGTCGCCGCCCAGGTGCAGCAGGCGGCGGACGCGGGCGGCGGGCTGATCGTGATCGCGTACGATCCGGCCGGTGTCCGGGCGCTCGGCGCCGTGCCCGCCGGGCTGCCGGTGGTCGGCGTGGTCGAGACCCCCGCGAGCCCACCCGGCGGCGACCGTCCCTGGGTGTGGACCGACGACCGCGAGGCCGCCTACGAGGCGACCCGCCATCTGCTCTCCCTCGGCCACGAGACCGTGCACTACGTCGCCATCCCGTCCAGCACCCGCCGCACCAGCGCACGCACCAGCGGCTGGCGGCAGGCGCTGAAGGAGGCGGGCGCCCCGGAACCCCGTCCCGTGCAGGGCAGTTGGGGTCCGGCGGGTGGTCACGCGGCGGGCCGGAAACTCGCGCGTGACCCGGCCGTCACCGCGATCCTGTGCGGCAACGACGACCTCGCGCTCGGGGTGCTGCGCGCCCTGCACGAGGCGGGCCGCGCGGTACCGGACGAGGTCAGCGTGGCCGGGTTCGACGACGCCCCGCACTCCGCCTATCTGACCCCGGCGCTGACGACCGTACGCCTGGACTTCACCGGCCTCGGGCGGGCCGCGTTCGCCCTGCTGCACGGGGTGGTGGAGGAGTCCGCGCAGGTCGCCCCGCACCCCGTCTCCGTACCGGAGCTGGTGCTGCGGGAGAGCTCGGGGCCGCCGCCCCGCCGGTGACCGAACACCCGCTACGAGCACAGCTGTTCCGCGTCCGCCCCTGAACCCCGTTCTGCGAAAGGCACGTGATGAAGAGACGAGCTCTCCCCGCCATGGCGCTGATATGCGCCCTCGGCCTGGCCGCCACCGCGTGCAGCGACCCCACCGCCCAGGACTCCGGCTCGGACTCGGGTTCGGACGCCAAGCGGACGGCGGTCGACCCGACGGCCCGCCTGGACGGCGTGAAGCTGACCATGTGGACGGCGCAGAACACGGTCAACGCGCCCAAGCAGGTCATCGACGCCTTCGAGAAGGCGACCGGCGCCACGGTGGAGACGCAGGCCATCCCGGACCTGTACGAGCAGAACGTGCCGACCAAGCTCGCCTCCGGCGACCGCCCCGACCTGATGTTCTGGCAGCCGTCCATGTCCACCCTGCCGTTCGTCCAGCCGCAGCAGAACCTCCTCACCCTCGACGGGGAGCCCTGGGAGGCCAAGCTCGGCGGCACCGAGAAGTCCCTCGGCGTCATCGACGGCAAGCGGTACGCGGCGATCGTCACCAGCCCCGCCATGCTCGGCGTCTACTACAACAAGGACGTGTTCCGGCAGGCCGGGTTGAGCGAGAAGGACTTCCCGAAGTCCTACGACGAACTCCTGGCCCTCGGCCACAAGGTCGTCGACCAGACCGACGCGGCCGCCTTCTACGAGGCCGGCGGCGACAAGTGGCCCCTGCAGTGGCAGATGCAGGTCCAGCTCACCGACCTCGACGAGGCGTGGTGGGACGGGCTCAACGAGAACAAGAACAAGTGGACCGACCCGGTCGTGGTCGGTGCGATCAAGAAGTACAAGGAGAGGCTGCTCGACGCCGGACTCGCCCAGAAGAACTACCGGACCGGCACGTTCACCGGGCAGGCCGACGCCCTGTGGAAGGGCGAGGTCGGCATGGTCCTCAACGTCACCTCCTTCCAGAGCCAGTTGCAGGCCAAGTACTCCACCGCCGAGATCGACCGGAAGATCGGCTGGTTCCCGGTCGCCAACTCCTCGGCCACCGGCCTGTACTCCCCGGACCAGACCAACGGGGTCGTCGCCTTCAGGACCGGTGACGACAAGCGGCAGAACGCGGCCCGGCAGTTCCTCGCCTTCTGGCTCGGCCCGAACTACGACGACTACATCGAGGCGATGAAGATCCCGTCCGTGCAGCCGTCCGTGCCCACCCCCGACGGCCTGCCGCAGACGTCCAAGGCCCAGGTCGCGGCCCTGCCCAAGGCCATCGGCGTCTTCCAGGCGAAGGCGATCGTCGCCCCGGACACGCACCTCTACCTCGCCGACATGATCTTCGGCAAGAAGAACCCGCGGCAGGTCGCCCAGGCGATCCAGGACCAGTTCGCGCAGGTGGCCAAGGCCCAGGGCGCGTCCGGGTTCTAGCCATGGCGGACACGGTCGTACGTACCAAGCCCGCGCCGGTGTCCGGCGCGCCGAAGAGGGTGGGGCGGCTGCCGCGCGCCGCCGTGCACCACCCCTGGTGGTTCGCGCTGCCCGCGATCGTCGTCTTCGCGGGCTTCTTCCTGGTGCCCAACCTGCTGAACTTCTACTACCCGTTCACCAACTGGTCCTCGTACCACGCGGACATCGCCTTCACCGGCCTCGACAACTTCAAGACCATCGCCGACGACGGCTCGCTGTTGCGGGCGATCCGCACGACCCTGCTGTACGCGCTGCTGGCGGCACTGTTCCAGAACGGATTCGGGCTGGCGCTGGCGCTGCTGCTGGAGGACGACAGCCGCTTCAACCGCTTCTTCCGTGCCGTCTTCTTCCTGCCGGTGCTCATCTCGGCGCTCGCCACCGGCTACGTCTTCCAAGCCCTCCTCGACCAGGACGGCGCCGTCAACTCCCTGCTCGGCACGGACATCCCATGGCTCGGCTCGACGACGTGGACGCTGGTCGTGGTCACCCTCATCCACGGCTGGAAGTGGATGGGCCTGTCCATGCTGATCTATCTGGCCGGGCTGAAGGGCATCCCCGGCGACATGCTGGAGGCCGCCCGCATGGACGGCGCCGGGCCGTGGCGGACGTTCTGGTCGGTGCGCTGGCCGATGCTCGCCCCGGCCGTCACCTTCAACGTCACCACGGCGCTGATCGGTTCGATGAACACCTTCGACATCGTGCAGGCCACGACCGGCGGCGGGCCGGCGGCCTCCACGGAGGTCTTCAACATCTACATGTTCCGGATCTTCGGGCAGGGCCTGTACGCCCAGGCGTCCGCGATGAGCCTCGTCCTGTTCCTGGTCGTGGTCGCCGTGGCGATTCCGCTGGTGGTCGGGCTGCGGCGAAGGGAGCAGATGCTGTGACCCCGGTGACTCCCGTGTGGCGGTACGGCCGCCCGGCCCTCGTCCTGCTGCTGGCCGGCCTGGCCGTCGGCGTACCGCTGTGGCTGGTCGCCGTCACCTCGGCGAAACCGCAGGCGGAGGTCATCAAGCCGAACCTGGACCTGCCCCGGCACTGGCAGCCCGGCAGCAACTACGCGGACGCCGTCAGCGAGGGCGAGATGCTGCGCGGCTTCCTCAACTCCCTGCTGGTCGTGGTCCCTTCGGTGGTCCTGGTGCTGATCCTCGGCGCGGGTGCGGCCTGGGTCTTCGCACGCCGCAAGTCGAAGCTGGTCTCGGCGGCGTACGCGCTGTGCATCAGCGGGCTGCTGCTGCCGCCCGCCGTCATCACCATCGTGATGGAGCTGCGGCAGCTCGGGCTGGCGAACACCCGCCCGGGGATGATCGCCGTCTACACCGGCATGTACCTGTCGACATCGATCTTCTTCATGACCGGCTTCATCCGCGCCGTCCCCCTGGAACTGGAGGAGGCGGCCCGGATGGACGGGGCGAGTCCGTCGCGGATCTTCTGGCGGATCATCCTGCCGCTGCTCAGGCCGGTGATCGCCACCGCGACGATCATGGTGATGCTGTACGCCTGGAGCGACGTCTTCTACGCGTTCTTCGTCCTCGGCGGCGGCGAACGGGCGACCCTGCCGCTGAACCTCTACCAGGTCGCCAGCGCCCAGCTCTACCTCAACAACTGGCATCTCGTCTTCGCGTACGTCGTGGTGATGAGCCTGCCGATGGTCGCCGTGTTCCTCGTCGGCCAGCGAAAGATCGTGTCCGGAATCACCAGTGGAGCCGTCAAATGACCGGAGGTCCAGCAGCGTGATCACCCACACCCGCACGAGATCCCGTACCAGAAACGCCTTGATCACAGCACTCCTTGGAGCAGCCGTCATGGCAGGCACCCTCCCCGCGGCGGGATCGGCCGCCGCTGCCGGCCCGCAACGCCTCACCGTCGACCTCGCCGCCTCCGAAGGCCCGGTGATGCTCGGCGCCAACGGCGCGCTGTACGGGCTCAGCGACGACGGGGTGCCCAGCGACGCCGCACTGGAGCCGCTGAAGATCACCAGCATCTCGCAGAAGCCGCAGGGCGGGGCCCAGCACCCCAACGGCGACGCGCTCACGGTCTCGAAGTCGTTCTTCCGCAACGGCGGCGGCGAGATCAACGTGATGATGCAGGACATCTACGCCAAGTGGCCGTACGAGGACCTCGGCATCGACGACTACCTCCCCAAGGTCGACAAGATCGTCAAGGAGGTGTCGGCGGACCCGAACAGCGACCGGTTCGTCTACATCCCGTTCAACGAACCCGACCAGATCTGGTACAACCTCGGCGCCTCCGACCAGGCCACGTACGAGAGGAACCGCGACCGGTTCTTCAAGGACTGGAAGACGGTGTACCAGCGGATCCGCGCGATCGACCCCGACGCGCGGATCGCGGGCCCCAACGAAGCCGCCTACCACACCCGACTGCTGAAGGACTTCCTCGCCTTCGCCAAGCGGGAGAACGTCCTGCCGCAGGTGATGACCTGGCACGAACTGGGCTCCGGCTCCCTGCGCGACTTCCAGGCGCACTACGACAACTACCGCTCCCTGGAGCGCCAGGCGGGCATCGCCCCGCTGAAGATCAACATCGACGAGTACGCCAACCGCCGTGACCTGTCCGTGCCGGGGCAGCTCGTGCAGTGGGTGTCGATGTTCGAGCGGAACAAGGTGTACGCCAACATGGCGTACTGGGACGCGGCCGGGAACCTCAGCGGCCACGTGGTGCGCTCGAACATCCCCAACGGCGGCTGGTGGTTCTTCCGCTGGTACGCCGGGATGACCGGCGACACGGTGAAGGTGACCCCGCCGCAGCCGAACACCATCGACACCCTCCAGGGCCTCGCCTCCCTCGACACCTCCCGCCGCCAGGCCCAGGTCCTGCTCGGCGGCTCCGCGGGAGACTCGGACGTCGTCGTCCGCGGCATCTCCCCGTCCGTCTTCGGCCGTACGGTCACCGCGACCGTCGCCGAGGCCGCCTGGTCCGGCTACGAGGGGCAGCACGCCACGCCGCGCGTCCTCACCCGCACGAAGCTCGAGGTCGCGGCCGACGGTACGGTGACCGTCCCGCTGCGCGGCATGCACAAGATGTCCGCCTACCGGATCGTCCTCACCCCCGGCGGCTCCGGCACCCCCTCCCCCGCCTCCGTCCCCTGGTCGGCGTCGTACGAGGCCGAGGACGCGGCGATCACCGACGGCAAGGTCTACACCCAGGGCACGGTCGCCAACGCCAACGGCTACGCGGCCTCCGGCACGAAGGACGTCGGCTCGCTCAACCAGCCCACCAGCAAGGTCGCCTTCACGGTGACGGTCCCGAAGACGGGCACGTACGACCTGGCGATCCTGTACGGCAACCAGTCCGGCGGCCCGGCCACGCAGAAGCTGACGGTCGACGGCGGCGCCCCGGTGACGGTCACCTACCCCTCCACCGAGAACTGGACGTACCGCGCCAAGAAGGACGTCACCGTCCGTCTCACGGCCGGCACGCACGTGCTGACCCTCGCCAAGGGCGACGCCGAGGTCACCCTCGACCGCGTCGACCTGACCGCCCGTGCGGGCGAGCCCTCCGCGTCGTACGAGGCCACCCTGGCGGACGTCGGCGGCAAGCCGTCGTACGACTACTCGTCCTCGGCCGGGGTGGGCACCGGCGCCCTCGTGCTGCGCTCCGGCGACAAGGCGGTCTTCGACGTCCACGCCCCGCGCGACGGCTACTACACGGTGGTGCCGCGGGCCTCGGCGGCGGTGAAGCTCGCCCTGCACGGGGAGACGGTCACGGCGGCGCCGGGCCGTCCGCTGCGGCTGTACCTGGTCGCGGGCAACAACCGCATCGCCCTGACGGCGGGCAACGCGGCCGTCCGCTCCCTCGACGTCTCGGGTGACGGCTCGGCCTCCGGCACCCTCACCCACGAGGGCGCCTCCGCCACCCTCACGGGCGGGGCCCGGCTCGTCGACTCGCCACACGCCTCCGCCGGCTCCTACATCGGCTGGCTCGGCAACAGCGCCGACAGCACCGCCGAGTTCACCGTGAACGCCCCGAGCTCCGGCCGCTACCTGCTGGTCGTCCACTACGCGCACAACGAGCGGCGCGACAACGGCCACGCCTACAACACGGACATCATGTCCCGTACGGCGGACCTCACGGTGGGGGACGCGGCGCCGGTGAAGGTCACCTTCAAGAACACCTGGAGCTGGGACGACTACTGGACGCTGGGCGTCCCCGTCGACCTGGAGAAGGGCTCCAACAAGGTGAGGTTCGGCAACGCGAGCGCCTGGGCGCCGAACATCGACCGGATCGAGCTGGGCCGGGTCGTCGGCTGAGCCACGCCGCTCACCCGGTCGGCTGAGCACAGCCGCTCGCCCCGTACGGGTCGGTTCCCGTACGGGGCGAGCGGCGTTCGCGTCAGACCAGGTGGGCGAAGACCACCAGGTTCTCGGTGTAGTCCCTGGCCTCGCGGTCGTAGTCGCCCGCGCAGGTGATGAGGCGGACCTCGGCCCGAGTGGTGTCGGCGTACACCCGCTCGTTGGGGAAATTGTCCTTGTCGAACGATTCCGCGTCGTCGACCACGAAGGTCGCCCTGCGCCCGTCGGCGCGCAGCACGTGGAACCGGTCCCCCTTCTTCAGCTCGCTGAGTCTGGCGAACACGGCCGGCGACGTCGCCGTGTCCACATGGCCGGCGATGATCGACGTGCCGGGCTCACCGGGGGATGCTCCCTTGGCGTACCAGCCGACGAGGTTGGTGTCGTGGGCCGGCGGGGCGTCGAGCTGGCCCGAACGGCCGATGGCGAGGTCGGTGAACGGCGCGTCGACGGAGATCTTCGGGATATGCAGGCGGACCGGCTTGGACCGCGGGAGGTACTTCCCCGCCGGGCGGGTCTCGTCCGTCTGGCGGAACTCCTCCGCCTGGCGGGAATCGTCCGACCGGGGCTTGGCCGGGAGCTGGTCCGACACGGCGGCCGGCGGGGCGTACGGCGCGGGGACGGCGGACGACGGCTCGTCACGGCCGTCGATCAGGCTCACCGCCAGCACCAGGGCAATCGCACCCCAGAACAGCGCTGCCACACGTCGACGGGGTCTTTGCCCGGGCGGCGCCGGGTCGTTGTCGGGAGCGGTAGGAGGGTTGGCTGCCACAGGACTCCACCTCACTCGGGCACGGCAGCGGTCACGACACGCGGGAGGGTGCGCCGGGCCGCCGCGACACGGGTGAGCGTGTTGCGGCGGCCACGGCGGCTATGTCGCCGGACATGGATCAGGCCACGCCTTCGGCGGCCTTCTTGCGTCGCAGCGCGTACATGCCGGTGCCGAGCACCGCGAGCACGGCCAGGCCGCCCGCGGTGACGCCCGAGGTGGCGAGCCCGCCACCGCCGGTGTGCACTCCGCCGCGCGGCTTGTCGTGCTTCCAGGAGCCCTTGTCGTGCTTGCCGCCGTAGGACTCCTTGTCCTTGTCCTTGTCCTTGTACGACTCCGGGTCGTACTTCGAGTCCTTGGCGTTACCCCAGTCGTCCGCGTTCACCAGCGTGAGCGCTCCGCCGCCCGTGTGCATCCCGCCGTGCGGCTTGTCGTGCTCCTTGGAGTCCTTCTCGTGCTTGCTCGAGTACTCCTCGTAGCCCTTCTCCTTGTCCTCGTGCTTGTGGTTCTCCGAGTCCTTCTTGGAGCTCCACTCGTCCTCGTTCGCCAGCGTCAGCGCGCCGCCGCCCGTGTGCATCCCGCCGTGCGGCTTGTCG
>NZ_BAAGRZ010000002.1:127706-426410 GCF_054782695.1 Streptomyces deserti
TTCTCCTTGTCCTCGTCCTTGTGGTTCTCCGAGTCCTTCTTGGAGCTCCACTCGTCCTCGTTCGCCAGCGTCAGCGCGCCGCCGCCCGTGTGCATCCCGCCGTGCGGCTTGTCGTGCTCCTTGGAGTCCTTCTCGTGCTTGCCCGAGGACTCCTCGTAGCCCTTCTCCTTGTCCTCGTCCTTGTGGTTCTCCGAGTCCTTCTTGGAGCTCCACTCGTCCTCGTTCGCCAGCGTCAGCGCGCCGCCGCCCGTGTGCATCCCACCGTGCGGCTTGTCGTGCTTGCTGTCCTTGTCATGCTCCTTGCTGTAGGAGGAGTCGTCGTGGTCCCACTCGGCCACGGTGTTGGCGTAGGCGGCCGGCGCGGCGAGCGCGAGGGCGGCCGTGGCCGTCGCGGTGGCGAGCAGCGTGCGGGCTGAGCGCATGTGAGATTCCTTCCGTCGCGGCCATGCAGCTGACGCCTTATCAGCTGTTACGACAAGGCCTTGACGTGATCCACCGTCAACCACTCCTGGACGTCGCACCATCCGAGAGGTTCACTCGGGTTAATGCACCACCCCGACGGCGGCATCTGTTCCCGGACGGGGGCACGAGGCACCCGCGGCACTCTCCCCGCGCGCGAACCTCCCCCGGGCGCGTGCGCAGGGCCGCGCGCCGACGGAGACGGCGGGGAATCGACGGCCGAGGAACGATGATTCCCGCAGGTCAGCGGCCGGGGAGGAGGCGGGCCACGCGCGGGCCCGGGGCGCGAGCCCGTCGGCCGAGCTGGGCGGATACAACCGCAGCGGCGACGCCCACCACATCGTGGCGCCCCGCGCGGACGGCTCCGCCGCGGCCCGCGCGGTGACCACCGCGCTGCGCTCGGCGGGCCTCGCCCCCGAGGGCACCTCGCACGTCGACGCGCACGGCACCGGAACCGACCTCGACGACGCTGCCTAGGCCGCCGCCCTCAAGGCGGCCCTGGGCCAGGCCGCCGAACGCGTCCCGGTGACCGCCACCAAGTCCCTGACCGGTCCCTGACCGATCCCTGACCGGCCACACGCTCGGCGCGACCGGCGCCATCGAGGCCGTGGCCGCCGTACGCATACCGGGGCATCCCGGCCGGATGACCCCCTGCGCATGACTCGAAACAGCGTGCGGTTAGCATATGAGCGCCACCTAGCTCGAAAGATAAGCCTGTGACTGTCAACGACGACTCGTTCACCAACTGGAAGAACCGCGAGGAGATCGCGGAGTCGATGATCCCGATCATCGGGAGGCTGCACCGGGAGCGGGACGTCACCGTCCTCCTCCACAGCCGCTCCCTGGTGAACAAGTCGGTGGTCAGCATCCTCAAGACCCACCGATTCGCCCGGCAGATCGCCGGTGAGGAACTCTCGGTCACCGAGACCATGCCGTTCCTGCGGGCCCTCACCGCGCTCGACCTCGGCCCGTCCCAGATCGACATCGGCATGCTCGCCGCGACGTACCGGAGCGACGACCGCGGCCTGACGGTGCAGGAGTTCACCGCCGAGGCCGTCGCCGGTGCCACGGGAGCCAACAAGATCGAGCGCCGCGAGCCGCGCGACGTCGTCCTGTACGGCTTCGGCCGTATCGGCCGGCTCGTGGCCCGCCTGCTCATCGAGAAGGCCGGCTCCGGCAACGGGCTGCGGCTGCGCGCCATCGTGGTACGCGGAGGCGGCGAGCAGGACATCATCAAGCGCGCCTCGCTGCTGCGCCGCGACTCCATCCACGGCCAGTTCCAGGGCACGATCACCGTCGACGAGGCGAACAGCACGATCCTCGCCAACGGCAACGAGATCAAGGTGATCTACGCCAACGACCCGTCCGAGGTCGACTACACGGCGTACGGCATCAAGGACGCCATCCTCATCGACAACACCGGCAAGTGGCGGGACCGCGAGGGACTGTCGCAGCACCTGCGGCCCTGCATCGACAAGGTCGTCCTGACCGCGCCCGGCAAGGGGGACGTCCCCAACATCGTGCACGGCGTCAACCACGACACCATCAAGCCCGACGAGCGGATCCTGTCCTGCGCGTCCTGCACCACCAACGCGATCGTCCCGCCGCTGAAGGCGATGGCGGACGAGTACGGCGTGCTGCGCGGCCACGTGGAGACGGTCCACTCGTTCACCAACGACCAGAACCTGCTGGACAACTACCACAAGTCCGAGCGCCGGGGCCGTTCCGCGCCGCTCAACATGGTCATCACCGAGACCGGCGCCGCCTCCGCCGTCGCCAAGGCGCTGCCCGGCCTCAAGGCGAAGATCACCGGCAGTTCGATCCGTGTCCCGGTGCCGGACGTCTCGATCGCGATCCTCAACCTGCAGCTGGCCCGCGAGACCACCCGCGAGGAGGTCCTCGACTACCTCCGAGGCGTCTCGCTGACCTCGCCGCTCAAGCGTCAGATCGACTTCATCAGCGCACCCGACGCGGTCTCCAGCGACTTCATCGGCTCGCGCCACGCCTCGATCGTCGACGCCGGCGCCACCAAGGTCGAGGGCGACAACGCGATCCTCTACCTGTGGTACGACAACGAGTTCGGCTACTCCTGCCAGGTCATCCGTGTCGTCCAGTACGTCTCCGGAGTGGAGTACCCGACGTACCCGGCACCGGCGGTCTGATCCCTGGCCCGGTCCGGCGCCCTGACCTCGGGGCGCCGGACCGCCTGCCGTACCCGCCTCCCCTTTTCCCGGGGCCCTCACCGGTAGCCAGGGGAACCTCCCGGGACCGGCGACCGGCGACCGGCGACCGGCGACCGGCGACCGGCGACGAACGATTCAAGCCATCCGGCGTGACCCGTGTGCCGGAAGTGCTGGAAAGGCTGAACGTGTGCACCGGCTGGGCTAGCCTCGTCATCCCTTGAGGGCGAACTGACGTACGGCGAACATCACTTCGGGGGACGCGTGTCACAACAGCGGCCGATGCCGCCGGGCTCCGCGGCGCGTGAGGCTGCCGCGCTGCGGCGGACCGGCGCCTCACCCCTGCGCCCCGGCGACCCGGGCCGCATCGGCCCCTATGTGCCGCTGGCACTGCTCGGCAGCGGCGGTATGGGGCGGGTCTATCTCGCCCGCCCCGCGGACGGCGGTCCCGGTCTGGTCGCGGTCAAGGTGATCAGGCCGGAGTACGCGGACGACCCGAACTTCCGGCGCCGGTTCGAGCGTGAGGCGTCGGTGCACGCCCGGGTCCGCACGCGGCACACACCGAGGCTGTGCGGCACCGGATTCCAGGACGAATTGCTGTGGATGGCCACCGAGTACCTGCCGGGCCTCGATCTGGCGGAAGCCGTGCGCGAGGACGGTGCGCTGCCGGTCGCGGCGGTGTGGCGTCTGGTGGCGGAGCTGGGGCAGGCGCTGGCCGACCTCGCCGCCGCGGAGATC
The DNA here is from genome assembly GCF_054782695.1 of Streptomyces deserti. Taxonomy (NCBI): domain Bacteria; kingdom Bacillati; phylum Actinomycetota; class Actinomycetes; order Kitasatosporales; family Streptomycetaceae; genus Streptomyces; species Streptomyces deserti. The sequence goes on from NZ_BAAGRZ010000002.1 coordinate 131,084, forward strand.
GTGCACCGGGATCTGAAGCCCTCCAACGTGCTGCTGTCGGTCCGGGGCGCGTACGTGATCGACTTCGGGCTGTCGAAGGCCGTGGACGCGAGCGCGCTCACCGGCACGGGCAACCGGGTGGGGACTCCCGCCTACATGTCGCCGGAACACCTGAGGACCGGCACGTGCGACACGGCGTCGGACGTGTTCTCGCTGGCCGGGACGCTGGTCTACGCGGCGACGGGACGGGCTCCGTTCGGCGACGGCACGGGTGTCGACGTGATGCACCGAGTGGCGTTCGAGGAGCCGAACGAAGAGCTGATCGGTGACATCGCGGCGAGGGACGCGGCACTCGGTTCGCTGCTGTCCGCGTGCCTGGCCAAGGAGCCCGCGCGGCGGCCCACACCGCGGGACCTCGTCGACGCGGCCGGGGGACACGTCGACGATGCGGCCGTCTGGCCCGAGCCGCCGGCCGGCACGGTGCTGGCCCGCCAGCGGGCGTACGAGGTGCTGTGCCGCCTCCCCGTCGAACAGAGGGCCGGCTTACGGTCTGCGGACGACCGGCCGAAGACGATGCGGCCGACCCCTGACAGCCCGACAGGGGGCTTACCCGCGGGGGCACGGAAGAAGCCGATGCTGGCCGTCGCCGCCGGGATCGCCCTGTGCGCGGTGGCGGCGGGGGTCTTCGTGCTCACTCGTCAGGACCCCCCGGCGACCGCTTCCCCCGGGGCCAGTGCGACGGCCGGCGGCACCGTGCCCGGCGACGCCTCCCGCTCACCGGCGCCGGGCACCGCCTCCGGCCGGACACCCACCTCCGGCAAGAGTGCCGACGGCGCCGCCTCGCGTCCCGAGGTCTCCCGCTCCACCGAGGCCGGACGACGCCCCACGCCCTCCGCTCCGCCTGGCCCCGGCCCCGGTGCCGAGCGCACCACCCCCGCCGAGACGACACCGGCCCCGAGCAGCCCTCCCCCGGAGCCCGCCGCCCCGCCCTGGATCACCGACTGCACGCACTACTCCGGCAACGGACGCACCCGCCAGGGGCACAGCGGCCACCGCGTCCTCCAGGTGCAGTGCATGCTGACGGAACGCGGGTACAACGTGGGCAGCACCGGCGTCGACGGCGACTTCGGTCCCGGAACGGAGGCCGCGGTGCGCAGCTTCCAGGCCGACAAGGGGCTGGACGCCGACGGCATCGTGGGACAGGAGACCTGGGCGGCACTGCGCGGCCCGGAGTGACGCTCCCGCGCCCGGGGACGGGTCAGGGCGGCGGCGCCGTGGTCCCCCGGATCTCCAGCGTCGGCGCGGCCAGGTGGACCCGGCCCGCTCCCCCGGGCCGTTCGAGGCGGTCGAGGAGGCAGCGGGCGGCGCGGCGCCCGACCTCGTGGCTCGCGTTGTCGACGGTGGTGAGCCACAGGTGGCGCAGCCGGGAGATGCTCGTGTTGTCGTAGCCGACCACGGACACGTCGCGGGGCACGCGCAGGCCCAGTTCCTCGGCCGCCGACAGGGCGCCGACGGAGGCGATGTCGTTGACGGCGAAGACGGCGGTGGGGCGGCCGGGACGGCTCAGGAGGCGGACGGTCGTGCGATAGCCGCCCTCCTCGGTCATGTCGCTGGGCTCGACGAGGGCCTCCTCCGCCAGGCCGTGGGCGCGCATGGTCGTCTCGAAGCTGCGGCGGCGCAGCTCGCCGACGGCTCCGTAGCCCGCGATGTGCGCGATACGGCGGTGGCCGAGACCGATGAGGTGCTCGGTGACCAGCCGCGCGCCCTGTTCGTCGTCACCGGCGACCCGGTCCACGCCGGGCGGCACGGGCTCGCGGGCGCCCGCCAGCACGACCGGTATCCGTTCGGCGACGGCACCGAGGGCCGCCGGGTCGGGCAGCGTGCCGACCACCACCAGGCCGTCGACCCGCAGGTCCAGGAAGGGGTCGGCCGGGTCCTGGCCGGTGCGGCGGTTGAGGCGGGCGTCGGCGAGCAGCATGCGCAGGCCGCCCGCGTGCAGCAGGGAACCCAGGCCGTCGAGGAGGTCGACGAACCAGGGGTTGCGCAGGTCGTTCAGGAGGACGCCGACCGTGCGGCTGCGCTGCTCGCTGAGGCTGCGGGCGGCGGCGTTGGGCCGGTAGCCGAGCTCGCGCACGGCCCGCAGCACGGCGTCCCGCTTCTCGGGCCGCACCTGGTCGGAGCCGCGCAGCACCAGCGAGACCAGCGACTTGGAGACACCGGCCCGTTCGGCCACGTCGCGGATCGTCGGCGGTCGCATGGGATGGACCGTTCCATGAGGCCGTGCGGCTTGTCAAAGGGTTGACATCGGTGGGTAGGCGCGCTCAGGGTGGCCTGGACAGGTTCTGGAACGGTCCAAAGAGGGGCTCTCATGGTGGACACGCTCGGCGTCGCCGTCGTCGGATTCGGCTGGATGGGGCGGGTGCACACCCAGGCGTACGCGCGCGTGGCGCACCACTATCCGCGACTGCCCCTGCGTCCGGAGCTGGTGACGGTCGCCGAGGAGGTGCCGGGCCGGGCCGAGGAGGCCGCCGCGCAGTTCGGCTTCGCGTCGACGGCCCGCGACTGGCGGGAGGTGGCCGCCGATGCGCGGGTGCGGGCGGTCAGCATCACCGCCCCGAACTTCCTGCACCGCGAAATCGGCGTCGCCATGGCCGAGGCCGGCAAGCACATCTGGATCGAGAAGCCGGTGGGGCTGACGGTCGAGGACGCCCGGGCCGTCGCCGACGCGGTCGCCCAGGCCGGAGTCCAGGGCGCGGTCGGCTTCAACTACCGCAACGCGCCCGCCGTCGAGGCCGCCCGCGACCTGATCGCCTCCGGCGAGATCGGCACCGTCACGCACGTCCGCATCCGCCTGTTCAGCGACTACGCGGCCCATCCGGAGGGTGCCCTGACCTGGCGGTACGAGCGGGAGCGCGGCGGCAGCGGGGTGCTGGGGGACCTGGCCTCGCACGGCGCGGACCTCGCCCGCTTCCTGCTCGGCGACATCGCCTCCCTGACCGCCGACACGGCGATCTTCCTGCCCGAGCGGGCCCGCCCGACCGGTGCCACGGCGGGCCACTCCCGGGCCGTCGGCGGCGAACTCGGCCCGGTCGAGAACGAGGACTACGTCAGCTGTCTGCTGCGTTTCGCCTCCGGCGCGCGCGGTGTCCTGGAGGCCTGCCGGGTCTCGGTCGGCGAGCAGAACAACTACGGCTTCGAGGTGCACGGCACCCGGGGCGCGGTGTTCTGGGACTTCCGCCGCATGAACGAACTGGCCGTCAGCCGCGGTACGACCTACCAGGACCAGCCCGTCAGCACGGTGTACGTCGGCCCGGGCCACGGCGAGTTCGCCGCCTTCCAGCCGGGCGCCGCGAACGCCATGGGCTACGACGACCTGAAGGTCATCGAGGCCCACCGTTTCCTGCGCTCGATCGCCGAGGGCACGCCGTACGGGGCCACGCTCGCGGACGCCGTGCACAGCGCGGCCGTACTGGACGCGATGACCCGGTCGGCCGGCAGCGGCGCGTGGGTCACCGTGGACCCGCGGGCGTGACGGTGAGCGGTCAGCGCGCCCTGCGGGCCCGTCGGCCGAGTGAGACCTTGGCCGGGATCAGGGCGAGCCACCACCACGCGGCCGCGGCCCCGATCAGCGCGGTCAGCGGAATGGTGAGGAGGAACACCGCCACCGTCGTGGCGAGGTCGAGGGCGTAGAGCGTGTATCCCCCTTCGGGGGCCTTCCCGCCGCGCAGCCAGGGACGTTTGGCCAGGAGGACCACCAGCGCGAGGTGGGCGGCGCCGAGTACGGCGACCGCGGCGGCGTAGATGGCGACCGAGGCGGGTTCGTCGCCGTACTCGGAGACCAGCCTGGTGGGGAAGGGCAGGAGGGCCACGGCGCCGAGGCCGAGGAGTGACAGGGTGATCACCTGTCCGTCGACCTGCCGGACGGTGTGGAAGATCCTGCGGTGGTCGCGCCAGAAGCCGCCCAGCACGGCCACGCTGAGCGCGTAGGCCCCGAGGTCCGGGAGCAGTGCGCGCAGCGCCTCGTGGTACTGCCCGGAGTCCAGTCCGTGCGGCACGGAGAGGTCCAGGACGAGCAGGGTGATGGCGATGGCGAACACGCCGTCGGCGAGCGTCACCAGTCGCTCCGGCCCGCCGTCCGGGATCGATTTCCACATGCGCACGACGGTAGGGAGCCGGGGCCCGCCGAGCGGCGATACACGCCCGGGCCGCTCCCGGCGTCACCGTACGGGCGTCGGCATGTTGTACGGCGTGACCACCTGGATCGCCGAGGGCAGGGTCGGCCCCGCGGGCGGCAGGGCGCCATGAGCGCGCATCACGATGTGGCAGGCCTCGCGCATGTCCTGGCCCAGGTCGTGGTGGAGCACGGCGGACAGGCGGTGCTCGCGCAGCAGCCGGGTGTTGTCGTGGTCCAGGTCGTGCGCGACGAACACGGCGCACTCGCGGCCCAGGTCCTCGAAGGCCTTCAGCGTGGCGATGTTGCCGCCGCCGATCGAGTAGACCGCGCGGATGTCCGGGTCGCGTTCCAGGGCGGCGCGCACGAGGTCGTACTGGGTGGCGTCCAGGCCCTGGCCCTCGGCGATCTCGACGAGCGTGCGCTCCGGGTGCCGGGTGCGCATGGCGCTGCGGAAGCCCATCTCGCGCTCCTCCTCGTTGCGGAAGAAGCCGCTGCTGAGGCTGGTGAGCACATTGCCGGGCCGGTCGCCGAGCCACTGGCCCATGAGATAGGCGGCGGTCGCGCCCGCCGCCCGGTTGTCGATGCCGACGTAGGCGAGGCGGGGACTGGCGGGCAGGTCGGTCACCAGCGTCACCACCGGGATGCCCGCCGCCTCCAGCCGGCCGACGGCGGCGGTGACCTCGGGGACGTCCGGAGCCTTGAGGATGACGCCCTGCGAGCCGCGCCGGGCGATCCGGTCCAGCGTGCCGACCAGTTCGCCGACCGGGCCGGTCTCGCGGAAGTGGAAGCGGGAGCGCAGCACGGCCGGGTGCAGGGACGGCAGTTCGGCTTCCAGGGCGGCGCGCACGGCGGTGGTGAACCGCTCCGGTGCCTGCATCACGATGTCCACCATGAAGGTACGGCCGACGAGCCTTACCTGAGTGCGCTGCCGGTCCAGGTCGGCGATCGCCCGGTGGACCTCCCGCGCGGTGCTCTCCCGCACCCCGCCCCGGCCGTTGAGGACCCGGTCGACGGTGGCCTCGCTCAGGCCCGCCTGACGTGCGATCTCCCGGATCGGGAAGGGGTGGCCCATCGAGACGCTCCTTGAAGGGTTTTTGATGGCTTCCTGCTGGTTGTTCGAGGGGTTTGTACTGACAAGAATGACAGGGCTGCGTCGCTCCGTGACCCCGAAGGGACGACGATGTCCTTCACTTCCGTACACCGCCGCCGCTGGCTGTCCGAGCAGGACTGCGACCTCGACGCGTTCCGCGCGCTGGTCGAGCAGGCGACCGACCCGACCGACTACCCGCACGCCTGTGCCGTGGAGCGGAACGTGCCGGTCTACGACGCGGGCCTGATCGAGGCCGACCGTGTGTTCGAGGCCGAGCTGGTGCGCGCGCTCGCCGACGGCCCCGGCATCGTGGTCTTCCGGGGTGCCTTCGCGGACCCGTCGGTCGTGGACCGGGCCACCGCCGTGTTCGATGCCCTGATCGCCGAGCAGCGCGCCTCGGGCGCCACGGCCGGTGACCACTTCGCCAAGCCCGGCGCCAACGACCGGGTGTGGAACGCGCTGGAGAAGGCCGCGCTGTACGACGCGGAGGTGTTCGCCGACTACTACGCCAACGACGTGCTGGCCCTGGTGTCGGCGGCCTGGCTCGGCCCCGGCTACCAGGTCACCTCCCAGATCAACGTGGTCAACCCGGGCGGCGCCGCCCAGACCGTGCACCGCGACTACCACCTCGGTTTCCTGTCCGGCGAGGCCGCCGCCGCGTACCCGGCGCACGTGCACCGCCTCTCCCCCGTGCTGACCCTCCAGGGCGCGGTCGCGCACTGCGACATGCCCGTGGATTCCGGCCCGACGATGTACCTGCCGCACTCCCAGAAGTACGAGCCCGGCTACCTGGCCTGGCGCCTGCCGGAGTTCCAGGCGTACTTCGAGGCGCACCACGTACAGCTGCCGCTCGCCAAGGGCGACGCGGTGTTCTTCAACCCCGCGCTGTTCCACGCGGCCGGCCACAACCGCTCCGCGGACATCCGCCGTATGGCCAACCTGCTGCAGGTCTCGTCCGCGTTCGGACGCGCCATGGAGACCGTGGACCGGGAGGCCGTGGTCAACGCCGTCTACCCGGTACTGCTCAAGCGCAAGGCGGAGGGCGTCGGCGAGCACCGGCTGGAGAACGTGATCGCGGCGAGCGCCGAGGGCTACCCCTTCCCCACCAACCTCGACAGCGACCCGCCGGTCGCCGGTCTGGCGCCGCCCTCGCAGGCGGACGTCGTACGGCGGGCGCTGCGGGAGGAGTGGACGCCTCAGGCATTGCGGGCGGAGCTGCGGGCCGGTACCGAACGGCGAGAGAGCTGAGGAACTGTTTCATGGGACTTCTCGACAACGGGCTTCTGGACGGCAAAGTCGTCCTCGTCAACGGCGGCAGCCAGGGCGTCGGCGCCGCCATCGCGCGGGCCGCGGTCCGCGAGGGGGCGGTCGTGGCCATCACCGGGCGCCGCCCGGAACGCGGTGAGGCGCTGGTGGCCGAGCTGGCCGCCGCGGGCGGCAAGGCCATGTTCGTACGGGCCGACCTCGCGGACGCCGAGCAGGCCAAGGGCTCCGTCGCCCAGGTGGTGCAGGCGTACGGCCGGATCGACTGCCTGGTGAACTCGGCGGGGCTGACCTCGCGGGGCACGCTGCTGGACACCACGCCCGAGCTGTTCGACGAGCACATCGCGATCAACCTCAAGGCGCCGTTCTTCGCGATGCAGGCGGCGGTCGCCGACATGGTGGCGCGGAAGGCGCCGGGCACGGTCGTCAACATCATCACGTCGTCGGCGCACGGCGGGCAGCCGTTCCTCGCGCCGTACGTCGCCGCGAAGGCCGGGCTGGCCGGCCTGACCCGCAACGCGGCGCACGCGCACCGCTGGGACCGGATCCGCATCAACGGCCTGAACATCGGCTGGACCGCGACCGAGGGCGAGGACGCCACGCAGAAGACCTTCCACGGCGCCGCGGACGACTGGCGGGAGCAGGCCGCCGCGCAGCTGCCGATGGGCAAGCTCGGCCAGCCGGACGAGATCGCCGACTTCGTGGTCTTCCTGCTGTCGGACCGGTCCGGGGTCGTCACCGGATCCGTGATCGACTGGGACCAGAACGTGCTCGGCGGCCTGGACTGACCTCTCCTCCGCCCGGACCGACCTCTCTGCGCACGGACTGACCACTCCTCCGCTCGTAAGAACCCCGCACCCAAGGAGCAACACCCCCATGCGTATCGGAATCCTCGGCCTCGGCCGCATCGGCGCCTTCCACGCCGAGACTCTCTCGGGGCTCGACGCCGTCGAGTCCCTCGTCGTCTCCGACCCGTTCGCGGACGCCGCGAAGAGCGCCGCCGAGCGGTTCGGGGCCGAGGTCGCGGACTCCCCCGAGGCGCTGCTGGCCGCCGGGGTGGACGGCCTCGTCGTCGCGGCGGCCACCGACGCCCACCCCGCCCTGATCCGCGCCGGGGTCGAGGCCGGCGTCCCCGTGTTCTGCGAGAAGCCTGTCGCCAGGACCATGAGCGAGGGCGTCGAGGTGCTCAAGGCCGTCCAGGGCAGCAACGTGCCGATCCAGATCGGTTACAACCGGCGCTTCGACGCCGGGTTCGTCGCCGCCCGGGCCGCCGTGCACAGCGGTGAGCTGGGCCAGTTGCACACCGTACGGTCGACCACGCTGGACCCGGCGCCGCCGCCCGCCGCGTACATCGCCGCCTCCGGCGGCATCTTCCGCGACTGCTCCGTGCACGACTTCGACATCATCCGCTGGGTGACGGGCCGCGAGGTCACCGAGGTGTACGCGGTCGGCGGCAACAAGGGCGCCGACTACATCAAGGAGGCCGGCGACGCCGACACCACCGGCGCGATCCTCACCCTGGACGACGGCACGATCGCGGTCGTCTCCAACTCCCGCCACAACGCCCGGGGTTACGACGTCCGCATGGAGATCCACGGCTTCACGGACTCCATCGCCGTCGGCCTGGAGGACAAGCTGCCGCTCAGGTCGGTGGAGCCCGGGGTGACCTTCCCGGCGGGCACCCCGCACGACTTCTTCATGGACCGCTTCACCGCGGCCTACCGCGCCGAACTCACCGCGTTCACCGAGGTCGTCGCCGGCACCCGCCCCTCCCCCTGCACCATCGAGGACGCCCTGGAAGCGGGCTGGATCGCCGAGGCCTGCACCCTGTCCCTGGGCGAGCACCGCCCCGTGACCATCGAGGAGGTACGGCAGGCATGAGCGAACCGGGCCGGGAACCCCTGCGCATAGGTGTCCTGGGAGCCGCGCGGATCACCGAGCGCTCCCTGATCGCCCCGGCCCGGGCGACCGGCCACCGCGTCGTCGCGGTGGCCGCCCGCGACCGCGCCCGAGCGGAATCCTTCGCCGCCGCCCACGGCGTGGAGCGGGTGGCGGGGTCGTACGCCGAGCTGGTGGCCGACCCCGAGGTCGACGTCGTCTACAACCCCCTCGCGAACGGCCTGCACGGGCCGTGGAACCTGGCCGCCCTCGCGGCGGGCAAGCATGTGCTGAGCGAGAAGCCGTCGGCGAGCAACGCCGAGGAGGCGGCCGAGGTGCTCCAGGCCGTCCAGAAGGCCGGGACCGTCTTCATGGAGGCCTTCCACTACCTGTTCCATCCGGTCACCCGGCGCCTGCACGAGCTGCTGGAGTCGGGTGAGCTGGGCGACCTGCGGCACGTCGAGGCGCTGGTCGCGATCCCCGCGCCGGAGGACTCCGATGGGCGTTGGTCGCTGCTGCTGGCCGGCGGCGCCCTGATGGACCTCGGCTGCTACAGCCTGCACGCGCTGCGGATGCTCGCGCCCTGGGCGGGCGGCGCGCCCCGTCTGGTCGAGGCCCGGGGCGGGGAGCGCGCCGGCGCGCCCGGTGTCGACGAGTGGCTGGACGCCGACCTGGAGTTCCCCGGCGGCGCCACCGGCTCCGCCCGCTGCCACATGGCCTACGACGGCCTGGACATGAGCATCCGCCTGGTCGGCTCGCGGGGCGAGGCGACCGCGCCGAACTTCGTGCTGCCGCAGAGGGACGACCGGGTCGTGGTCCGCACGCCCGGGGGCGAGCGCACCGAGCGGCTCGGCACGCGCTCCTCGTACACGTACCAGCTGGAGGCGTTCGCCGCGCGGGTGCGCGACGGTGCCGCGCTGCCGCTGGACGCGCGGGACGCGGTGACGACCATGCAGCTGATCGACGCCTGCTACCGCGCGGCCGGCTTCGGGCCCCGGCCGCGTACCCCGCTCACGGGCTGAACGGCCGGGTCCGTCCGGGTCAGGCCGCCGGCTCGCTGATGTTCACCATCCAGGGAATGCCGAACCGGTCCGTGCACATGCCGAACACATCGCCCCACATCTGCTTCTCCAGCGGCACGGACACCGAGCCGCCGGCGGACAGCTTCTCCCAGTAGCCGCGCAGCTCGGCGTCGTCGTCGCCGCTGAGGCTCACCGAGAAGGTGTTGCCCGGCTGGTACTCCATCCCCGGCGGGGTGTCGGAGCCCATCAGGGTGAAGCCGCTCGGGGTCTCCAGCATGCCGTGCATGATCTTGTCGGCCTCCGGAGTGCCCTCCTGCTCCAACTCACCGAAGGTGTGCAGCGACAGGGTGCCGCCGAACACCTCCTTGTAGAACTCCATCGCCTGCCGGGCGTCGCCGTCGAAGCTGAGGTAGGGGTTGAGACGCGCAGCCATGGAAACCTCCCGCGACGGGATGAAGGGGTCAGTGCTGTGCACGCTATAGCGCGGCACGGACAACGGCCTGCCGAGAGGGTCCGGCGGAGCGCCCTCAGTGGTACAGCGCGGGCTTCTCCACCAGGTCGACCTCCACCCGGCCGCCCTCCTCCAGCGCACGCACCCCCGCCTCGCACACGGCCGCCGCGGCGTAGCCGTCCCAGGTGCTGGGGCCGGTGACCTCGCCCCGGCGGGTGGCGTCGACCCAGGCCTGGATCTCGCGGTCGTAGGCGTCGGCGAAGCGCTCGGTGAAGTCCTGGGCGATGGTGCCGCCCCAGCGGCCGGCCATGTTGGTGACCAGGGCGTGGCCGTCGCCGACGCGGGCGGTGCCGCGTTCGCAGACCACCTCGGCCTGCACCTGGTAGCCGTAACCGCAGTTGACGAAGATCTCGACGTCGGACAGCGCACCGCCGTCGGTCTCCAGGACGACGAACTGGGGGTCCAGCAGGTCGTCCGGGGCGTTCGCGGACGGGGTCGGTCGCAGCACGGTGACGGCGGTGATCTCCTGCCCGAGCAGCCAGCGGGTCGCGTCCACCTCGTGCGCCACGGAGTCGGTGATGAGCATGGAGCTGGTGAAGAAGGGCGGGCTGGCCACGTTGCGGTGCCGGTTGTGCAGCATCAGCGGGCGGCCCAGCTGCCCGGTGGCCAGCAGCGCCTTGAGCTTGACGTACTCGGCGTCGTAGCGGCGCATGAAGCCGACCTGGACGCGGCGGTGGCCGAGGGCCTGTTCGGCTTCGAGGACGCGCAGGGCGGAGGCCGCGTCCGGGGTGAGCGGCTTCTCGCACAGCACGGGCAGGTCGCGCTCGAACGCGGCGAGCAGCGCGGCCTCGTGGGCCAGGCCCGGGGAGGCGATGAGCACGGCGTCGACATCGGCCGCCGCCAGGGCGACGGCCGGGTCGGTGTAGGCCGTGCAGCCGTCGACGCGGGCCGCGACGGCCTTGGCCCGCTCCGCGTCGACGTCCACGACGGCGGTCACCCGTGCCCCGCTGATGACCGTCTGGATCCGGCGCACGTGGTCGGCGCCCATACGTCCCGTACCGATGACCGCGACTCCGAGGGGGGCTCGCTCAGCCATGGCCGCCGTCCTTCCGGTTCGTCAGGCGCCGCAGGAACGAAGGAACTTGCGGGTCCGCACCGCGATGGGCAGCGGCTTGTCCGGATCGCAGGGGTACATGTCCTGCTCGACGATCGCGAAGAGGTCCACGCCCAGCTTCTGCGCGGCCTCCAGCACCGGCCCCAGCTCCGGGACACCGGACGGCGGTTCGCACATCACGCCGCGCTGCACGGCGGGCCCGAACGGCACCCCGCCCGCCCGGACGTCGGCCAGGATCTCCGGGTCGACCTGCTTGAGGTGCAGGTAGCCGATGCGCTCGCCGTACGTCTCGATCAGCTTGACGCTGTCGCCGCCGCAGTAGGCGTAGTGCCCGGTGTCCAGGCACAGGTTGACCAGGTCGGAGTCGGTCGAGTCGAGGAACTGCTCGACGTGCTCCTCGGTGTCGATGTGGGTGTCGGCGTGCGGGTGGACGACGATGTCCAGGCCGTACGTCTCCTTCACCTGCCGGCCGAGGCGTTCCATGCCCTGGGTGAGGTGGCCCCACTGCTCGGTGGTGAGCTCCGGCGGCTCCAGGATCTCGGCGGTCTTGTCGTCGCGCCAGAACGACGGGATGACGACGAGGTGCCCCGCGTTCATCGCCTGGGTGAGGGCGGCGACCCGGCTGACCTGCTCCCAGGTGGACTCCCACTCGGAGGGGCCGCGGTGCAGGCCGCAGAAGATCGTGCCCGCGGAGACCTTGAGGTTCCGCTTGGTCACCTCGTCGGTGAGCCGGGCCGGGTCGGTCGGCAGGTAGCCGTACGGGCCGAGTTCGATCCAGGAGTAGCCGGCCTCGGCGACCTCGTCGAGGAAGCGTTCCCAGGGCACCTGCAACGGGTCGTCGGCGAACCAGACGCCCCAGGAGTCGGGGGCGGAGCCGACCCGGATGCGGTCGAGCGCGGGGGCCATGTCAGGACTTTCCTTCCGGAGATGCCGCTACGGGGGCGGTGAGGTCCTCCTCTTCGGGGAGTTCCTCGACGTCGACGCCGCGGACCTGTGCCAGCTCGTGCTTGAGAGCGGCGAGTTCGGCGCCGCCGGCCATGTGGTTGGTCAGTTCTTCGAGGCTGACCCGGTCGCGGGAGGCGGACAGTTCCATGGTGCCCAGGCGCAGGACACTGAAGTGGTCGCCGACCATGTAGGCGTGGTGGGGGTTGTGGGTGATGAAGATGACGCCGAGGCCGCGGTCGCGGGCGGCGGCGATGTACTTCAGCACCACACCGGACTGCTTCACGCCGAGGGCGGCGGTCGGCTCGTCCAGGATGAGGACGCGGGCGCCGAAGTAAACGGCGCGGGCGATGGCCACGCACTGGCGCTGGCCGCCGGAGAGGGTGCCGATGGGCTGCTCCAGGTCGTCCAGGACGATGCCCATGTTGCGCAGCTCTTCGTCGGCGGTCTTCTTCATCCGCTCGATGTCGAGGCGGCGGACGGGCCAGGGGCCCTTGGTCATCTCCGAGCCGAGGAAGAAGTTGCGCCACACCGGCATCAGGGGGACGACGGCGAGGTCCTGGTAGACGGTGGCGATGCCCTTGTCGAGCGCCTCACGCGGAGTGCTGAAGCGTACGGGTTCGCCGTCGACGAGGAACTCGCCCTCGGTGTGCTGGTGCAGCCCGGAGATGATCTTGATGAGGGTGGACTTGCCGGCGCCGTTGTCGCCGAGCACACAGGTCACCTTGCCGGGATGCACGGCCAGGTCGACGCCGTGCAGGGCACGGATGTTGCCGTAGGACTTGCCCGCGTCGCGGAGTTCGACCAGGGGACGGTCCTCGGCGGGGGGCTTGTCTTCGAGGATGGCCCCGTGGGTGCCGGTTTCCTTGCTTGTCATTCCGCTCACCTCCGGGTCGCCGTGCGCTGGACCCACAGATTGATCAGGACGGCGCCGAGGAGCATCACGCCGAGGAACGCCTTGAACCAGTCGGGATTCCAGCCGGCGTAGACGATGCCCTGCTGCACCATGCCGAACATGAAGGCCCCGAAGACCGGCCCGATCGCCGAGCCGTAGCCACCGGTCAGCAGGCAGCCGCCGATCACCGCCGCCGCGATGTAGATGAGCTCCTGGCCCACGCCCTCGCCGGACTGCACGGTGTTGAACGAGAACAAGTTGTGCATGCCGACGAACCAGGCGCCGAAGCCGACCAGCATGAACAGCGAGATCTTGGTGAAGGTCACCGGGACACCGACCGCGCGGGCGCTGTCCTTGTTGCCGCCGACCGCGAAGATCCAGTTGCCGTACTTGGTGCGCAGCAGGACCCACGTGGCGATCGCGGCGAACACCAGCCACCACACCACCGTGATCTTCACCTGGACACCGCCGACGTCGAAGGTCGAGGCGAACAGCGCCCTGGCCTGGTCGAAGCCGTCCATGTCGCTGATGTCGTCGGTGGCGACGTTGCCGGTCACCAGCTTGGTGACCGCGAGGTTCACGCCCTGCAGGATCAGGAAGGTGCCGAGCGTGACGAGGAAGCTCGGCAGGCCCGTCTTGACCAGCATCCAGCCGTTGAACGCGCCGATCGCGAGCGACACGATCAGGGCGACGATCACGCCGACCCAGACATTCATGGTCAGCTGGTAGCTGAGCATCGACGCGGTGAGCGCCGAGGTGATCACGGCGACGCCGGCCGACAGGTCGAACTCGCCGCCGATCATCAGCAGGGCCACCGGCAACGCCATGATCCCGATGGTCGACGACTGGTACAGGATGTTCGCCATCGAGCTGCCGTCGCGCACGGGCGGCGCGGCGAACAGGAAGAAGACGAGGACCGCGACGGCACCGAGGAAGACGCCGACTTCGGGACGGGCGAGCAGGCGCAGCGCCAGGGGGCGCTGCCGGGTCCGCCCGTCGGTCTGCTGGTGGCCGGGAGCCGGCGGTGTGCTCACCGCCGGCGCAGCCTGTTGGGTCATGCTCATCACCGAGTCCCGTTCGCGGCGAACTTGGAGATCTGCTCGACGTTGGACTTGTCGACGAAGGCCGGACCGGTCAGCACGGGCTGCTCACCGCCGCCGCTGTAGTTGCCGTTGTTCTTGTAGAGCCACAGGCCGTCGACGGCCAGGTAGCCCTGCAGGTAGGGCTGCTGGTCCACGGCGAACTGGATGCTGTCGTTCTGGATGGCCTTGATGAGGTCCTTGTTGAGGTCGAAGGTGGCGACCTTCGCCTTGCTGCCGGCGTCGCCGACCGACTGCACCGCGGTCAGCGCGAAGGGGGCGCCGAGCGTGACGACGTAGTCGATGGAGGGGTCCTGCTTCAGCTTGGCGGTGATCGTCGACTTCACGGACGGCATGTCGGTGCCGTTGACGTTCTGGACGTCGAGCTTGCCGTCGAAGGTCTTCTCCACCCCGTCGCAGCGCTGGGTGAGGCCGACGTTGCCCTGCTCCTGGATGACGCAGAGGGCGTGCTTGGCGCCGACCTCGTTCAGCTTCTTGCCGAAGGCCTCACCGGCCACGGTCTCGTCCTGGCCGAAGAACTCCAGCAGGTTGAGGTTCTTCCAGTCGCTCAGGCCGGAGTTGAGGCCGACGACGGGTATCCCCGCCTGCTCCGCCTTGCCGATCACGCTCTTGAGGGCGTCCGGCTTGGCCAGGGTGACCGCGATGCCGTCGACCTTCTGGTCGATCGCGTTCTGCACCAGGTTGGCCTGGTTGCCCGCGTTCGGGTCGGCCGAGTAGATCAGCTTGATGTTGTCCTTCGCGGCCGCCGCCTCGGCACCCTTGCGGACGGTGTCCCAGAAGGTGTCGCCGGGCGCCTGGTGGGTGACGAGGGCGACCGTCATGCGGGGGGTGGTGGCCTTGCCCGCGGAGGCGTTCGCCGCGCCTTCCTCCGACTTCTTGCCCCCAGAGCTGCTGGAGCAGCCGGCGAGGGTCAGGGCGGCTGCCGCGGCCACCGCGACGAAGGGTGCGATTCTGCGGGAGCGGGGGTGAGAAGAGCGGTCCATCTTTCCTGGCACCTCACTGTGCTTTGCGGGGGAAAGGGGGGATCCGAGGTCCGGGGCCCGGAGCCTCGGGAGTCCGGGTCATGCGCCGAAAAAACGGCTGTTGCGCTGGGACGGGATCCAAGTCCCTGGCGCGCCCGCTGTCAATACTTTGTTAAGACATCATTTCACAAGCAGGTCCGAATGTAAGTACAAACTATTGACATCGCCGCCCTCCGAGACCTACACCTGGGAGGCGGCAGGTCCCTGGAGTCCCCGTCCCCACGGTGTCAGGGCGCCCTGGGACCCGCATCCCCACCAGCTCGAGGAGCGTCGCGCATGGCCGACTCAGCACAGTACTTCGACCTGATCACGATGGGCCGCATCGGGGTCGACCTTTACCCTCTGCAGACGGGCGTGCCCCTGACGCAGGTGGAGACGTTCGGGAAGTTCCTCGGCGGTTCGGCCGCCAACGTGGCGGTCGCGGCCGCCCGTCTCGGCCGCTCCACCGCGGTGATCACCCGCACCGGCGACGACCCCTTCGGCGCCTATCTGCACCAGGCACTGAAGGACTTCGGGGTCGACGACCGCTGGGTCACCCCTGTCGAGGCGTACCCGACCCCGATCACGTTCTGCGAGATCTTCCCGCCGGACGACTTCCCGCTCTACTTCTACCGCCGGCCCAAGGCCCCGGACCTGGAGATCCACACCGACGAGCTGGACTTCTTCGCCATCCGCGGGGCCCGCATCTTCTGGATCACCGGCACAGGCCTGAGCGAGGAGCCGAGCCGCTCCGCCACGCTCGCCGCGCTCAAGGCACGCGACAAGGCGGGCACCACGGTCTTCGACCTCGACTGGCGCCCGATGTTCTGGCGCGACCCGGAGGAGGCCCGCCCCTACTACCGCGAGGCGCTGCGCCACGCCACCGTCGCGGTCGGCAACCTCGACGAGTGCGAGGTCGCCACCGGCGTACGCGAACCGCAGGCGTGCGCCGAGGCGCTGCTGGAGGCGGGCGTCGAGCTGGCGGTCGTCAAGCAGGGGCCGAAGGGCGTGCTCGCCGTGCACCGCGACGGCACCCGGGCCGAGGTGCCGCCGGTGCCGGTCGAGGTGGTCAACGGCCTCGGCGCGGGCGACGCCTTCGGCGGCTCGCTCTGCCACGGTCTGCTGTCCGGCTGGGAACTGGAGAGGACCATGCGGTACGCCAACGCCGCCGGCGCCCTCGTCGCCTCCCGCCTCGCCTGCTCCTCCGCGATGCCGACCGAGTCCGAGGTGGACGACCTCCTCGCACGGGCCTCGTCGCCGAGTGCGGCGGTGTGACGTGAGCCGTCCCCGCACCCGGGCCGACGTGAACCGTCCCCGCACCGGGGCTGAGCTGAGCCGTCCCCGTATCCGGGCCGATGTGAACCGTCCCCGTACCCGGGCCGACGTGAACCGTCCCCGCACCCCTGGCCGACGTGAACCGTCCCCGCACCCCTGGCCGACGTGAACCGTCCCCGCACCCCGGGCCGACGAAGCCAACCCCGAACGGAGCCTGACTTGAACCTCAGCATTGCCGACCTCACCGCGGTCCGGGCCCGGAATCCCGAGGCGGTCGCCGAGGCGGCCGCGCGCCGGGCGCGCCGCCCGCTGATCGGCGACAGCGGCCGCCTGATGATCGTGGCCGCCGACCACCCGGCACGCGGTGCCCTCGGCGTCGGCGACCGGCGCCTGGCCATGGCCAACCGGGCCGACCTGCTGGAGCGGCTGTGCGTCGCGCTGTCCCGGCCCGGTGTCGACGGGGTGCTCGCCACCGCCGACATCCTGGAGGACCTGCTGCTCCTCGGGGTGCTGGAGAACAAGGTCGTCATGGGCTCGATGAACCGCGGCGGCCTGGCCGGTGCCGCCTTCGAGATGGACGACCGCTTCACCGGCCACCGCGCCGAGGACATCGAGCGCCTCGGCTTCGACGCGGGCAAGCTGCTGGTGCGCATCGACTACGCCGACCCGGGCTCCCTGACCACCCTGGAGTCCACCGCCCGCGCCATCGACGACATGGCCGCGCGCCGGCTGCCGGTCTTCGTCGAGCCGTTCATCTCCCGCCGCGTGGACGGCCGGGTCCGCAACGACCTGTCCGCCGAGGCCGTCACCCGCTCCATCGCCATCGCCTCGGGCCTCGGGGGCACCTCCGCCTACACCTGGCTCAAGCTGCCCGTCACCGAGGACCCCGACGACATGGCCGAGGTGCTGGAGACCTCCACGCTGCCGACCGTGCTGCTCGGCGGTGAGGTCGGCGAGGACCAGGAGGGCGCGTACGAGCGCTGGCGCAAGGCACTGCGGCTGCCCACCGTCCAGGGCATGGTGGTCGGCCGGTCGCTGCTCTACCCGGCCGAGGGCAGCGTGGAGCAGGCAGTGGACACGGCCGTCGGCCTGTTGTGATCGGAGAGGCAGACCATGACGTACCACCTTCCCGCAGGTAAGGCCCTCGGCGGCCCCTACGTCGTCGACATCACGCCCGAGAAGGCCGGCTGGGGCTACTCCAGCCTGCGGATCCTGGAACTGCCGCCGGGCGGCACGCACACCTTCGACACCGGCGACAGCGAGTGGATCGTGCTGTCGCTCAGCGGGGCCTGCGCGGTCGCCGCCGCCGACGACTTCGGCCAGGACACCTTCGAGCTCCGGGGCCGCCCGGACGTCTTCAGCGGCGTGAGCGACTTCGCGTACCTGCCGCGCGACGCCCGGGCGACCGTCACCTCCGCCGCAGGCGGCCGTTTCGCGCTGACCGGCGCGCGCTGCTCCCGCCGCCTGCCCGCCCGCTACGGTCCGGCCTCGTCCGTCCCCGTGGAACTGCGCGGCACCGGCACCTGCTCCCGCCAGGTCAACAACTTCGGCGCGGCCGGGGTCTTCGAGTGCGACAAGCTCATCGCGGTCGAGGTCATCACCCCGGGCGGCAACTGGTCCTCCTTCCCGCCGCACAAGCACGACGAGCACCGGCCCGGCGAGGAGTCGGTCCTCGAGGAGATCTACTACTTCGAGTTCGCCGCTCACGGCGGCATCCCCGGCCTCGGCTACCAGCGGGTCTCCCCGTCCGGCCCCGGCCGTGACACGGACGTCCTGGCCGAGGTCCGCGACGGCGACGTCGTCCTCATCCCCGACGGCTGGCACGGGCCGTCCATGGCCACGCCCGGCCACCACATGTACTACCTCAACGTCATGGCGGGCCCGGAGGCCGAGCGCGCCTGGCTGATCTGCGACCACCCCGACCACGCCTGGATCCGCGACACCTGGCCCGACCAGCCCGTCGACCCCCGACTCCCCCTCTACACCGCCCCCGAGAGGTCCGCATGAGCCCCGCCACCCGCCGACTGACGACCGCCCAGGCGCTGGTGCGGTTCCTGTCCGCCCAGTACACCGAGCGGGACAGCGTCCGGCGCAGACTGATCGCCGGGACCTGGGGCATCTTCGGCCATGGCAACGTTGCCGGGATCGGCCAGGCGCTCCTCGAGTACGCGGACGAGATGCCGTACCACCAGGGCCGCAACGAGCAGTCCATGGTGCACGCGGCCGTCGGCCACGCCCGCCAGCTCAACCGGCTGTCCGCGCAGGCGGTGACGACGTCCATCGGCCCGGGCGCCACCAACCTGGTCACCGGCGCCGCCCTCGCCACCATCAACCGCCTGCCGGTGCTCCTGCTCCCCGGTGACTACTTCGCCACGCACACCGCCGACCCGCTGCTCCAGCAGCTGGAGCACCCGACCGAGGCCGACGTGTCCGTCAACGACACCCTGCGCCCGGTCTCCCGCTACTTCGACCGCGTCACCCGCCCCGAGGCGCTGATCCCGTCGGCGCTGAACGCCATGCGGGTGCTCGCCGACCCGGCCGAGACCGGTGCGGTGACCCTGGCCCTGCCCCAGGACGTGCAGGCCGAGGCGTACGACTGGCCGGAGGAGTTCTTCGCCGAGCGCGTCTGGTACGTACGACGCCCCGCGCCGGACCCGGTGGAGCTGACGGCGGCCGTCGAGGCGATCCGCTCGGCCGAACGCCCCCTGATCGTCGCGGGCGGCGGCGTCCACCACAGCGAGGCCGAGGAGGCGCTGAGGGCGTTCGTGGAGGCCACCGGCATCCCGGTCGCCTCCACCCAGGCGGGCAAGGGATCGCTCCGGTACGACCACCCCGCCGACCTCGGCGGCATCGGCCACACCGGCACGGCGGTCAGCGACGACATCGCCCGCACCGCCGACCTGGTCATCGGCGTCGGCACCCGGTACACGGACTTCACCACGGCGTCCGGCACGCTCTTCCAGAACCCGGGCGTGCGGTTCGTGAACCTCAACATCACCGCCTTCGACGCCCACAAGCTGGCGGCACGGACGCTGGTCTGCGACGCGAAGGCGGGCCTGGAAAAGCTGGCGGAGGCGCTGGCCGGGCACCGTGTGGCCGAGGGCTACGAGGCCGAGTACCGCGCCGGCAAGGAGCGCTGGGAGCAGGTCGTCGAGGCCGCCTACCGTGCCGACGACGAGAACGCCGTACCGACCCAGACGCAGGTGCTCGGCGCGCTGGACGCGGTCGTGGGCGAGGACGACGTGGTCATCAACGCGGCCGGTTCGCTCCCCGGCGACCTGCACAAGCTGTGGCGCTCCCGCTCCCCCCGCCAGTACCACCTGGAGTACGGCTACTCCTGCATGGGCTACGAGATCCCGGCCGGGATCGGCGTCCAGCAGGCGGCACCGGGCACCACCGTCTGGTCCCTCGTCGGCGACGGCACGTACCTGATGATGCCGACGGAGATCGTCACGGCCGTCCAGGAGGGCCTGCCGGTCAAGATCGTCCTGATCCAGAACCACGGCTACGCCTCCATCGGCGGCCTGTCGGAGGAGACCGGCGGCGAGCGGTTCGGCACCGCCTACCGCTACCGGGCCGCCGACGGCACCTTCACCGGTGCCCCGCTGCCCGTCGACCTCGCCGCCAACGCCGCCAGCCTCGGCATGGACGTGCTGCGCGCCAAGACGGTGCGCGAGCTGCGCGAGGCGCTGGCCACGGCCCGCGCCTCCGACCGCCCCACCTGCGTGTACGTCGAGACCGACCCGGCCCCCACCGCTCCCCCGGCCGAGGCCTGGTGGGACGTGCCGGTGGCCGAGGTCGCCTCCCGCGAGGCGGCCGTCGAGGCCCGCGAGCGGTACGACCACCAGGTCGCCGCACGCCGCCGCCACCTGTAGAACTCCCCGCTCACGAAAGGCCCTTCACCCTCATGAAGACCATCAACCACTGGATCGGCGGCAAGCCCGTCGAGGGCACCTCCGGCCGCTTCGGCCCGGTCTACAACCCGGCCACCGGCGCCCAGGAGAAGCAGGTCGCGTTCGCCACCGTCGACGAGGTGGACGCGGCCGTCGCCGCCGCCAAGGACGCCTTCGTCAGCTGGGGCAGCTCCTCGCTCGCCAAGCGCACGGCGATCCTGTTCAAGTACCGCGAGCTGCTGGACGCCCACCGCGACGAGATCGCCGAGCTGATCACCGCCGAGCACGGCAAGGTGCACTCCGACGCGCTCGGCGAGGTCGCGCGCGGCATGGAGATCGTGGAGCTGGCCTGCGGGATCAGCGTCCAGCTCAAGGGCGAGCTGTCCACCCAGGTCTCCACCCGGGTCGACGTCGCCTCGATCCGGCAGCCGCTCGGCGTGGTCGCCGGCATCACGCCGTTCAACTTCCCGGCGATGGTGCCGATGTGGATGTTCCCGCTGGCCATCGCGTGCGGCAACACCTTCGTCCTCAAGCCCAGCGAGAAGGACCCGTCGGCCTCCTACCGCCTCGCCGAACTGGCCGCCGAGGCGGGCCTGCCCGACGGCGTCCTGAACATCGTGCAGGGCGACAAGACGGCCGTGGACCGCATCCTGGAGCACCCGGACATCGAGGCGGTCTCCTTCGTCGGCTCGACCCCGATCGCCAAGTACATCCAGCTCAAGGCGGTCGAGCACGGCAAGCGCGTCCAGGCCCTGGGCGGCGCCAAGAACCACATGCTGGTCCTGCCCGACGCCGACCTGGACTTCGCCGCCGACCAGGCGATCAACGCGGCGTACGGCTCGGCGGGCGAGCGCTGCATGGCCGTGTCGGTCGTGGTCGCGGTCGGAGACACGGGCGACGAACTGGTCGGCAAGATCGCCGAGCGCGTGAAGAACCTCCGCATCGGCCCCGGCGACGACCCGGCGAGCGAGATGGGCCCGCTGATCACGCGCGAGCACCGCGACAAGGTGGCGTCGTACGTGACGAGCGCGGCGGAGCAGGGCGCCGAGGTCGTGGTCGACGGCACCGGCTACACGGTCGAGGGTCACGAGAACGGCTTCTTCCTCGGCGTCTCGCTGCTCGACAAGGTGCCGCTGACGGCGGACGCGTACCAGGACGAGATCTTCGGCCCCGTCCTGTGCGTCGTACGCGCGGACACCTACGACGACGCCATCAAGCTGATCAACGACTCCCGCTGGGGCAACGGCACCGCCATCTTCACCCGCGACGGCGGCGCCGCCCGCCGCTTCCAGATGGAGGTCAAGGCGGGCATGGTCGGCGTCAACGTGCCGATCCCGGTGCCCGTCGGCTACCACTCCTTCGGCGGCTGGAAGGACTCCCTCTTCGGCGACCTGCACATCTACGGCAACGACGGCATCGCCTTCTACACCCAGGGCAAGGTCATCACCACGCGCTGGCCGGACCCGGCCGACGCGGGCATCAACCTCGGTTTCCCGAGCAACTCCTGACCGACTGTCCGACTGGGAGGTACGTCCATGGCGAAGACCGGTGACCCCGCACGTGCCGGGACCGCCCCCGCGCTCAGCACGCTGGACTTCGCCCTGGACCGGGGCAGTCCGGTGCCGCTGTACTACCAGCTCGCCCAGCAGCTGGAGGCGGCGATCGAGCACGGCGTCCTCGCCCCGGGCAACCTCCTGGGCAACGAGGTCGACCTCTCCGTACGCCTCGGCCTGTCCCGCCCGACCGTCCGCCAGGCCATCCAGTCCCTGGTCGACAAGGGGCTGCTGGTCCGGCGGCGCGGGGTGGGCACGCAGGTCGTGCACAGCCAGGTCAAGCGCCCGCTGGAGCTGAGCAGCCTCTACGACGACCTGGAGGCGGCCGGGCAGGGCCCGACCACCCAGGTCGTCCGCAACGAGACCGTCCCCGCGTCGGCCGACGTCGCGGCCGCCCTCGGTGTCGCGGAGGGCGGCGAGGTCGCCCTCCTGGAGCGGCTGCGCTGCACCCACGGCCAGCCGGTCGCCCTGCTGTGCAACTACCTGCCGGCGGGTCTGCTGGACCTCGACAGCGCCCGGCTGGAATCGACCGGCCTGTACCGGATGCTGCGCTCCGCCGGAATCACCCTGCACAGCGCCCGCCAGACCATCGGCGCCCGCTCGGCCACCGCCGAGGAGGCCGTCCGCCTCGACGAGAAGGAGGGCGCCGCACTGCTCACCATGCAGCGCACGGCGTACGACGACACCGGGCGGCCGGTGGAGTACGGGACGCACATCTACCGGGCGTCCCGGTATGCGTTCGACTTCCAGCTCCTGGTCAGGCCTTGACGCTCTCCGCGCCGGCGTGCGGCGGGCGCGGTGGTGCCACGGTTCCCCGTTGACTCCTGGGCACCAGGGGAGCACAGTCGTATGTATACGACGTAAGCATACGACGGCGGGGACGGGTCCGTGAGCGCACCGACAACAGTCCTGATCACCGGCGGAGCCGGCTTCATCGGCAGCCACGCGTGCGTCGAACTGCTCGACCACGGTTACGAGTTGATCGTCGTCGACGACTACTCCAACAGCACGCCACAGGTCTTGGCCCGGGTGGAACGGGTCGCCGGCCGCTTCGCCGGAACCGTCTACGAGCTGGACATCCGTGACCGGCAGGCCCTCTCGGCCGTCTTCGACCGGCACACGGTGGACGCGGTGATGCACTTCGCCTCCCTCAAGTCCGTGAGCAGATCGACGACCATGCCCGTCGAGTACTACGACACGAACGTGGGCGGCATGACGGCCCTGCTGCGGACCATGCACGAGCACGCAGTGCACCAGCTCGTGTACTCCTCGTCCTGCTCCGTCTACGGCGACGCGGGCGCCGGCCCCCTCGACGAGTCCACCCCCGCCCGGCCCACCAATCCCTACGCGGCCTCCAAGTGGGCCTGTGAGCAGATCCTCGCCGACGTCTGCCGTCGGCGGCCCGAGTACACCGTGCTGTGCCTGCGGCACTTCAACCCGGTCGGAGCCCACCCCAGCGGACTGCTCGGGGAGGACCCGCGCGGCACGCCCGACAATCTGATGCCGTACCTGGCGCAGGTGGCCATCGGCAGGCGGGAACGGCTGAGCGTGTACGGCGGGGACTACCCCACACCGGACGGGACCGCGATCCGCGACTACCTCCATGTCATGGACACCGTCGAGGCACACCGCGTCGCCCTCGACCACTTGGCCGACGCCCCCGGCATGCACGTGTACAACCTCGGACTCGGCTACGGAAGTTCGGTCCTCGACGTCGTCGGCGCGTTCTCCCGGACCTGCGGCAGATCCATTCCGTACGAGATCGCGCCCCGCCGCCCCGGCGACGTCGCCGAACTCGTCGCCGACTCGTCCGCCTTGCGGCGCGCCTGGGGCTGGCGGCCGCTGCGGGATCTCACCGACATGTGCCGGGACGCCTGGCGCTTCCAGCGGCTCAACCCGCACGGCTACGCGGACTCCGCCCGGCGGCCGACGAAGGCGCAGTAGCACCACCGTACGGCCCCCGGCCGTCGGCGCGAGACCCGTACGGCGGGCCGTCACCGGTGCCCGCCGGGGGCTGAACCGCGCCCGCGCGCCCCGCTTCCGCGCCTGCCGGGCAGGCGGCATGTCGTCCCGCCTGCCGGGCAGGCGGGACGACATGCGGCGCGGCGCCAGTCATGCCTACGATCGGTAGAGGAAGCCCAAGTCGGCGCGTACCGCGCATTTCGGTCTCCACCGATTCGGGGTGCTTGCCCTTGTTGCCGGCCCACCGACTGATGGCCGCCCACATTGCGCTGGTCGGGGCCATCACCGCCGCGTACATGACCGTACCGGACCTGCGTGCGCCGTTGTGGGCCGTCATCGGTCTTGCGGGCGTGGTCGCCGTCCTGACGGGTGTCCATGTCCATCGGTCGGCGCACCGCTGGCCGTGGTGGGTGCTCGCCGCCGGGCTGCTGGCCTTCGCCGCGGGTGGCACCTACTACAACGTGCAGGACACTCACTTCCACGCGTCCAACCCGTTCCCCTCCCCGGCCGCCGCCAGCTACCTAGCCGCGTACGCCCTCCTCATCGCGGGGCTGTTCGGCCTGGTGCGCTACCGCTGGGCGGGCCGCGATCTGTCCAGCCTGCTCGACGCTCTGATCATCACGGCCGGACTCGCCCTGCCGGTGTGGGTCTATCTCGTGCAGCCGCTGGCCCGGCTCGAGGGCCTCACCTGGCAGCAGCGCGCGATCAGCATCGCCTACCCGCTGGGGGATGTCCTGGTGCTGGCGATGCTGGTCCGTCTCCTCGCTCCCAGCCCCGCATCCGGGCCCAACCGCGCCGTGCAGCTGCTCGTCCTGGGCACGGGCACGCTGCTCTGCTTCGACATCGCCTACGGAATCCTGCGGCTCAACGAGATGGGGCAGGGGGGCACGCTCCTGGACTCCGGCTGGATCGTCTTCTGCACGGCCTGGGGGCTGGCCGCGCTGCACCCCTCCATGGCGGAGCTGACCGCGTCGGAGTCCCAGTCGCAGTCCCTGCTTCCGCCCTGGCGTCGGCTCCTGCTGCTCGCGGCGGCCACACTGATCCCGCCCGCGGTGCTGGTCCACGAGGAGAGCGTAGGGCGCGTGCACGACGCGACGGCGCTCGCGGTGTCCTCCGGTGTGCTGTTCGTGCTGGTGATCCTGCGGCTCGCGGTGATGGTCGCGGCGCACCGCAAGGCCGTGGCGCGGGAACAGGCACTGCGCACGGCGGCCGCGTCCCTGGTGGGGGCGTTCTGGCCGGAGGAGGTCGCACAGGCCTGCGACGTGGCGGTCACCGCGCTGTTCGGACCGAAGGTCCGGCACGCGACCCTGGTCCTGTCGGCTCAGGACGCGCAGGACCTGTACGCGCGTCTGGACGGTGATGAGGCCGCACAGAGCGGGCCGGGCGGCCTCGCCCGGCAGCGCACCCCGATGGTGCCCGTCGCCTCGCTCGCGCCGGACATCGCCGCACAGCTCGCTGACCTGCCGACCGCCCTGGTGTGCCCCATGGTGCAGCCCGACCGTCCGGCCGGCGGCAAGCCGTCGGGCGTGCTGCTGGCGGCCGGCCCCGAGCGAAGACTCGCCGAGATGCGCGGCTCGCTCGAGATCCTGGCTTCTCACGCGGGGCTGGCGGCGGAACGCATCGCGCTGCGGCGGGAGGTCACCCGCAAGGAGAGCGAGGCATACTTCCGCACCCTGGTGCACAACGCCTCGGACGTCATCCTCGTCGTCGACGACGACACGACCGTCCGTTACGCCAGTCCGTCCGCGCGCGCCGTGTTCGGCAGCGCCGATCTGATCGGGACCGAACTGCAGGCACTGGTGGACCCCCAAGAGCGCGACCGGGTGATTCGCACCCTGACGAGCCTGCTGCACGACGGACGGCAGGAAGCGCACGACCACTGGTGGGTGGCACGGGACCCGGATCGCATCGAGGTGGAGGTGCGCTGTCGTGACCTGCGGCAGGACCGGACTGTAGGCGGTCTGGTCATCACCCTGCGGGACGTCACCGAGCAGCGTCGGCTGGAGCACGAGCTCACGCAGCGCGCCTTCCACGACTCCCTGACCGGTCTGCCCAACCGGACGCTGCTGCTGGAGCGGACCGAGCGCGCGCTGCTGCGTGGCCGGCGTGAGGCGGCGGTCACGTGCCTGCTCTTCATCGACCTGGACGACTTCAAGATCGTGAACGACACGCTCGGGCACACGGTCGGCGACCGGCTGCTGTGCGCCGTGGCGGCGCGCCTGTCGGGGACACTGCGCCGGACCGACACGGCGGCGCGGCTCGGCGGCGACGAGTTCGCCGTGCTGATGGAGGACGCCAAGCAGCCACTCGACGCCGAGCTGCTGGCCGCTCAGGTGATCCAGATGCTGAGCCGGCCCTTCCAGGTGTCGCAGGAGTCGGTGAGCGTCTCCGCCAGCGTGGGCGTGGCCACGGCCCGGGACACCACGGACGCCGAGGAACTCCTGGCGCTCGCCGATCTGGCGCTGTATGCCGCCAAGGCCGCCGGGAAGCGGCAATGGCGCCGATTCCAGCCCCAGCAGCGCGTGCGGATGGTCGAGCGCCACGACCTCCGGGCGCAGATGGTCGGAGCGATCTCCAGAGGAGAGTTCGCCCTGCGCTACCAGCCGGTCGTGGACATCACCGCGGGCGAGGTGGTGGGTTTCGAGGCACTGGTCCGCTGGCCGCGCATGCCCACCGGACCGGTCCCCCCGGGGCAGTTCATCCCGCTGGCCGAGGAGTCCGGGCACATCTCGATGCTGGGCGCCTGGGTGCTGCACCATGCCACGGCCGACATCGCCCGGCTGCAGCGCCGCGTCGGTCTGTCCGCGCCGCCGTACCTCAGCGTGAACGTGTCCGCCCGGCAGTGGCGGGACATGAGCTTCCTCGACGAGGTCTGCAGGGCCGTCGACACCGCCGGTCTGGTCCCGGGCACACTGCAGCTGGAACTCACCGAGTCGGTGCTCATGCAGCGGACCGATCAGATCGACGCGCTCATCCAGGGGCTGAAGGATGTCGGCGTGCGCATCGCGATCGACGACTTCGGCACCGGCTACGCCTCACTGCGCTATCTCCGGGACTTCCCTATCGACGTACTGAAGATCGACAAGACGTTCATCGACGACGTCCAGCGGGACTCCCAGCACATGGCCCTGGTCGAGGGCATCGTCCGCCTGGCCGACACGCTCGGGCTCCAGGTGATCGCCGAGGGTGTCGAGGAGCAGGAACAGCGGGATCTGCTGGCGAGCATCGGCTGCCGGTTCGGACAGGGCTACCTGTTCGCCCGGCCGATGACGGTGGAGGAGGGG
Organism: Streptomyces deserti; assembly: GCF_054782695.1. Taxonomy (NCBI): domain Bacteria; kingdom Bacillati; phylum Actinomycetota; class Actinomycetes; order Kitasatosporales; family Streptomycetaceae; genus Streptomyces; species Streptomyces deserti. The sequence goes on from NZ_BAAGRZ010000002.1 coordinate 157,960, forward strand.
GAGCTCGTCCTGCGCCACGCGGCCCGTCGCCGTACCGAACGGGCTCCTTACCCGTACACCCGTCCCCAGGACCGCCGCCGTCCCTCCGACGACGGTGCCTGAGCGCAAGGCGTTCGTCCGAGGATCCTTGCACGGTGAGCGGCCCGGACGCCCATGGTGCATGGACCCCTGAGCCCCATGCCCGTGGCACACGCCCGCGACAGGCACCGCACGAAGGCGGCGTGCCTGGTCGCCAACGACCGTGGTGCGGCCGCGTCCGGCGACGAGCGGCAACGCGAGGACGGGGTCAGTGCGATTCCGCCCGCAGGGCGAGACGGCGGGCCGGCAAGGTGGCGGTGGGCATCGGAAGACTGTCGCGCGCGGTGCGGCGCAGGTGTCGCATGTACTGCTCTCGCGGTATGAGAATGCCGCCGAGGCTGCGGACGTGCGGGCTGTCCCGCTGCGCGTCGAGCAACTCGCCGCCGGCCTGTGCGAAGCGCGCCGCGAGGTCGCTCACCGCGACCCTCGAGGCGCCGGGGCGGTGGAAGAACATCGAGTCCATGCTGAAGACCGATCCGACCTGGACACCGAAGACGCCGCCGACCAGCTCGCCGTCCTCCCAGACCTCGACGCTATGGGCATGACCCAGATCATGGAGGCGGATCAGGCCGGCGATCAGCTCGTCGGTGAGCCACAAAGGGGTGCGGCCGGTACGGCATTCGCGGACGACCTGCTCGAAGCGCCGGTCCAGGCTGGTCGACCACGGCAGCCGGTTGCGCAGCCGCCGGGCGAGGCTCCGGCTGAGGTGCGCGGCCGTGACGGGCAGCACCGGCCTGGGGTCGGGCGACCACCAGGAGACGGCGTAGGGATCGGCCGCTTCCTCCCCCGCGTCCTCGCCCACGAACCGGATGCGGCCTTCCTGGACCTGATCGGCGAAGAGCGCCTCGTTGAAGGCGCGGGTGTACTCGTCGGACGCCGGGAAGGGATAGACGCCGGCGCGGTACGCCGCCAGGAGGCTGTCGGGAGAGAGGTCGGCGCAGAAGGCCACCGGACCGTCGGGGGACGCTTCCAGCACGTCCAGCGCCTCCCAGCCACGGCACCGGCTCACCATCGTGCCGCTCCCCGCCCGCCGCTCTTGACCGGCCGGACGTAGTCGGACCGCTGGAGGAAGTCGATGGAGCGGTCCATCATCTCCGCGTCCACCGGCGGAATGTCGATCCCGGCGTCCCTCAGCGCCCGCTCGGCGTTGGTGCGGGTGAACTCCGGGAACACGCCCTGGAAGTACATCTCGCTCACGGTGATGTCGGCGTGGCGGCACCGGTCGACGAAGAGCGGGACGAACGGGGTCAGCGGGTCGGAGGGGTGTCCGGCCGCGTACTTCACCACGGCGGCGGTCCACTCGGGGTAGGGGATCTCCCGGACCGGGTAACCCCGCTGACGCAGGCGCTCGGCGAGCGAACCCAGAAGCGTGGGACGGGGGTTGGTGAGGTGGTAGACCTCGCCGCGAGCGGGAAGACGGGTGGAGACGTGTCCGATCGCCCGGGTGAGAAGGTCGGCCGGCAGCAGGTCCAGCGACAGCCGGATGTCGGGGCACAGCCCGGTCCGCGCGATGAACCCGAAAAGGGCGGCCATCTCGCTGCCGGTGTTCATCACGCCGGTTCCGCTGCTGCCCGTGACGTCCATCAGGCGGTAGACGACGACCGGCAGGCCCGCCTCGGACGCCTTCTTCAGCAGCGCCTCGCCGACCCATTTGGTCTCCACGTACCCCACCGACAGATACTCAGGAAAGCGAAGCGGCGTGTGCTCCGTCACCTGGCGCACCCCGGCCGGCCCGAATCCGGCGAGCACCGCCATGCTGGAGGTGAAGTGGACGGGGACGGCCCGGCGGGCAGCGAGGCGGATGATCTCGTATGTTCCGTCGACGTTGGCCGCACGCAACTCGTGGTACGGGTAGATGAAGTTGACCTGGCCGCCGAAGTGGTAGATGGCGTCGATGGTCGACCCCAGCTCCTCGAACCGGCCGGGAGGCAGCCCCAGTCCGGGCCTGGCCAGGTCGCCGACGACCGGCTGGATGCGCGCGCTGGACAGCTCGCTGAGGACGTACCGCTGGTGGCTGGCGCGGATCCGCTCCATGGCGTGCTGCTCGTCGGAGGCTCTGACCAGGCAGAGGATCCGTCCCGTCGTCCTGCGCAGCAGCTCGTCGATCATGTGCGCGCCGCAGAACCCCGTCGCCCCGGTGAGGAGTACGTCGCCGGGGTGCCGGGGGTGCAGAGCCGGCGCGTCACGGCCTACCGCCGGCACGCGCCGGTCGGTCTCGGCGGCGAAGTCGACACTCCCGCCCTCCGGGTGGGCCAGTGTGCCGGCGCGTGCCTGGCGCACGGATTCGGCGAACGCGGCGAGCGTCGGCTGCCGCAGCAGTGAACGGGTCAGGTCACGGATCTGTGTGATGCCGATGCCGTAGATGACGCGGGTCCGGGCAAGCATCTCCATGGCCAGCAGCGAGTTGCCGCCCAATTCGAAGAAGTCGTCCTCCGGACGGACGTGGTCCACGTCCAGGATCTGGCCCCACAACTGGGCCATCCCATGCTGCACCGGACGGTCGTCGGCGGCGGCCGTCCTCGCCGGCGTCCTGACTTCCGGCACGGCCCTGCGGTCGAGCTTTCCGCTGGGTGTGACGGGCAGCCGCTCCACCGCGTGGAAGGCTGCCGGGATCATGTAGCCCGGCAGGATCTCGGCGAGTGCCGACCGCAGCCGTGTGCGCAGCGCCGCCTCTCCCCCGGTCGGGGGTGCCGTCGGCGTGTAGTACGCGATGAGGTCCCGGTCGCCTCTGTCGCGCGCCCGGGCCACGACCATCGCCTGGCCGATCTCCGGGTGGGAGACGAGCGCGGCCTCGACCTCGGCCGGGTCGACCCGAAACCCGCGGATCTTGATCTGGTCGTCGATCCGGCCCACGACTTCCAGGTTGCCGTCCGAGCGCCAGCGGCCCAGGTCCCCGGTGCGATACATCCGGTCCCCCGGCGCAGAGCCATGCGGGTCGGGCAGGAACTGCTGTGCGGTCAGGGCGGGGTGCCGCCAGACACCGCGCGCCAGCCCCGGGCCGCCGATGTAGATCTCTCCGCGCTCGCCCGGCGCCACCGGGCGCAGGTCGGCGTCGAGCACGTGGACGCGATTGCCCTCCAGGGGCCTGCCGACCGGGGCGACGGCGGTGTCCGGCGCGGCAAGCACCTCCTCGTCGAGGTCGCAGAGCATGGACGTGATGGTCGTCTCGGTGAGCCCGTAGGCGTTGACGAGCCGCGCGCCGGGGATCCGGCGCAGAAGGGCGCGGCAGTCCTTCGCGGTGACGATCTCGCCGCCGACGATCACGAGCCTGAGCGACGCGAGGATCTCGCCCAGGTCCGCGACGGAGACGATCCGCTGCCAGTAGGCGGGGGTCAGGTCGGCGACGGTTATTGCCTGTTCCGGGAGGCGGTGCAGCAGGTCGGTGGGCGCCCACGTCCCTGTTCCCGCGAGGACGAGTGTCGCGCCGCTGATCAGTGTGGCGAAGATCTGCTCCAGGGAGGTGTCGAAGCCGAGTGCCGCGGCGTGCAGCACCCGGTCGCCCGGCCTCAGTTCGTACGTTCGGGCCACCGCGGTGAGGGAGTGGGCCAGCGACCCGTGAGTGATCATCACTCCCTTGGGGGGGCCGGTGGATCCGGATGTGTAGATGATGTAGGCGAGGTCCCCCGGCCGTGGCGCCGGTGCCGCCGCCGGTCCGTCCAGCGGCGCCTGCGTGGCCGGTTCCCCGGCGTGGACGATCCGAGCCTGGCACCCGGAGAACATGGCGGCGTGCTCGCGGCTCGAGAGGATGAGGCGTGAACCGGTCTCTGCGACCAGTGCGACCATCCGTTGCCGAGGAGTCGCCGGGTCGAGGGGCAGGAACGCGCCGCCGGAGCTCAGCACCGCCAGCAGCGCGACGATCAACTCGGGCACGCGGTCGAGGCACACGGTAACGACGGATTCCGCGTCGACCCCCGACTCCCGCAGCTCGCGGGCAAGCCGGTCGGCGTGGCCGGTCAGCTCGGCGTAGCTGAGCCGGCCCTCGTCCGAGAGCACCGCGAGAGCGGACGGCGCACGCCGCGCCCGCTCCCGGACCAGCTCCGGCACGGTGCCCGGCCCGCGTTCCGGGAGACGCCGCTCGCCGCGGACACTCGCGGGGCGCATGTCGGTCCACAGGCGATCGACCAGACTCCCGCACCACGCGGGGGACGCCGGTCCGCCGATCCTGTGCCACCCGGCTGGAATCCGATGATCGGCGGGCCAGATCGCGTACTGCTCCTCTTCGTTGCGCAGCACGACGCACAGCACAGCCGACTCCGGCGACGGGTGATCACATTGCGTCACCTTGGGTCTCCTGCCTCGCGCGGCGCCCTGCGGACGCGGAGCACGCCCTGCGCCCCGCACGGCAGAGGGCCGCCGCCATCACCGCTTCCCTGCCGGAGGCGCCCCGGGGACTCCGGCCAGGCGGCCGAGCGGCGGCGCGAGGACAAGGTGCTCCGCCTCGTCGGCGGTGACCGGCTCGGCGAAGAGGTACCCCTGGCCGAACCGGCAGCCCATGGAGATCAGCAACTCCTGCTGCCTCACGTCCTCCACTCCTTCGGCGATCACCGTCAGGCCGAGTGTGTCCGCGAGATGCGTGATGCCCTCGACCAAGGCGTACTGTTCGGGTGAGCGCCCGAGTTCATGGATGAACGACTTGTCGATCTTGAGTATGGAGATCGGGAACTCACGCAGATAGCTCAGCGACGAGTAGCCTGTTCCGAAATCGTCGATCGCGATACGGATCCCGAGATCGGTGAGCGAACTCATCTCAGCCAGGATACGTTCGTCGTTGTACATCAGCACACTCTCGGTCAGTTCCAGTACAAGAGACGACGGTTCGATGCCGGAGAGATCCAGGGCGCGCCGGATCACCTGATAGAACTCCTCGTCCCGGAACTGACGCGGCGACACATTCACGCTGACGTAAGGTTCGCTGCCCTTGGCCGTCCTGTCGCGTCGCAGGGAGCCCTGCCACCGGACGGCATCGGTCGCGGCCCGGTCAAGCACCCAGGCACCGAGCGGAACGATCTGGCCGCTCTCCTCGGCCAGCGTGATGAACTGTTCGGGCAGCACCATGCCGCGCGTGGAGTGGGGCCAGCGAACGAGCGCCTCGAAGCCGGTGATCCGACCGCTGGTCAGCTCCACGATGGGCTGGTAGAGCACCATGAACGACGTCTCGATCGACGAACTGTCCAGTCCCTCCTGCAACGTGGCACGCTCGGCCATGCCCCTCTGCAGGTCCGGGTGGTAGCGGCGCCACTGGCGCTTGCCCGCGGTCTTCGCCGCGTACAGCGCGAGATCGGCGTGGGTCAGCAGTTCGACCGAGTCGATACTGTCCTCCGTCGTGGCGACGCCGATGCTGGCGTACGTGCTCACCGGCCCCACACTGAGCCGGAACGGCTCGGCGAACACGCCCATCACGTGCTCGGTGAACCGCTCCACACCCGTCGGCGATACGGAGCCCTCCACCAGCAGTGCGAACTCGTCGCCGCCGATGCGCGCCGCGGTGTCGGAGGCACGGACGGCGGTCTGCAGGCGGAGCGACAGGGCGACCAGGAGTTCGTCGCCCACGCTGTGGCCGTGCATGTCGTTGACGACCTTGAAGTCGTCCACGTCGATGAAGAGCACGCCGACCACCGTGCCGTCGCGCTGAGCCTGCACCAGGGCGTGGCTGACCCGGTCCTGGAAGAGCACGCGGTTGGCCAGGCCGGTCAGCGAGTCGTGGAACGCCTGGTGAGTGAGCTCGCGTTCGAGCTTGCGCTGTTCGGTCACGTCCCGCAGGGTGAGCACCACCCCACCGACGGTCGCCTCCTCGCGCAGGTCGCTCCACCTCACCTCGACCTCGATGGACGACCGGTCGGCGCGGATCATGCGCCAGTGCTCGCGCCTGCTCTGGTACTCGCCGCTCCGTATCCGGCCGAGTGTCTCGACCACCGCGCGGCTGTCCTCCGGCGGCACCAGATCGATGAGGTGGGTGCCCTCCAGACCCGGAACGCCGAGCACCTGGGCGGCGGACGGGCTGGCGTAACGGACCCGGTTGTCGTCGTCGAGGATGAGGATGACGTCGGAGGCGTTCTGCACCAGCGTGCGGAAGTACGCTTCGCTGTTGCGCTGGTTGACCTCCTGGGCGAGGGCGATCCGCGCCACGGCAAGTGCGGCCTGGGCGGCGAGAGTCGCCAGCGTGTCGTGGAGCACGAGCAGGTCCTGCTCGTCCCCGGCCACGATCAGCGCCCCGACCAGCGGTTCGCCCGAGGGATGATCCTGCGAGGTGAGCGGGCAGACGAGCGCGTGGCCGGTGCGGGTCGGCTCCTCGTCCAGGTCCCCCGTGAGGCAGGCGGCAAGAGCGGGCCCCACACCGTCGAGGGCCACCAGGCGGCTCTCGCCGGAGGCCATCAGTTCCCGGACGGCCGCGGTCCCCCGGGCGGACAGGGGCCCCCGTACACCGCCGTGATCCCCGTTCACCCACAGCGTGTTGTCCGGCACGGTGAGCAGCGCGGAACGCGGCGGGCCATGCGGCATGAGCTCCGTCACCGCCGTGTGGACGGCGGCGGCCACATCCCGCGGATCGCCCGCTCCGCCCAGCGACGACACCGCGATGCGCAGCACCTTCTCCCGACCGACCGCCTGCCGGTGGGTCGCCGCCACGCCCGCCAGGCGATAGAGCACGAGGACGAAGAGCACCGCGGAGAACACCCCGATCACGCCGATGTTGGTGCTCACGCCGCGCACCGCCGCCATCAGGAGGATGGCCGGCGCGATCAGCGACGCCAGGGTGAGCAGGCTCAGCCGGCCCATGCCGGTCTCGGCGCGCCATGCCGCCGGCCGGGTCAGCGAGCGCATGGACGGATGCAGCGCGGCGGCCGCCCAGGCGCCGTACAGCACGGCCCAACCGAGATCGACCGCGGTTCCCGTGCGCCAGGTTCCGTTCAGCTGTATCAGGCCGTAGGCCACGTCCGCGGTGAGCAGGCCGAGGGTGCCCACAGTGAGCAGCACGAGCGAGGGACTCTTGCCGCCACGGCCGGCGAGCAGGCGCAGCAGCATCGCCAGGACGAGGATGTCGCCGAGCGGATAGGCGATGGAGAACGCCTTCTGCACCCAGGTGAGACCGGCGACGCGGGCGTACGGCTCGATCAGGAAGAGCCACGACAGCAGTGCCAGGCCGACGGTCAGCGTCAGCGCGTCGACGAGGCTCGCGCGGTCGCGCCCACTCGTACGCCAGCGGACGAAGCCCTGCAGTCCGGCCGCATAGAGCGGATATGCCGCGAGATAGAAGCCGTCGGCGATCGACGGAAACGGGCTCTGCTCGTAGAACTGGAGGAGGATGATCTGGGCGGCCTGGCCCGCAGCGAAGGCGAGGTTTCCTGCGGCGAGCAACAGCCAGGGGAGTCGATGCGCGGGGTGGTTGAGAAAGACGCCCAGGATGATACCGGTGACACCGGTCGCTCCAATGGCGACGAAGATCAGCCGCTGTTCCGGAAATGTGTAGTAGAACGCGGTCAGCACGACGATGCATGTGCTGACCGCGGCCATCGCGGCCTGGCTGCGCAGTCGCGCATGCACCCCGATTCACCTCCGGAGGCCCACTGGTCGGGGAATGGAGCTGGGCGAGCGGCACCGGGCGACGGCGGAGAAGCCCGTGGAATCGGGCTGACAGGTTCTCGGGGCCGGGACTCGGTCCTGGTCGCCTGTGAACACGGTCGCCGATATACACGGTCGCCTGTATGCGCGGCGGTATGCGGCTCCTTCTCGCCGAGACATCGACGTGTCTTCATCCAGCTTACTCGGCTCGCCATTTCCCGCACGCGCACGGAGAGATACGGCGTCGCGTCGCGGGATGCGGCGCCTTGCGTGAAAATGGAGGACGTGGAGACCGGCCCGGCCACCCGGCCCGGTCCGGCGACGATCGGCTCCTGACGGAGCGTTGAGTTCCATGCTCTCCGATCACCGCCGGAACTTTTCTCCTGCAGGCGGTCTGCTCTGCTCCGCCGCGGCCTTCATTTCACGCCTTCGGCTGTCGATGCTCGGCGTCGGCGTCGCCACCACTGTCGCAACTCGGCGGTGAGTACTCCTCGCCGGCTCGGTCTCCGCCACACAGGCGTTCGCCACCGCGCTGATCGGCCCGCAGCTCTCCCGGCTGGTCGACCGTCATGGCCACCACGGACGTCACCGTCAGCACCAACAGGCCGAGTCGGGGGCGAACACGCGGCGCGTGCTGGTCAGCGTCTGCACGATGGCGGTGACGACCGAACCGCTGTTGTTCGCGCCGGGTCTCGCGGCGCTGACGGGGATGCTCTTCCTGGCGGGCATGTCCATCGCGCCGACCCTGATCATCACGATGGAGCTGGTGAGCCACCTGGCGCCGCCCGCCCAGCTCACCGGGAGCATCACCTGGATCGTCTCGGGCCTTTCCGACGGGGTGGCGCTGGCCTGCGCCAGGTCCGGGTGGGTGGTCGACGCGGCTGGTGCCTCGGCGGGCCACGGGGTGCCGTGCGAAGCGGCCCTGCTCGCCGCCTCGACGGTCTCTCTCCCTCCAGGGCTTGACCCGCACCGACGCGGGGTGACTCGGCGCAGTTGACGGGACTGCATTCCCGGCCATGCCGATGACCACAGCAGGTCGGCCGCTTGCTGCGGCAGTCCCAGACACGGCGCTTGGGAGGTGTTCACGCCCCTGACCGATCACCTTGAGGCGACGCGCATCGACGTCGATCCCACGCCTTCCGATCCCCGGGGCTGCGGGACAGTGCCGATGACACGGCGAACGCCGTCTCGACCAAGGTCAGGTGGCTGAACGCCTGAGGCGTGTTGCCCAGTTGGCGTCCGGTGTCCGGATCCCACTGCTCCGACAGCAGTCCGACGTCGTTGCGGGCGGCGAGGACCCGCTCGAAGGTCCGGCGGGCCTCACCGGTCTGCCCGGTGGCAGCGAGGGCCTCCGCGTACCACAGGGAACACGCGAGGAAGGCGCCTTCACGGCCGGGCAGACCGTCCACGTCGTGCACGCCCGCACCGCCTGGTGTTCTCCCCAGACGACATATCGCTCCATCGATGTGGACATGGGCGTACAGGTGGTGAGGGGGGTGATTCGTCCACCGCCGACCCGCTCCGACGGCGGCCGATACGAAGCCGCGGGTTCGCGGCAGCGAGGTCATCGCCCCTCTCAGGGCCTTCCCATTTCATACATGACAAGGCCGTTGGACGGCCCGAGCGGAACAAGGATCAGTTCCACCAGCAAGGCCTTCCACGCGTAGTAGGCGTTGACGAGCTTGTTCATGTAGACGTACGGAAAATGCCGCGCCACTTCCCAGTAGGGAATCTTTCGCCGGTGCGCCGCGTACACCAGTCATCTACCGCCCTCGATGCCTGTGGATCAGCCGCTTGAGACCTCCCCCCTGCTACCGCCATAAGGCCGACAATGGCGTAAATCGGCCATGACACGCCCGTGTGGGCCAAGGATCCGTCGTGTGTCATCGGTGACTCCCGGATACCGCGTCGATCATGCTGTTCGTCGAGCCGCCCAGAAATGGCCGAAGGCGTTCGGGGAGGCGCTTCTCAGGCGTCACCCCGCGTCCCGCATCGATCGACCGGGGAATCGCCGCGGCGCGGTCGGCACGGTCGGCACGGTCGCCGTATACGACACATGTTTATGTCGTATATGTACAGGTCCTGCGGCCCGTGTCGTATTGTCAAGTTCGCCAGCTCGCGATGTTCACCAGCGTGGAGGAGAAGCGATGGCCGACGGGGAACGACCGGCACGGCGCGCCAGCGACCGGGGGCGCTACGGGCGGCTGAGTCGTGAGCGGGTGATGGTGAGCGCGCTTGAGCTGGTGGACCGGGAGGGGCTGTCGGCGCTGAGCATGCGCCGCCTGGGTGCCGAGCTCGGTGTGGAGGCGATGGCGCTCTACCGGTACGCATCGAGCAAGGACGCGCTGCTGGACGGTTTGGTCGAAGCCCTCTACCTGCAACTGGAAGAACGCCTGACCGCCGAGGCCGAGGCGACCGCCACGGCCGAGGGACCCACATGGCGTGCCGAGCTCCACCGGATCGCCCGGGCGACGTACGACGTCTGCCTCGCCCATCCCCAGGCGGTGCCGCTGCTCGCCACGCGCATGCTGGCGGTGCCGCTGGCACGGCGACCGGCAGCCGTTCTCAGGGACCACGAGCGTGTACTCACCCTGCTGGGGCAGGCCGGGTTCGACGAGGCCACCGCCGCCGCCGTCTTCCGGGCCTTCACCGCCTGGCTGCTCGGCTACGTGTCCGTGGAACTGCGGCCCATGGTGGACAACCCCGACGAGCCCGATCCCGCCTTCCGCCTCGGTCTGCACCGCCTGTCGGCCCAGGAACTGCCGACGCTCCGGAAGACCGCCGCCTCACTCGTCGGGCAGGCTGGGCCCGACGGCCTGGCGGCCGGACTGGACGCCCTGCTCGACCGGTTCGCGCGGGGCTAGGGGAACAGCGAGACGGTCAGGCACGCCGTCTCAGCATCTCGCCGAAGGGCGTGACGGGGCGCTCCAGGCGTTCGCCGTCCACGGCGATGTCGACCGCCTCGTTGTAGAAGGCGACCCGGCCCTCGATCGCGGCCACCGCGGGCAGCGGCTCCGGGTAGCTCCACACGATGTCCGGCGGTACGTCGCCCGCGCCGCCCCAGGTCCAGTAGCGTGCCGTGCCCTTGTACGGGCATCCGGTGCTGTGGTCGGTGGGGACGAACAGGCCCAGGCGGACGTCCTCGCGGGGGAGGTAGTACCGGGTCGGCAGGCCGGTCTCGAAGAGCAGGACCGGGCTCCGGCTCTCCGCGACGACCGTGCCAGCGATCTCGACCCGCACATGACGGCTGCTCGGCAGCGCGTCCACGCGTTTGTGCGGGTCGCGGGGATGAACGAAGATCTCCTCCTCTTCCTCGTACCAGTGGTCGAGCCCGGTGTCGGCGCGCCGGAACCACTCGAAGGCGATGTACCCAGCCAGGTCGTCGGCGGGGAACGTCCAGGCCGCGTTCCACCGGACCTCGCCGCCGGCCTCGAGGTCGTAGAAGATCCGCGATCCCGTGTGCGTGCCGGTGGGCGGGTGCCGCGCCGGGCGAAGGAGGTCGGTACGGACCTCCTCGCGTGGGAAGGCGTACAGCGGTACCGGGACGCCGGGTTCCCAGACGAGGACCGGATGCCGGCTGTCGACGACGGTGACGTCGCCCGCGCGGCCGCGCACCCAGCGCTCGCTGGGCTCCCACAGGAGGCCTTCGGGAGTGGCCCGTATGGTGTGGGCGGCGGGGTGGGTGATCATGTCCGGCGCTCCCTCCGGGTGTCCGGGTCCCCCTCCACGATCCCACCGGCACCGGCCGCGGGCCGGACAGTCCGGCAGGCTCAGTGCACGGCGTCCAGCCGCGCCCGCTGCTCCGCCGACAGGTCCAGGTCCACCGCGGCCAGGCTCTCCTCCAGCTGGGCCACCGAGGACGCCCCCACCAACGGGATGATCGGCAGGTCGGCGCCGATCTGCCACGCCAGCACCACCTGGTTGACCGTCGCGCCGGTCTCCCGGGCCACCTCGCGCAGCACCTCCAGCCGGGCGGGGGTGCCCGGGTGGTCGAAGTCCGAGGGGAGTCGGCCGGGACGGGTGTAGGCGCCCTTCAGCAGCGGTGAGTAGGCGACCGGGGTGAGGCCGGGCTCGGCGCGCAGGTAGCTGAACAGTTCGGGACCGGCGTGGCCGAGGCTGCCGTCGGGGAACAGGGCGTCGGGCACATCGGTGCGGGGGCGCAGGTGGCTGTGGGCGTACTGGAGCACCTCGTAGCCGGGCAGTCCGGCCGCGGCGGCCGTCGCGCGGGCGCGCTCCACGCGCCAGACGGCGTGATTGCTCACGCCGAGCAGGCCGACCGTGCCCTCGGCGACCAGGGCGCCGAAACCCTCCACGGTCTCCTGGAGGGGCACGGTGTGGTCCTCGATGTGCGCGTAGAGGAGATCCAGGCGGTCCACGCCGAGCCGTTCCCGGCTGCGCTCGGCCGACTCGCGGATCACCTTCGCCGACAGGCCCTCCGCGTTGTCGAGGTAGCTGGTGCCGGGGGCCAGGGGGCGGGCGCCGAGCTTGGTGGCGATGACGATCTCGTCGCGGATGCCGCGGCTGCGGCGCCAGCGTCCGAGCAGTTCCTCGCTGTGGCCGCCCTGGCTGCCGTCGGTCCAGAAGGCGTAGTTGTCGGACGTGTCGACGAAGGTTCCGCCGGCCTCGACATAGCGGTCGAGCACGGCGAAGGAGGTCTTCTCGTCCGTCACCGACCCGAACAGCATCGCGCCGAGCGCGAGGGCGCTCACCTCGCGTCGGGTGTGCGGATCGGTGCCGATCGTGCGGTACTTCATGGTGTTCCCTCCCGTTCATACCCCGCCTTCGGGGCACGAACGGGAGTCTTCAGCTTGAAGTGCGCTTCAAGTCAAGGGCTTTCGCGATCCGCTGGCGAACGGTCCCTCCAGCGCCGCCCACTGGAGCAGCATGATGGTCTTCGCGTCGGCGATCTCCCCGGTGCGGATCATCTCCAGGGCTTTGCGGAAGGGCAGTTCCAGGATCTCGATGTCCTCGCCCTCCTCGTCCAGGCCGCCGCCTTCGTGGGTGCGGGTCGAAGGGCCGTAGGCGGCGGCGTAGAAGCTGACGCGTTCGGTGACCGAGCCGGGGCTCATGTAGACGTCGAAGACGTGCCGGATCTCGCCGATGGTGTGCCCGGTCTCCTCCGTCACCTCCCGGCGCACGGCGATCTCCGGGTGCTCGTCCTCGTCGTCGAGCAGACCGCCCGGCGTCTCGATCAGCATGCCGTCGGGATGCCCGTTGACGTGGACGGGAAAGCGGAACTGGCGGGTGAGCAGCACCGTTTCGCGCTCGGCGTCGTACAGCAGCATGGTGGCGCCGTTGCCGCGATCGTGCGTCTCGCGCTCCTGGGTGCTCCAGGTGCCGTCGGCGTGCTGGAAGTCGAAGGTCGTGGTCCGCTCGACGTACCAGTGGCTGGACAGGAGTTTCACGTCCCGCACCTTCACGCGGGGGTTGCCGGTCAGGTCCCGGCCGGTGCGGTCGAGCCCGGTGCGGCCCCGGCGGTCGGGGGTGTCGATGCCGGCGGTCATCGGGCACCGGCCTGACGGGAGGGGGAAAGGGGCAAGGTGGTCATGCCCGCTTCTACCATTCCGGGCCGTCCGGTGTCGCTCGCCCTTGCCGGGGCGGGGGCCAGGACCCGCCGGTCAGGCGGGGTCGGCCGTGCGCCACCGCTGGTCCGGCAGGAAGGTCACGTCGTACCGCTGCGGTACGGTCCCGAACTTCTCCGGCGCGGGCACGAACGGGCGCTGCGGCAGGCCGAGTTCGCCGGTGGGGGTGCCCAGGGACTCGAAGAACCGCTCGAAGGTGCCCCCGGGGCCGGCGGCCACGCCGACGATCTGGCTGTGGTGGCGCTCGATGCGGTAGGCGTGCGGGCAGTTCTTCGGCACGAAGCCGAAGTCACCCGCGGTCAGCAGCTTCTCCTGCTGCTCCCCTTCCAGGTCCTCGACGAAGAGTCGTACGGCGCCCTGCGTGACGTAGAAGACCTCGGACGTGTCCCGATGCAGGTGGGCCGGGATGATGTCGCCCTTGGGCCCCTCGCAGGTGAAGAAGTTGAAGGTGTTCTCGGTCTGCGGGCCGCCCGCGTAGACGGTGATCAGGTCGCCGAAGAGGTGGGCGCGGTCGCCCATGCCCTTCTCGATGAAGTACGGCGTGCCCGGCTCGGCGGGGATGAGGGAGTGGGCGCGGCGGGCGAATTCGATGGTCAAGGAAGCCTCCGACTGGGCCGTGATGCCGGGCGGGGTGCCGTTCGAGTGCCAACCGCCTCGCCCGACCTGTCAGGCCGCCTGACATTTTGGGTTTGCGTCAGGTTACCTGACACCCGGATCATGGCAAGGCACTGTGCGAGGCATCAGGCAGGGCTCGTGGGGGAGGCAGCCGCCCGTATGCTCAGGGCCCGAGGAGCCCGAGGAGTCATGACGGAATCCGTACAGAACCTGCCCCTGCTGCTGGCCGGCGCCAAGCGCTGGTTCGACGACGCGCTGATGGCGAGCATGCGAGCGGCCGGTGAGCAGCCGCTGACCAGCGCGCAGGGCCAGGTCTTCGCCCTGCTGGACGCGGAGGGCACCACGGTGGCCGAACTCGCGCGCCGCCTGGGCGTCACCCGGCAGACGGCCCACCAGGCGGTGCACGGGCTGCTGGCCATGGGCCTGCTGGAGCAGGTTCCGGACCCCTCGTCGGCCCGCAGCCGCCTGATCCGTATCACCCCCGAGGGCGCCCGCGCGCACCGGCGGGCACAGGCGACGCTCGCCCTGATCGAGGAGGTGCTGGCCGAGCGCATCGGCGCGGACGCGGCCGCCGCGCTCCGCGGCGCGCTGACGCTGCCGCGCGGGGAGCCGCCGCTGGTCGAAGCACCGTGAGAGGCCACGGGCCGTTGAGCGGAGCACGGCCCGGGGAGGCAGTGGCCAGGGGCAGGGGGAGCCGTGCGGCCGGGAAACGGGTACATGAAAGGGCCCGGCAGACATCCGTCTGCCGGGCCCTTCACACCGTCGGGACGACAGGATTTGAACCTGCGACCCCTTGACCCCCAGTCAAGTGCGCTACCAAGCTGCGCCACGTCCCGGTGCGCGGTGCGGCGGTGAGCCGCGTGATCGCGCGAAAAGCACTTTACCCCACACCCCCGGCCGCACCGAAAGGGGACCCCGCCGCGCGACAATCGGCGTATGGGCAGCATGGGCAGTACACCGTCGGGCCGGCCGGCCAGTGCACGAGACCGGGACAACGAGGGGCGGGCGCGCAGCGCCCGGCCGCGGGACGGGCTCGGGCGGCCCCTGCCGTACGGCGCGGACGGCGTGCCCCGGCAACCGGAGGGCGTCGTACGCACCCCGGAGGAGACCGTCGCCGAGGCGCAGCGGCTGCTGGACGAGGGGAAGCCGTTCCACGCGCACGAGGTGTTCGAAGACGCGTGGAAGTCCGGGCCGGAGGAGGAGCGGGAGCTGTGGCGGGGGCTCGCCCAGCTCGCCGTGGGGCTCACCCACGCGGCACGGGGGAACGTCACGGGCGGCGCACGGCTGCTGCGGCGCGGGGCGGGCTCGGTCGAGGAGTGGGGCTCGGGGTCCGGGCGGTGGCGTCCGTACGGCATCGATCTGGCCGGGGTGGTCGCCTGGGCACGGGACCTGGCGGGGGACGTCGAGCGGAGCGGGGGGCCCGTGGACGCGGGGGCCCAGGGGCCGCGGCTGCGCGGCTAGGGCACGTCCAGGTGTACTGACCCGTGAGGTCGGGGACGCGGTGCACGCGTTGTCAGTGGCGTGCGGCAGACTCGTCGGCGTGCGAAAGATTCATGTCATCGGTATCGGCGCGGGCGACCCCGACCAGCTGACCCTGCAGGCGGTCAGGGCGCTGCGGAGCACGGACGTGTTCTTCATCCTCGACAAGGGCGAGGTGAAGGCGGATCTCACCCAGCTCCGCCGGGACATGCTCGACGCGCACATACCGGAGGGGTCGTACCGGGTCGTCGAGGCACGCGACCCGGAACGGGACCGGAGGGCCGGCGGCTCGGCCTACTCCCCCGCCGTCGGGGACTGGCGCAGCGCTCGCGCGGACATCTACGAGCGGCTGATCGCCGAGGAACTGGGCGAGGAGGAGACCGGGGCGTTCCTGGTGTGGGGGGATCCGTCGCTGTACGACAGCACCATCGGAATTCTGGAGGAGGTGCTCGGCCGCAGGGCCGTGGCCTTCGAGTACGACGTCGTGCCGGGCATCAGCAGCGTCTCCGCGCTCGTCGCCCGGCATCGGACCGGGCTGAACCGGGTCGCGAGGCCCGTGCAGATCACCACCGGCCGGCGGCTCGCCGAGGGCTTCCCGGAAGACGTGGACGACGTGGTGGTGATGCTCGACGCCCACCAGACCTTCCGGAAGTACGCCGACCAGGACATCGACATCTACTGGGGCGCGTACATAGGAACCCCGGACGAGATCCTGGTCTGCGGGCCGATCGCCGAGGCCGCGCCGCGTATCGAGCGGCTGCGAGCCGAGGCCCGGGAGCGCAAGGGCTGGATCATGGACACGTATCTGCTGCGGCGGAACCCGAAGGAGCGGTGAGGCTGTCGGCAGGGCGGGAGAACACCGGGTCCTGCCAGGTGCAGCCGGGCGGGTCGGCCGGGGCTGAGTCGGCCACGAGCGCGGCCCGCGGAAACCGGATGCCGCCGGCGCCGGCCCGCTGCCACACTGGCGCCATGTCCCCTGCTCCGATCCGCTTCCGTGACCCCCGCGGCTGCGCCTACGAGTTCAGCTACTCCTCGCTGGTGCGCTGTCCGCGCTGCGCGGCCATCGCCCATGTCGAGCGGCGGCACGCCCCGGGCCGGGAGGCCGGCAGCCCGTCCCGCGACACCAAGCGCGTCGTCTGCCGTGGCTGTGGCCTGTCCAGGAGTACGGCAGGGCCGGCTCCGGCCCCCTGGGGCCGATCCGCCGGGCTCGCCACGGATCCGTACTTCCGTCTGCCTCTCTGGCTGCAGACGGAGACGCGCCACGGCCGGATCTGGGCCTACAACCTCGCGCATCTCGACCTGATCCGGCGGTTCGTCGCCGCGGACCTGCGCGAGCGGGCGCCCTGGTACGACACCGGCCAGAAGATGACGCTGGTCGCCCGGCTCCCGGCCTGGATCAAGAGCGCCAAGAACCGGGGCGAGGTGCTCCGCGCGATCGACCGCGTCCGCGCGTCCGTCATCCCCGCGTAAGGCCCAGCCGCTCCAGGACCCCGGCCACGTCGGGCACCGCCGTCACCCCCGCCGGCAGCGGCGGGCGCCGTACGACCACGACCGGCAGGCCGAGGTCACGGGCCGCCGTGAGTTTGGCTGCCGTGGCCTCTCCCCCGCTGTCCTTTGTCACGAGGACGTCGACGCGGTGCTCGCGCAGCAGGGCCGATTCGTCCGTGACGGTGAACGGTCCGCGCGCCAGCACCACGTGCGTGTCCGGGGGCATGGGCGGCTCGGGGGGTTCCACGGATCGTGCGACGAAGTGGAGGTCCGTGAGGTGCGCGAAGGCGGCCAGTCCGCGGCGGCCCGTGGTGAGGAAGACCCGGCGGCCGAGGCGCGGCAGAAGGCCGGCCGCCGCGTCCAGGGACGGCACCGGGTGCCAGCGGTCGCGAGGGCCGGGCCACCAGCCGGGGCGCCGCAGGACCACCGCGGGTACACCGGTCAGCGCCGCGGCCCGCGCCGCGTTCGCCGTGATCGCCTCGGCGAAGGGGTGCGTGGCGTCGACGAGGGCGTCCACGCGCTGCTCACGCAGCCAGGCGGCCAGTCCCTCGGCCCCGCCGAAGCCGCCGACGCGCACGTCCCCGTCGAGTGCCCCCGGCCGTGCCACGCGCCCCGCGAGTGATGTGGTGACGCGGACACCGGGGCGGGCCGCCAGCACGGCGGCCAGTTCACGGGCCTCGGCGGTGCCGCCGAGGACGAGGATGTGCCGGGTCGGAGCCAGGGACGGGGGCATGGCGATGAGCGTACGGGGCGTGGGCGGGCGCCCGGCCGGACGGGGTCCGCGGGTGCCGTCGCCCCGGGCCGGAGCGTCCTGACGGGTCTGCGGGGGGCGAGGGCCGGGCGGGATGGCTATCGTCCAGACATGGAGTCCGTGCGTGGCGTGCTCATCGACATCGACGGGGTGCTCACCGTCTCCTGGCGGCCCCTGCCAGGGGCGGTCGACGCGCTGCGGAAGGTGCGGGAGACCGGGGTCGGGGTCACCCTGGTCACCAACACGACGTCCCGGACGCGGGTGTCGATCGCCGAGACGCTGGCCGACGTGGGCTTCCCGGTGTCGGCCGAGGACATCCTGACCGCGCCCGCCGCCACCGCCGCGTACCTCGCCGAGCACAGTCCGGGCGCCCGGTGCGCCCTGCTGAACAGCGGCGACATCGCGGAAGACCTGGACGGTGTCACCGTCGTGGACGTGATGGACACCGACCCCGTGCCGGATGTCGTCCTCGTCGGCGGGGCCGGCCCCGAGTTCGGCTACGCGGCGCTCAACCACGCCTTCGGGCATCTGCAGCGCGGGGCCCGGCTGGTGGCGATGCACCGCAATCTGTACTGGCGTACGGACGACGGGCTGCAGCTGGACTCCGGTGCGTTCCTGGCCGGCCTGGAGCAGGCCGCCCGTACCGAGGCGGAGATCACCGGCAAACCGTCGCGGGCGTTCTTCGAGGCGGCGCTGGCCCGTCTGGGAGTCGATGCCGGCGAGGCGGTGATGGTGGGGGACGACATCGAGTCCGACGTGCTGGCGGCTCAACTGGCCGGTGTCACCGGCGTCCTGGTCAAGACGGGCAAGTACCTGCCAAAGACGCACCGGGCGGCGCGTGACAGCCCCGACCACGTGATCGACTCGTTCGCCGGCTTCCCGGCGCTGCTGCGAGGCTCAACGCACCAGTAGCTGAACGCCGCCCACCACCGTCGCCGCGATGACCAGCTGCTCGAACAGGCGCTGGTTGATCCTGTTCACGGCCCATGTGCCGAACAACGCACCGGGCACGACGAAGACCACGAGCGCCGCGTCGAGGAGCAGCGAGCGTGCGTCGATCAGGCCGAGGCCCGCGCTGAACGGCAGCTTCGACACGTTGACGATCAGGAAGAAGAAGGCCGACGTGCCCAGGAAGCCGAGCTTCCGGAAACCCGCGGACAGCAGGTACATGGACATCACCGGGCCGCCGGCGTTGGCGACCATGGTGGTGAAGCCGCCGAGGACGCCGTACGAGCGGGCCTTGATGCGGCCCGCCCTCGTGACGACCGCGTCCGGGTCCTCCTCCGCCTCGGCCCTCCGCCTCCGCCACACCGTCACTGCGGCCATGAGCAGCAGAATCGCCCCGATCGAGGTCCGTACGATCGCGTCGTCCGCCCACATCAGGAACACCGTGCCGACGACCACGCCCGCCGCCACCGCCGGGAACAGCCGCCACAGCGTGGGCCAGTGGGCGTGCCGCCGGTAGGTGGCGACGGCGAGGAGGTCCCCGGCGATCAGGACCGGCAGCAGCACACCGGTGGAGGCGCGGGCGGGCAGCACCGCGGCGAAGATGGCGAGGCTGATCGTGTTGGCGCCGCTCACCGCGGTCTTGGAGAAGCCGACGAGCAGAGCCGCGAAGGCGAGGGCGGCGAACTCCCAGCCGGTGAGGTGCAAGAGCGTCATCGTGTTCATGCGGGAACCGATGCTATGGCCATGGAACCGGTGCCTGTAAGGACCGTCTCGCCTGATGGCCCTCGCCGTGGGAGCCCCGGGCTCTGTGGGAGTCCAGGGCTCTGTGGGAGTCCAGGGCTTGTGGGAGTCCGGGGTTCTAGTGCCGTTCCACCAGGACCGCACTCCCCTGCCCCACGCCCACGCACATCGTCGCCAGCCCCCGTGCCGCGCCCGTCCGTCGCATCCGGTGGAGCAGGGTGGTGAGGATGCGCGCGCCCGAGCAGCCGAGTGGGTGGCCGAGGGCGATCGCGCCGCCACTGGGGTTGACCAGGTCGGGATCGATGCCCAACTGATCGATACAGGCCAGGGCCTGGGCGGCGAACGCCTCGTTGAACTCGGCCTCCTCGAGGTCGGCGATCGTCCACTCGGCGCGGGCCAGCACCTTGCGGGTCGCCGGGACCGGGCCGATGCCCATCACGTCCGGGTGGACACCGGCGGAGGCACCGGCGACGTAGCGGCCCAGTGACTCCAGGCCGAGCTCGTTCAGGGCCTCCTCGCTGACCAGGAGCAGTCCCGCCGCGCCGTCGTTCATCGGCGAGGCGTTGCCGGCGGTGACCGTGCCGCCCTCGCGGAAGACCGGCTTCAGCTTGGCGAGCTTCTCGTACGAGGTGTCCTCGCGGACGCACTCGTCGGTGTCGACGACCACGCCGTCCGGCCGGGTGACGGGCAGGAGTTCGTCGTCGAAGTGGCCGTTCTTGCGGGCCAGGGCGGCCAGTCGGTGGCTGCGCAGGGCGAACTCGTCCTGGCGTTCGCGCGGGATGCCGTACCGCTCGGCGACCTCCTCCGCCGTCTCGCCCATGGACAGCAGGCCGTGCAGGTCCTTCATCGCCGGGTTGACCAGGCGCCAGCCGAGCCGGGTGTCGGCGGTCTCGATGCGATGCGGCAGGGCCTCGTCGGGGCGGGGCAGCACGAAGGGGGCGCGGCTCATCGACTCGGAGCCGCCGGCGACGACGATGTCGGCCTCGCCCGCGGCGATCGTGCGGGCGGCCGTCGTCACCGCCTCGAGACCGGAGGCGCACAGCCGGTTGACGGTGGCGCCGGGCACGGACTCCGGCAGGCCGGCGAGCAGCGCGGCCATGCGGGCGACGTTGCGGTTGTCCTCGCCCGCCTGGTTGGCGGCGCCCCAGTAGACGTCGTCGACGCGGGCCGGATCGAGGGCGGGCACGTCGGCGACCAGGCCGCGGATCACGGTCGCGGCGAGGTCGTCGGGGCGGACCGAGGACAGGGCTCCGCGGAGTTTGCCGATGGGGGTGCGGCGGGCGGCCGCGAAATGGACGGGACGCACGAGGGAACTCCTGACCGGTTAATTAGCACCGCTAGTTTCGGACTATAGACCGCCGGGCCGGTCGCTGGGAAGATCCTCCGGTGACCTTCACCGACGCAGTTGGAGGAGACATGGCCGACGCCCGCGAGCACGTCCTGGCCGGCACCCGCGGCTCGATCACCGTCCGGGAGTGGCCGCGCGAGCGAGCGCGGTACGTCGCCCTCGTCGTGCACGGCTACGGGGAGCACGTGGGCCGGTACGAGGAGCTCGCGGACGTGCTCACCGGGCACGGCGCGGCCGTCTACGGGCCCGACCACATGGGCCACGGGAAGTCGGCGGGCGAGCGCGTGCTGATCGACGACTTCGAGGACGTGGTGTCGGACGTGCGATCCGTGGCCGAGCTGGCCGCGGGCGCGCATCCGGGACTGCCGGTGGTGATGGTCGGGCACTCCATGGGCGGCCTGATCGCCGCCCGCTACGCCCAGCGGTACGGCGCCGGTCTCGCCGCGCTGGTGCTGTCCGGGCCGGTGCTCGGCGAGTGGGAGACGCCCGGGCGGCTGCTCGCCCACGCCGAGGTCCACGGCGAGATCCCCGACGTCCCGATCAGCCCGGCCGCGCTCTCCCGGGATCCGGCGGTGGGGGCCGCGTACGCGGCGGATCCGCTGGTGTGGCACGGGCCGATGAAGCGGCCCACGGCGGAGGCGTTCGTGCGGACCCTTCAGACGGTGTCCAAGGGCGGCGACGTCGGCGGGCTCCCGGTGCTGTGGCTGCACGGGGACGACGACCGGCTGGTGCCGCTGCCCGGGAGCCGGGTGGGCGTCGAGGAACTGAGCGGCGGTGCTGCGACCGTGCGGATCTTTCCGGGCGCGCGGCACGAGGTGTTCAACGAGACCGACAGGGAACTCGTCTTCGCGGATCTGAAAGACTTCCTGGACACCGTGTTCGGGGACTGAGGGATGCCTGGGGCCGCCGCGTTTGCACCGGTTCGCCCGGGGCACCCGCGCCCGCATGGAGTGGTTGCGGAGAGCGGCGTGCGTGGGTGAGGACCCCGACCTGTTCTTCCCCGTGGGCACCAGCGGTCCGGCGTTGCGCGACATCGACGCGGCCAAGCGCGTGTGCGCCCGCTGCCAGGTCGCCACCGACTGTCTGACGTTCGCGCTGAGCAGCGGACAGGCGTCGGGCGTCTGGGGCGGGACCTGCGAGGAGGAGCGCGTAGAGCTGCTCCGCACCTCCAGAGCCGGTACATCCAGGGACGACACGAGAAGGAGAAGCGCTCTATGACATCGGTCGTAAAGAGCACCCTGCCCGAGGAGGCCCGCCGGGTCACCTGCGAGGCACTGCAGGACACCCTGGTCGACCTGCTCGGACTCTCGCTCATCGGGAAGCAGGCGCACTGGAACATCGTGGGACCGAGGTTCCGCTCGATCCACCTCCAGCTCGACGAGGTGGTCTCCACGGCACGTACGTACGCCGACACGGTGGCGGAACGCGCCGCGGCGCTCGGCGTGCCGCCGGACGGCCGTCCCGAGACCATCGCCCAGGCCTTCCACCTGCCCGCCCCCAAGGACGGCTGGCTGCGCGACTCGGACGTCGTACAGGTGATGGTGGAGTCGCTGGAGGCGGCGATCGGGCGGCTGCGCGAGCGGATCGACGCGACGGAGAAGTCCGACCTGGTCACGCAGGACCTGCTGATCGGCATCACGGCCGAGCTGGAGAAGCAGCGGTGGATGTTCGACGCCGAGAACTTCCCCCGCGACGGCGCCTGAGGGACGGACGCGCACGTACGTACGGAAGGGGCACTCGATGACCGACGCCCTCGAACTCGACGCGCTGTGGGAGGACTTCCACCGCGTGGTGAACATGACCTCGGCGGAGCTGGCGGCCTGGCTGCGGGTCCGGGACGCCGACGAGAAGGCGGAGCCGCTGCCCGAGGAGGCGGGCACGCCCACCGGGCAGCACGTCCTGGCGATCCTGCAGAAGCGGCGCACCGACCTCACCGACGACGACATCCGTGTCATGCGGAAGGTCGTGGAGACGGTCACCGCGCAGACGGACCTCGAGAACGAACCGCAGGCCCAGGACACGAAGCTCCGGCACCGGCTGATGACGCTCGGCCACGATCCGTAGAAGGCGTAGGCCGTGAACCGCGACGAGCGCGTCCTACGGGAACTCGTCGGCGCGCACGGGCAGACGTACGCGGAGGAAGCGGGCATCCGGCTGAAGGACACCCCGCAGCCGCTGTACCGGCTGCTGGTGCTGGCGCATCTGCTCAGTGCCCGCATCCGCGGATCGATCGCCGTGGCCACCGCCCGTGAACTGTACGCGGCGGGGCTGCGCGATCCGCGCCGCATGGCCGAGGCCGACTGGCAGGAACGGGTGGACGCGCTCGGCCGGGGCGGCTACCGGCGCTACGACGAGCGTACGGCCACCCAGCTCGGCGACGCCGCCGAGCTGCTGCTCGCACGCTGGGGCGGCGATCTGCGGCGGCTGCGCAAGGAGGCCGACGGCAAGGTCTCCGAACTGCGCCACCTGCTCCAGGAGTTCCCCGGCGTGGGCCCGGCCGGCGCCGACATCTTCCTGCGCGAGGCCCAGCGGGTCTGGCCGGAGACCGCCCCGTACCTGGACCGCAAGGCCCTGCAGGGTGCGGAGCGGCTGAAGCTGCCGACGGCGCCCGACCGGCTCCTGAAGCTGGCGAAGAACACCGACCCGGCCGTGCTCGCCGCCGCGTTGGTGCGGGCGGCGGTGGACAAGGAAGTGGCCGAAGAGTGTCTCGGCCGGGCGGGGTGATCATGTCAGACTGCTCCCCATCCCCCAGTTGAGCAGGGGGAATCCGAGGAGCGAGCTGAGGAGCACGCGTGACCGCGACCGGGCCGGTGGCTCACCGGATCGACACCACCCGACCGCATCCCGCGCGGGTGTACGACTGGTTCCTCGGCGGCAAGGACAACTACCCGGTCGACGAGCGGCTCGGTGAGCAGATCATGGCCATCGACACGGGGGCACCGCGGGCCGCGCGCAGCAACCGCCGGTTCATGCAGCGCGCCACGCGCCATCTGGCCCGGGAGGCGGGAATCCGCCAGTTCCTCGACATCGGCACCGGCATCCCGACCGAGCCCAACCTGCACCAGATCGCCCAGTCCGTGGCGCCGGACGCGCGGATCGTCTACGTGGACAACGACCCGATCGTCCTCGCCCACGCCGAGGCGCTGCTGCGCGGCACTCCTCAGGGCGTGACGGAGTACCTCCAGGCCGACGCGCGCGACCCGCACACGATCCTCGAACGGGCCGCGGCCGTCCTCGACTTCGGCCGTCCCGTCGCGCTGTCCCTCATCGCCCTGCTGCACTTCATCGCCGACGAGGACGGCGCCCACCACCTGGTGGACACCCTCGTGGACGCGCTGGCGCCGGGCAGCTGCCTGGTGCTGTCCGCGATGACCGCCGACTTCGAGCCGGAGAACGTACGGCGGGGCATCGCGGCGTACGCGGCGAGCGGGGTCACGCTGGTGGCCCGTTCGCACACCGAGATGGGCCGCTTCTTCGAGGGGCTGGAGCTGGTCGAGCCGGGCATCGTGTCCGTGAAGGACTGGCGTCCCCCGGCGGACGGGGAGGCGGAGGACGAGGGTCCCGTCTCGCTGTACGGCGGGGTGGGCGTCAAGCGCTGACTCGGCCGCCATCGCGGCGAGGTGCCCGGTGGGTGTCTCGGTGCGCGGGGCGGCGAGGCGCTGCCATGGCCAGCGAGGCGCTTCTTGGTCCGTGATGGGCACCGGCCGAACGGCCGAGGCTCGTGTGTGAAGCATGGCCGAACGGCCGAGGCGCGCTCCGGTGCCCGCGCGCGAGGCTGGGGCCACTTCCTCGGGTGCAGCCCCTCCCCCCGCACATCAGGCGCACGTGATGGAACGCGGGAAGCTCGCACCTGCTCCGGAAGGGACCTGGACGTCGCACGCTGAAAAGGACACGGCACGCGATCATGAGCACCGTCCTGGCCGGACACGGCCTCGTCAAGAAGTACGGCTCCACCACCGCCCTGTCCGGCGTGGACATCGAGGTCGCGGCCCGCGCCTCCCTCGCCGTCACGGGCCCGTCGGGGTCCGGCAAGTCGACCCTGCTGCACACCCTGGCCGGCGTCACCCGCCCCGACGACGGCCGGGTCCTGCTGCGCGGCGAACGCATCGACCGGCTGGGCGAGAAAAGGCTCAGCGCGCTGCGCCGCAAGCGGTTCGGGTTCGTCTTCCGGTTCGGCCGGCTGCTGCCGGGGCTGCCCGCCGAGGAGAACGTCGCCCTGCCGCTGATGCTGGAGGGCACCCCGCGCGAGCAGGCCGTGGCCCGCGCCCGCCGCTGGTTCGCGCCGCTCGGCCTGGACGGACTGGAAGGGCGCCGCCCCGACCAGCTGTCCGGCGGACAGGCCCGGCGCGTCGCCATCGCCCGCGCCCTGGCGACCGACCCGGACGTGGTCTTCGCCGACGAGCCGACCGGTGCCCTGGACCAGGCCACCGGCGAGGAGGTCGTCCGGCTGCTGACCTCCGTGACCCGCGAGCACGGGGCCGCCCTGGTGATGGTCACCCAGGACGCCGACGTCGCCGCCCACTGCGGCAGGATCCTCCAGGTCCGCGAGGGCGTCGTCCGTTCCGCCCCGCCCGTTTCCTCGCCGCGGCCTTGGCGGCGGGCGCGCCGCTGAACCACCGCGGCCTGCTCGGACGGCGGCGACGGCGGATCACGGGCCTCGGACGCCGTGGACGCGCCGGCCCACCGCTCCTGTGCCGATTCCCAGGACACTGGTGATCACCGGACGGCACAATGGGCGGCGACGGCCGCACGCGCGAGAAGGAGCAGTGACGTGAGCGAGAGCCACACCCCGACGAGCGGGTCCGCGAGGCTGAACACCGGTGTGGCGCACAACGCGCGCGTGTGGAACTACTGGATCGGCGGCAAGGACAACTACGAGGTCGACCAGCAGGTCGGCGAGCACGTCGCCGGCATGTTCCCGATCATCCGGGACATCGCCCGCGCGGACCGCGACTTCCTGGGCCGCGCGGTGACGTTCCTGGCCGGTGAGCGCGGGGTGCGGCAGTTCCTCGACATCGGCACCGGCCTGCCGACGGCCGACAACACCCACGAGATCGCCCAGCGCATCGCGCCCGACTCGCGGATCGTGTACGTCGACAACGACCCGATCGTGCTGGTGCACGCCCGCACGCTGCTGACCGGCAGCCGCGAGGGCGTCACCGACTACATCGACGCCGACGTGCACCACCCGGACACCATCCTCGAACGGGCCACGCGCACCCTGGACCTCACCCGGCCCGTCGCGGTGATGATGCTCGGCATCCTCAACTTCGTGCTCGACACCGACAAGGCCCGGGACATCGTGCGCCAGATGATGGCCGCCGTCCCCTCCGGCAGCTACCTGGTCCTGACGCACCCCACCTTCGACGACGACCTCGGCGGCGCGGGTCAGATCCCGGCCATGAAGTTCTGGAACGAGAACGCCACTCCGCCGATCACCGCCCGCAGTGGCGCGGACATCGCCGCGTTCTTCGACGGGCTGGAGCTGCTGGAGCCCGGCATGGTGTCGTGCTCGCAGTGGCGTGCCGGACACGGCTCCCCCACGCCCGTACCGCAGTACGGCGCGGTGGCCGTGAAGCCCTGACGTCCGGCCGCACCGGGTGGCGCCCACCCACCTCACGGACTGGCTGCACCTGGCGGGCTGGCACGAGCCCCGTCCTGCTGCTGCACTGCCGGCCCTTCCAGCGCCAGGCCGCCTACCCGCCCTTCCCGACGCGCTGCGCACCGCCGCGTGGGCGGGGCGCGACAACGCCCGCCGGGTCTACCGGCTGTCCGAAAGCCGGCCGGCGTGTGGCTGATCACAGTTGTCCCGGAGCGGCTACCGGGAAGCCCGAACCGCTGAAAGTATGATCAAGCGATGTCTGACATGACCGAAACCACGCCCGGTTGGCTGACTCCCGACGAACTGGAGTCGGCGCGCGCCCGCATGCCGATCCTGTACGTCGAGGCCGTCCCCGTGCGCGTCGACGACAGCGGCGAAGTCACCAGCGTGGGGCTGCTGCTGCGCATCGGGCCCGACGGAACGGTCAGCCGGACTCTGGTCTCCGGCCGTGTACTGCACCACGAGCGGGTCCGCGACGCCCTGCTGCGCCACCTGGAGAAGGACCTCGGCCCCGTGGCGCTGCCCCGCGTTCCGGCCTCCCTCCAGCCCTTCACGGTCGCGGAGTACTTCCCGACGCAGGGCATCACGCCGTACCACGACCCCCGTCAGCACGCGGTGTCCCTCGCCTACATCGTGCCGGTGACCGGTGACTGCCGCCCCCGGCAGGACGCGCTCGACCTGGTGTGGTTCAGCCCGCAGGAGGCCATCTCGCCGGCGGTGCAGAGCGAGATGCCGGGCGGGCACGGGGTGCTGCTGAAGCAGGCGCTGGCGCACGCGGGCTGCGCGATCTGACACCGCCGCGTCGCGCGCTCGGCGGCGTACCACTCGACGCGCACAGACGCACGCAAAGGGCCCCGCGGGCTTTCACCCGCGGGGCCCTTCCGAACGATCCGAATGCTCGGAACGATCAGACCAGGTCGAACCGGTCCAGGTTCATGACCTTGTCCCACGCCGCGACGAAGTCCGTCACGAACTTCTTTTTGGCGTCGTCGCTCGCGTAGACCTCGGCGAGCGCCCGCAGCTCGGAGTTCGAGCCGAAGACGAGGTCGGCACGGCTGCCGGCCCACTTGAGCTCGCCCGTGGCGGCGTCACGGCCCTCGAAGGTGGTCTGGTCCTCGGACGTCGCCTTCCAGGTGGTGCCCAGGTCGAGCAGGTTGACGAAGAAGTCGTTCGTCAGGGCCCCGGGCGTCGTGGTGAGCACGCCGAGCTGCGACTGCTGGTGGTTCGCGCCCAGGACGCGCAGGCCACCGACCAGGACCGTCATCTCGGGGGCGCTCAGGCTGAGCAGGTTCGCCCGGTCGAGCAGCAGGTACTCGGCCGGCAGGCGGTTGCCCTTGCCGAGGTAGTTGCGGAACCCGTCGGCCGTCGGCTCCAGCGCGGCGAACGACTCCGCGTCGGTGTGCTCCTCGGTGGCGTCGACGCGGCCCGGCGTGAAGGGCACCTCGATGTCGAAGCCGGCGTCCTTGGCCGCCTTCTCGATGGCCGCGCAGCCGCCGAGCACGATCAGGTCGGCCAGGGACACCTTCCTGGCGGAGCCCGCGTTGAAGTCCTGCTGGACGCCCTCGAGGGTGCGCAGCACCAGCGCCAGCTGGTCCGGGTCGTTGACCTCCCAGCTGCGCTGCGGCTCGAGGCGGATGCGGGCGCCGTTGGCGCCGCCGCGCTTGTCGCTGGCGCGGAAGGTGGAGGCCGACGCCCACGCGGTGGTGACCAGCTGCGAGACGGTCAGGCCCGACTCGAGGAGCTTGGTCTTGAGGACCGCGATGTCAGCGGCGCCGATGGGCTCGCCGTCGGCCTCGGGGAGCGGGTCCTGCCACAGCAGGGTCTCCTCGGGGACCTCCGGGCCGAGGTACAGCGACTTCGGACCCATGTCGCGGTGGGTCAGCTTGTACCAGGCCCGGGCGAAGGCGTCCGCGAACTCCTCGGGGTTCTCCAGGAAGCGCCGCGAGATCTGCTCGTAGACCGGGTCGAAGCGCAGCGCCAGGTCCGTGGTGAGCATGTTCGGGGCGATCTTCTTCGAGGAGTCGTGGGCGTGCGGGACGGTGCCCTCGCCCGCGCCGTCCTTCGGCTTCCACTGCTTGGCGCCGGCCGGGCTCTCGGTCAGCTCCCACTCGTAGCCGAAGAGGTTCTCGAAGAAGTTGTTGCTCCACTGGGTGGGCGTGGTGGTCCAGGTGACCTCCAGGCCGGAGGTGATGGTGTCCGCGCCCTTGCCGGTGCCGTACGTGCTCTTCCAGCCGAGGCCCTGCTCCTCCATCGAGGCGGCCTCGGGGTCGGCGCCGACGTGGTCCGCCGGGCCGGCGCCGTGGGTCTTGCCAAAGGTGTGGCCGCCGGCGATCAGGGCCACGGTCTCCTCGTCGTTCATCGCCATGCGGCGGAACGTCTCACGGATGTCGCGGGCCGCGGCGAGCGGGTCCGGGTTGCCGTTCGGGCCCTCCGGGTTGACGTAGATGAGGCCCATCTGGACCGCGCCGAGGGGGTTCTCCAGCTCGCGGTCGCCGGTGTAGCGCTGGTCGTCGAGCCAGGTGGTCTCGGGACCCCAGTACACGTCCTCCTCGGGCTCCCAGACGTCCTCGCGGCCGCCGCCGAAGCCGAAGGTCTTGAAGCCCATGGTCTCCAGGGCCACGTTGCCGGCGAGGATCATGAGGTCGGCCCACGAGATGCTCTGGCCGTACTTCTTCTTGACCGGCCACAGCAGGCGGCGGGCCTTGTCGAGGTTGGCGTTGTCCGGCCAGCTGTTGAGGGGGGCGAAGCGCTGCTGACCGGCGCCGGCGCCGCCGCGGCCGTCGCTGATCCGGTAGGTGCCCGCGCTGTGCCAGGCCATCCGGATCATGAACGGGCCGTAGTGGCCGAAGTCGGCGGGCCACCAGTCCTGCGAGGTCGTCAGCACCTCCGCGATGTCGCGTTTCACCGCCGGCAGGTCGAGGGACTTGAAGGCCTCGGCGTAGTCGAAGTCCTCGTCGAGGGGGTTGGCCACGGCGGGGTTCTTGGCGAGGATCTTCAGGTTGAGCCGCTCCGGCCACCACTGGCGGTTCCCGCCGCCCTGGGTCGGGTGCAGGGCACGCCCGTGCGCGACCGGGCAGCCGCCTGTGGCCTCCTCCATCTTCGGGTCGGTGACGATCGCATCGGGATTCTCAGCCATGGGGGTCCTTCCGAACTAAGTGGTTCACGGTGCTCAGGAACTGCTGGCGGTGGAACATGCGGGGCACAGGCCCCAGTAGATGACCTCGGCCTCGTCGATCGAGAAGCCTCGGTCGTCGGACGCGGTCAGGCAAGGGGCCTCGCCGACGGCGCAGTCGACATCGGCGAGGACACCGCACGACCGGCACACGAGGTGGTGGTGGTTGTCCCCGACGCGTCCTTCGAACCGGGCCGGGCTGCCGGGCGGTTCGATGCGGCGTATGAGCCCTGCCGCGGTGAGCGCGTGGAGAGCCTCGTACACGGCTTGCAGGGAGATGTGGCCCACCCGCTCGCGCACCCCGGAGGCGATCGCCTCGACGCCGAGGTGGTCACCGTCCCGGACGGTCTCGAGCAGCGCGACGCGAGCGGCCGTCACCCGCAGGCCGGCACCGCGCAGCTCCTCGGCGGTGGTCGGAGGCGGGGCTGCGGTCATGCCGCACAACCTATCCCCGTAAACACGAACGGTTCAAGAAAAAGAACGGTTCTAATTTTGGCGCCACACAGAACACGACTCTCTCGAACACGACGAAGGCCGCCTTCTCATCGCTGAGAAGGCGGCCTTCGAGCTACGACCTCACACGTCGGGACGACAGGATTTGAACCTGCGACCCCTTGACCCCCAGTCAAGTGCGCTACCAAGCTGCGCCACGTCCCGTTGCCCGTCTGACCTGGGGTTTCCCCTGGCCGAACGTGCAGGGAAACAATACCGCACTCGGGCCGGTGATCGCGCGCGCCTTTCTCCGGGGCAGGCGGGAAGCCGCCGTCCCGGCCGGGCTTGACCTCAAGTTTGCTTGAGGTTGCACGCTCGCCGTATGACGACGACCGACGAACGCGGACGCGCGTACGACTACACGGAGCTGCCGGGGCTCATGGGCCTGATGACGGGCGACGAGAAGCACGGCCCGGCCGCGACGTCCACGCTGGACGTGCTGTGGGTCCTCTACGACCGGGTGCTGCGGGTGGACCCGGAGCGGATGGACGACCCGGGGCGGGACCGGTTCCTGCTGTCGAAGGGCCACGGGCCGATGGCGTACTACGCCGTGCTGGCGGCCAAGGGCTTCGTGCCGGTGGAGTGGCTGCCGGGCTTCGGCTCGTACGACTCCCCGCTCGGGCACCATCCCGACCGCACGCTCGTGCCGGGTGTGGAGATCGGCAGCGGGTCGCTGGGGCACGGCCTGCCGATCGCGGTGGGCACGGCGCTGGGGCTGCGCGCCCAGGGGCTCGACGAGCCGCGGGTGTGGGTGCTGATCGGGGACGCCGAGCTGGACGAGGGCAGCAACCACGAGGCGATCGCCTTCGCCGGGCCCGCCGGGCTCGACCGGCTGCACACCGTGGTCGTCGACAACTCCTCCGCCAGTCATGCGCTGCCCGGCGGGATCGCCGCCCGCTTCGAGGCGGCGGGCTGGTCGGCGGTGACCGTCGACGGCCGGGACCACGAGGCGCTGCATGCCGCCTTCACCGCGCCGCATCCGGGCCGCCCGCACGTGGTGGTGGCCCGGGTCGAGCCGAAGCACGCGTGAAACCGCCTCCTTCCATCCCCTTCTGAGCTCGGAAAGGACCGACTTCCGTGGACACCATGCGTGACCGTTTCGCCCCTGTCGTTACCCGGCTGCTCGACGAGGATCCGCGGGTCGCCGTAGTCCTCGCCGAGATCGGCACGGACGGCTTCGCCGAGGCCCGGCGCCGGCATCCCGACCGGGTGATCAACGTCGGCATCCGCGAGCAGCTGCTGGTGGGGGCGGCCGCGGGGCTGGCGCTGACCGGGCTGCGGCCCGTCGTGCACACCTTCGCCAGCTTCCTCGTCGAGCGGCCCTTCGAGCAGGTCAAGCTGGACCTCGGGCACCAGGACGCGGGCGCGGTGCTGGTGAGCGCCGCCGCCTCCTTCGACTGGCCGGCCGGCGGGTACACGCACATGGCGCCCGGCGACGTGGCGCTGCTCGACACCCTGGACGGCTGGAGCGTGCACGTACCGGGGCATCCGGACGAGGCCGAGGCGCTGCTGCGGCACGCGGTCGCCGCCGGTGACGACAAGGTCTACGTGCGGCTGTCCGTGCAGTCGAACACGCAGGCACGGCCCGTGGACGGGCAGCGGTTCCGCACCGTGCGCGAGGGACGTTCCGGTGTCGTGGTCGCCGTGGGGCCGATGCTCGACGCCGTGATCGAGGCGACAAAGGGCCTCGACCTCACGGTTCTGTACGCGACCACGGTCCGCCCCTTCGACGCGGCCGCCCTGCGCCGGGCCACGGAGACGGCCGGGGCCGACGTCGTCCTCGTCGAGCCGTACCTGGCGGGCACGTCGACGGCCGCGGCGAACGACGCGCTGTCCGACGTACCGCACCGGGTGCTCGGCCTGGGCGTGGGCCGGCGTGAACTGCGCCGGTACGGGACCGTCGAGGAGCATGTCGCCGCGCACGGACTGGACGCACGGTCCCTGCGGGCGCGCATCGGGGAGTTCACCGGGCGCCGGGCGGGCACGTAGCGGTCGGCGGCAGCCGGAGCCCCCCTCCAGCCCCGGCTGCCGCTCAGTGCCCCGGATCATGCCACGGGGCACCGACAACGCCTCCCGGCTCATCAGTCCACGGCCGGCAGTCCCAGCCGGGGGTGCGCCTCCAGCAGGCGGGGCGGGGCCGCCTGTCTCCAGGAGTCGGCGAGGATGTCGCGCAGTTCCTCCTCGTCCTCCAGCGCGGCGAGGCGGACTCTCACCCAGGCGAACTGTGCCTCGTGGCCGGCGATCCAGAACTTCTCCGGTTCGGCGAGCGCCAGTTCGTCGCGCTCCTCCTTGGGGCAGCGCACGGCGAGGGAGGTCTCGTCCTCGGGCAGGGTGGCGAACATCTTCCCCGCCACCCGGAACGTGGGCATGCTCCAGGCGGTCTTCTCCGTCGTGTCCGGCAGGGACAGGGCGATCCGTCGTACGTCTTCGGCATCCGGCATGGCAGGCACCGTAGCCGCTGCCACTGACAATCACCTGGTCGGAGCGGCTGCGCCCACGTACTTGCAGTAGATCGTCGTGGGCCTGAGGACACCGGCCGGATCCGCCGCGTAGTCGGGGATCGTGCCGACCCGGGTCCAGCCGGCGGAGCGGTACAGGTGCTCGGCGGGGCTGCCGGTCTCGGTGTCCAGGTGCAGGAGGGTGATGCCGGCCTCCGCGGCCGCCTCCTCCGCGACGGCCAGGAGCCCGCGGCCGAGGCCCCGCCCGCGGGCGTCGCGGTGGACCATGAGTTTCACGAGCTCGGCGCGGTGGCGGCTGTTGGGCTTGTCAGGGAAGGCGAGGCTCACGGTGCCCAGCGCCCGGCCCTGCCCGTACGCCACCCACACGGCGAGCTGCCCGGCGGCCACGGCGGCGGCCCGCCCCTGCCACCAGGCGACGGCCCGCGCCCGGTCGAGCGGCGCGAGGAAGCCGATCGAGGCACCGCCGTCGACGGTGTCGGCCAGCAGGTCGGCCAACTCCTCGCTGCCCTCCAGCAGTTGCGCTTCGTCCAGACGGCGGACGGTCATGGCCGCACCACCGCCAGCACGTAGCGCACGTCCTCGGGGCCGGGGCACCGGAACCGGGTCGGCCCCCACACCCGCAGCCGCAGGCAGTCGCCCGCGCCGAGCCGGTGCTCGATGTCCTGTGCCGTCACCGCGAGAGCTCCTTCCAGGACCCAGATGTGCTGTTCCAGGCCGGGCACGGGCGGGCGGTCGTAGGCGATGTCGGCGCCTGCGGCGAGCCGCCCCTCGACGAGTTCGCCGCGCAGCCCGGCGTGCGGCGGGGACACGGACCGCCGTACGAAGCCGGAGGACCGGTCCTCCCACACCGGCTGCTCGGCGGTCCGCACCAGCGGCGCCGGCTCGGCCTCGACCTCGCTGAGCAGCTGGGACATGGTCCGTCCGTAGACGGCACACAGGCGGTTCAGGAGCGAGGCGGTGGGACTGATCTCCGCCCGCTCGGCCCGGGACAGGGTGGACCGGCTCACCCCGCTGCGCTCCGCCAACTCCCCCAGGGACCAACCGTGTTCGGCCCGCAGCTCGGCCAGGCGCGCGCCGAGCCGGGCGTCGACGGGGTCGGCCTCCACACCCTCTCGTTTCACATGCGGGATGATATCCCATATCCGGGAACCACGTCGTCAGTCCCGTCCGCCGAAGGCCGCCAGCGTCCGCTCCAGCGCCGGCAGTGCCCGCACCACCCGCTTGGAGCGGATCAGCAGGTCCCACGCGGGCTCGAACTTCTTCCAGCCGCCGGCGTACGCGAGGTGCCGCAGCCGTTCGTGCGGGCCCGGCTGGGCCGCCGAGCCCCGCCAGATGCTGGACCAGCGGTAGAAGTCGCGGTACGCCCGCCAGTAGCCGTCCTGGAGCTGACGTGCCGTCATCCCCTTCGGCTCGTAGACGACATGGCGGGTGTCGTACAGGTCCCAGTCGCGGTGCAGGATGCGGCCCTCGGACTCCAGTTGCTTCCACAGTCCGGTCGCCGGGTACGGCGTCATGATGTGGAAGGTCGCCGTCTCCACGCCCTGGCCGATCGCCCACTCCACGGTGCGGTCGAAGACGTCGGGGCCGTCCTGGTCGAGGCCGAAGACGAAGCTGGCGTTGACCATGACCCCGGCGTCGTGCAGGCGCCGTACGGCCGCCGCGTAGTCGGTGCCGATGTTCTGGTTCTTGCGGCGTTCGGCGAGGTTGGCGTCGTTGACGGTCTCGAAGCCGACGAACAGGCTGCGCAGACCCGCCTCCACGGCCCGCTCCAACAGATCTGGGGCCAGGACGGAGTTGACGGTGCCCGCCGCCTGCCACAGCCGGCCCATGCCCTTCATGCCGTCGAACAGGGCCCGCGCGAAGCGCCGGTTGCCGAACAGGTGGTCGTCGAGGAAGTAGAGATGGCGTCCGGGCAGGCGGTCGATCTCGGCCAGGGCGTCGTCGACGGCCTGGGTGTAGAAGGACTTGCCGCCCTCGAAGAAGGCGTCCTTGTAGCAGAAGTCGCAGTGGTGCGGGCAACCCCGCGAAACCACGATCGAGTTGGGGACCAGGTACAGGTGACGCTTGATCAGGTCGCGGCGGACCGGCGGCAGTCCCGCGAGAGTCCGCAGGGCCGAGTCGTAGCGGCGGGCGGGGACGCCGTCGCGGAACTCCTTGAGGAACAGCGGCCAGGTGTCCTCGCCGGGACCCGTGAAGATCGTGTCGGCGTGGGCCGCGGCCTCCTCGGGGAGCGAGGTGACGTGCAGGCCGCCCAGGGCGACGTGCACGCCCCGGGCGCGGAAGTGGTCGGCTATCTCGTAGCTGCGCCGGGCCGAGGTGATGTACGGCTGGATCACCACCAGGTCGGGGGTGCCGAGGGCCTCCAGGTCGAGCCGCTCCACGTGTTCGTCGTGGAGGGTGACCTCGTCGTCGGGATCGAGGTAGCCGGCCAGGGTGGCCAGGCCCAGGGGCGGGAACAGCGAGTACTTGATGGGCCGGAACAGCGGGCTGGTCGCCTCGGTGAGGGCCGGGAGGATCATCGTCACGCGCATGCAGATCGAGACTGCGGGCGACCCGTGGCCGGTTCCCGCCCCTCGCGGCCTACGCCTGGGCGTCCTGGCGCCGGGCGGCCTCGCCGAGCGCGTCCAGCACCGGCCGGATCAGCGGATGCCCCTCGGCTCCCCGGCGTACGGCGGCGAACACCCGGCGGGTCGGCGCCACGCCGTCGACCGGACGGACCACCACGCCGGACAGGTCCATGCCGCGCAGCGCCGAGCGCGGTACGAGGGCCACGCCCGCGTCGGCCGAGGCGAGCGCGACGACCGCACGGAAGTCGTCCGAGGAGTGTTCCAGACGTGGCTGGAAACCGGCGGTCTCGCAGGCCAGGACCACCACGTCATGGCAGGGGTTGCCGGGGTACGGCCCGATCCACGGGTCCTTGGCCAGCTCCGCGAGCGGCACCTCGGCGGCCCCGGCCAGGCGGTGGCTGACGGGGACGACCGCGTCGAAGGGCTCGGCGTACAGCGGTACGTGGCTCAGCCGCGGGTCGTCGGCGGGCGGGGCCCCGCGGTACTCGACGGCCACGGCGACATCGACCTGCCGGTCCAGCACCATCGGCAGGCTGGCGTCGCCCTCGGCGTCCTGGACGCGGATGCGGATGCCGGGCGAGGTCTCGGCGAGCCGGGCCACCGCGGGCGCGACCACCAGGGCGATGCCGGTGGCGAAGGAGGCGACCGTGACCGTGCCGGCGGCGCCCGAGCCGTACGCGGCGAGCTCGGCCTCGGCCCGCTCCAGCTGGGCGAGGACGGCGTTGGTGTGGCTGAGCAGGATCTCGCCGGCCGGGGTCAGCCGTACGCCCTTCGCACCGCGCTCCACCAGCCGGTGGCCCGTCTCCTGCTCCAGCGCGGCGAGCTGCTGGGACACGGCGGAGGGGGTCAGATACAGCGCGGCGGCAGCCGCCGTCACCGTGCGGTGGTCGGCCACCGCACGGAGGATGTGCAGCCGCCGCGCTTCGATCATGAGATCGATTGTCTCAAATACGTCCCTCAGGCCTGCTCGGCGTCCAGCTCGGCCCGGGCCGCCGCGAAGGCGTCGACCGCCCGGTTCACGTCCGCCGTCGAGTGCGCGGCGGACAGCTGCACGCGGATCCGGGCCTGCCCCTGCGGCACGACCGGGTACGAGAAGCCGATCACGTACACGCCCCGCTCCAGCAGCAGCTCCGCCATCCGGCCCGCCTTCGCCGCGTCGCCGATCATCACGGGCGCGATGGGGTGGTCGCCGGGGAGGATGTCGAAGCCCTCGTCGGTCATCCGGCGGCGGAACAGCGCCGTGTTCTCGGTGAGCCGGACCCGCAGGTCGTCCGCCGACTCCAGCAGGTCGAGCACCTTCAGCGAGGCCGCCGCGATCACCGGGGCGAGCGTGTTCGAGAAGAGGTACGGCCGGGACCGCTGGCGCAGCAGGGCGACGATCTCGGCGCGGGCGGCGACATAGCCGCCGGAGGCGCCGCCGAGGGCCTTGCCGAGGGTGCCGGTGACGATGTCGACGCGGTCCATGACGCCGTGCAGTTCGGGCGTGCCGCGCCCGCCGGGGCCGACGAAGCCGACGGCGTGCGAGTCGTCGACCATGACCATCGCGTCGTAGCGGTCGGCGAGGTCGCAGATCTCGCGGAGCGGGGCCACATAGCCGTCCATGGAGAAGACGCCGTCGGTGACGATCAGTCGGCGCCGTGCGTCGGACGCGTCCTTCAACTGCCGTTCCAGATCGGCCAGATCACGGTTGGCGTAGCGGAAGCGGCGTGCCTTGGACAGGCGGATGCCGTCGATGATCGACGCGTGGTTCAGCGCGTCGGAGATCACCGCGTCCTCCGGGCCGAGCAGGGTCTCGAAGACACCGCCGTTGGCGTCGAAGCAGGAGGAGTACAGGATCGTGTCCTCCTGGCCGAGGAACGCCGACAGGCGCGCCTCCAGCTCTTTGTGCACCTCCTGCGTGCCGCAGATGAAGCGCACGGACGCCATGCCGTAGCCCCAGCGGTCCAGGGCCGCGTGGGCGGCGGCGACGACCTCGGGATGGTCGGCGAGGCCGAGGTAGTTGTTGGCGCAGAAGTTGAGGACCTCACCGGGGCGGCCGCCCGCGGTGACGTTCACGGTCGCGGACTGCGGGGTGCCGATGACGCGCTCGGGCTTGTGCAGACCGGCG
Organism: Streptomyces deserti; assembly: GCF_054782695.1. Lineage (NCBI taxonomy): Bacteria > Bacillati > Actinomycetota > Actinomycetes > Kitasatosporales > Streptomycetaceae > Streptomyces > Streptomyces deserti. Next base: position 194,946 of record NZ_BAAGRZ010000002.1, read on the forward strand.
GCGCGGATCTCGTCGAGGGTGGCGCGCAGGTCGTCGCGCACGGAGTCGAACATGAGGGAAGCTCCTGAGATGCTTGCGGAGGAAGGGAGTTGGGTGCTCCAGGGCTACGCGCTTCGCGGGTTGGTGCTTCGCGGTTACACGCTTCCCGGGTTACGCGCTTCGCGGCTTGCGAGCTGTACGGGTTACGCGGTCCAGTCGAGGATGACCTTGCCGCCGCGGCCGCTCGCCGCGTCGTCGAACGCCGCCTCGAAGTCGCGGTAGCCGTACCGGCCGGTGATCACGGGTGCGAGGTCCAGGCCGCCCTCCAGCAGGACCGACATCGCGTACCAGGTCTCGAACATCTCCCGGCCGTAGATGCCCTTGAGGGTGATCATCGAGGTGACGATCCGGGCCCAGTCGACCGGGAACTCCTGCGCCGGCAGGCCGAGCATCGCGATCCGGCCGCCGTGCGTCATGTTGGCGATCATGTCACGCAACGCCTCGGGGCGGCCGGACATCTCCAGGCCGATGTCGAAGCCCTCGCGCAGGCCGAGTCGGCGCTGGCCGTCGGCGATGGACGCGCCGGAGACGTCGAGCGCGAGGCTCACGCCGATCTTGCGGGCCAGCTCCAGCCGTTCCTCGCTGACGTCGGTGATGACGACGTTGCGGGCGCCGGCGTGCCGGGCCACGGCGGCGGCCATCAGGCCGATCGGGCCGGCACCGGTGATCAGGACGTCCTCGCCGACCAGCGGGAAGGACAGGGCGGTGTGCACGGCGTTGCCGAACGGGTCGAAGATCGCGGCGACATCGAGGTCGACGGGCACGCGGTGCACCCAGACGTTGGCGGCAGGCAGGGCGACGTACTCGGCGAACGCCCCGTCCCGGCCGACGCCGAGCCCGACGGTGGCCCGGCACAGGTGCCGCCGGCCGGCCAGGCAGTTGCGGCACTTGCCGCACACCAGGTGGCCCTCGCCGCTGACCCGGTCGCCGACGCTGATGTCGGTGACGTCCCGTCCCGTCTCGACGACCTCACCGACGAACTCGTGCCCGACGACCAGCGGGGTGCGGATCGCCTGCTGCGCCCAGCCGTCCCAGGCCCGGATGTGCAGATCGGTGCCGCAGATCCCGGTGCGCAGCACCTTGATCAGTACGTCGCCGGGTCCGACGGCGGGCTCCGGGACGTCCGCGAGCCGGAGCCCGGGCTCCGCCTTCTCCTTGACCAGCGCCTTCAACGCTACGGCTCCTGTGGGTGAGTCCCGGCTCCGGGCATGCCGAAGGAGCCCTGGGCCGGGAGGAGGAGTGGAATCGCACAGCAATCTGCCGTACGGCGCCCTCACCGGTCCATCGAGGTTTTCTTAAGCGCGGCCACAGCTTTCCTTCACGCCTGACCTGTGTGGAAAGATCGCCGGGCCGGAGGATCTCTGGGAGCACCGGCCGCCGGTCAGTGCGGCAGCCCGTCGCCCTCCCGGAACTCCAGCCGCAGGACGAGGTCCGCGGCCTGCTCCTTGATGATCGCCAGGCCCGCCTTCCCCCAGGGCCGGGGCTGAATGTCGGCGACGCACACGGTGCCCAGCACCATGCCGGTGCTGTCGATGAGGGGAGCGCCCAGGTAGGAGCGGATACCGAACTCGTCGACGACCGGGTTGCCCGCGAACCGCGGATAGTCGCGGACGTCCTCCAGCACCAGGGCCTTGCGGCGGACCACCACATGGGGGCAGAAGCCGTGGTCGCGGGGCAGGGCGCGGCCCAGCAGGGCGCCGGTGCCGTCGCTGCGCACGACCGGGGCGATGAGGGGGGTGTGCAGGCCGGCGAAGAACTGCCCGTTCTCGTCGAGGAAGTTGACCATGGCGTACGGCGCCCCGGTGTGGTCGGCGAGGCGGCCCGCGAAGGCGTCGAGCCCGGGCTCCGGGCGCTCCCCCAGGCCGAGCGCCCGCAGTCGCCGGGTACGGGCGGGAGCCTCTTTGTCCTCAGGTGTCAGCAGCAGACGACCGGCCGGGCGCGGCGGGTCGTAGCTCATGGGCGGGCTCCCGTGCTGTGGGCGTACGTCATATGCGGCTCCGTGACGAGGTGTGCGGGGGTCACATGTGGGCGCCGTACCCCGTGGCGGGGGCCGGTGCGTGGGCGATCAGGTGGCGTACGAGCGTGGCCAGGGTCTGGACGCCGGAGCTGGAGATCCGGGCGTCGCAGCACACGACGGGGATCTCGGCGGACAGGTCGAGAGCGGCGCGCACCTCCTCGGGGTCGTAGCGGTAGGCGCCGTCGAACTCGTTGACCGCGACGATGAAGGCGAGGCCGCGCTGCTCGAAGAAGTCGACGGCCGCGAAGCACTCCTCCAGGCGGCGGGTGTCGGCGAGGATGACCGCGCCGAGCGCGCCCTCGCACAGCTCGTCCCACATGAACCAGAACCGCTCCTGGCCGGGCGTGCCGAACAGGTACAGCACGTGTTCCGGGCTGAGGGTGATGCGGCCGAAGTCCATGGCCACGGTCGTCTCAAGCTTGTTCTCGATCCCGTCGAGGTTGTCGGTCGCGGCGCTGACCGTGGTGAGCAGCTCCTCCGTGCTGAGCGGGGCGATCTCGCTGACCGCGCCGACGAAGGTGGTCTTGCCCACGCCGAACCCGCCCGCCACGAGGATCTTCAGCGCGGTGGGAAAGGGGTCGGTGCCGTCGTCGTAGTCAGAGCTGTCGTCGTAGTCCATCGAGCACTGCCTCCAGAAGGGCCCGGTCCGTCGGGTTGTGGTGGAACACGGGGGGCTTGGTGGTGAGCGCCCCGCAGTCGACGAGGTCCGCCAGCAGCACCTTGGTGACGGCCACCGGCAGCTTCAGATGGGCGGCGACCTCGGCGACCGGGACGGGCGCGCGGCACAGGTCGAGCGCCTGCGCGTGCTCGGGGCCGAGGTAGCCGAGGGGGGTCGCCCCGGTGGCCATCACCTGCGACATGAGGTCGAGCGCGACGGTGGGACGGGTGCGGCCGTTGCTGACGGTGAAGGGGCGCACCAGCCGACCGGCCGCGTCGTCGAGCCAGGGCCCGTCACCGGCCGCCGCCACGCTCAAGGCCTCATCGCCCGGGAATCGACGGTGTGCTGGCGGGGGGCGGTCACCAGGTAGGGACGGACGCTCTTGACCAGCATCGCCATCTCGTAGCCGAGGACCGCCGCGTCGGCCTCCCGGCCGGCGAGCACGGCGAGGCAGGTGCCGGAGCCGGCGGTGGTCACGAACAGCAGGGTCGAGTCCAGTTCGACGACGACCTGCCGTACGTCGCCGCCGTCGCCGAACCGGACACCGGCGCTGCGGCCGAGGGAGTACAGGCCGGAGGCCAGGGCGGCCATGTGGTCGGCGCTGTCCGGGTCCAGGCCGTGCACGGACTTCACCAGCCCGTCGCAGGACAGGAGCACCGCGGCGGTCGTGTGCGGAACCCGCTGCACGAGGCCGCTCATCAGCCAGTCGAGATCGGATACCTGGGCGGTCGGCGCTTCGCTCGCCATGGTGGATCGACTCCTTGAGGTACGAAGGTCTGCGGGAGCGCTGGGGGTGGGAAGGGGGGTCGTCATCCGGCGGGTGCGCTCCCGTCGTGCCGGGCGGTCTGGTCGAAGGTCTGGTCGGGGCGGGACAGGGGCACGCCATCACGCGCGCCGCGCGCCTCGGAGGAGGCGGGCGCGTGCGCGGAACGCGCCTCGGTTGTGGGGGCCAGGTCCATGGGGCGTACGCCCATGGAGGGCGGGGTGAGGGTGGAGGACGCGTCCATGGGGGGCCGGATGGTGCGCGGCGTTGGATCTGTGGGTGCCGGGGCCATGTGGGCCGACTCGCTGTGGGCCGGGTTCGGATGGGCCGACTCCCGGTGGACCGGGGCCATGTGGGCCGACTCGCTGTGGGTGGGCTCCATGGGGACGGGCTGCCTGGGGGCAGGGTCCATGGGGACGGGCTCCATGGGGATCGGCATCCGGTGGGTCGACGTCGTGCGGTCCGGCTCCCTGCTGGTCGGCTGCGTGCTGGTCAGGTCCGTGCTGGTCGGCTCGCTGAGTGTTGACTGCCGGTGCGTGGACTGCGCTGGCTTTGCGCCCAGATGACCGGGCTCCATGTGCCTGGAGTTCATGTCGCTGGAGTACATGTGGCTGGAGTCCATGTGGCCCGAGTCCGAGTTGCCGGAGTTGGTGTACCCGGAGTCTGTGTAGCCGGACTCCATGAGACCGGAGTCGGTATGGCCGGAGTCCATATGCCCCGCCGCCATGTGGCCGGGCTCCCTGTGCCCCGCTTCCATGTGCTGTTGGGCTTCGGCGAGCCCGATGCCGCGCTGGAAGGCCGCCATCAGGCCGGGGTCGTGGCCGGCGAGGTACTCGGTGTCCTGGCGCGGGGCCGGGCCGCCGCGCAGCTGCGGTGCGATGTGCTCCTGGGCGCGGCGGCGGGGCAGTTGGGGTTTGCCCATGGTGCCGCGCACCGCTCCGCTGCGCGGGGTGGGCGGCGCGGTCACGTTCTCGGCGAGGATCCGCCGGTCGTCGGGCTTGATGCCGGGCGCGGCCTCGGCCGGGTTGGGGCGCTCCTCCCGCGCGCCACGCACGGGCAACGGCGGCGGTCCGCCGCCGGTCCACCCCGCGGCCGGTGCGGCGGGCTGCGGCTGCCGCCGCGCTTCGCCGTGAGGTGCCGATGGCGCATCCGACGCGCCGAGGTGGGACAGGGAACCGGACGAGTCGCCCGGTGCGGCCCCGGCCACCGGCGCGGACGCGATCACGGCCCCGGACCCGGGCAAGGACCCCCGCGCGGACGACGAACTCGGCGCAGACGACACCCCTGCCCCGGACGAAGCCCCCGGCACAAAGGAATCGCCCGGTGCCGGAGAGCCCGTGTGCGTAGCCGAGGCACCCTGCCCGGACCCGGGCCGCGCCCGCTGTGACGCTACGACCGGCCGGTCCGCACCGGCACCCGTACCCCCACCCGCTCCGGCACCGGAACCCGCACCCGCACCACCCGGTGCCTGTGCCTGCTCCCCCACTCCGGAGGCGCCCGGCGCAGCCCCCAGCAGTGCCTGCGGCACGACGAGCACCGCCTGCACCCCGCCGTAGATGTTGGTCTGCAGCCGGACGGTGATGCCGTGCCGCCGGGCGAGCTGCGAGACCACGAACAGCCCGATGCGGCCGTCGGCGAGGAGCCGGGCGACGTTCACCTGGTCCGGGTCGGCGAGGAGGGCGTTCATCCGCTGCTGCTCCTCGACGGGCATGCCGAGTCCGCGGTCCTCGACCTCGACGGCGAGCCCGGAGGTGACGAGGTTGGCCCGCAGCAGCACCTGGGTGTGCGGGGCGGAGAACACCGTGGCGTTCTCGACGAGTTCGGCCAGCAGGTGGATGACGTCGGCGACGGCGTGGCCGCGCAGGGTGCCGTCGATCGGCGGCACCAGCTTGACCCGCGAGTACTGCTCGACCTCCGCGATGGCCGACCGCAGCACCTCGGTCATGGAGACCGGGTTGCTCCACTGCCGCCGGGACACGGCCCCGCCGAGCACGGCGAGGTTCTCGGCGTGCCGGCGGATCCGGGTGGCGAGGTGGTCGACGTGGAAGAGCCCCTTGAGCAGGTCGGGGTCCTCCATCTCGTTCTCCAGCTCGTCGAGGATGGAGATCTCGCGGTGCACCAGGGACTGCAGGCGCCGGGCGAGGTTGACGAACACCTCGAGCTTCTGCTCGCTGCCCGCCTGGCTGGAGAGCTGGGAGGCCTGGACGACGGCGGTGACGGCGCCGTCGTGGGCGCGGGCCAGGTCGGCGGCGAGCGGTTCGAAGTCGTCGGCGTCCTCGGGGGGAGCGCTGAGCGGCCGGCGCTCGGGTGGGCCGTCGCCGCGGCGCAGCGCCTCGACCAGGGCGCGCAGGTCGGCCTCGCGGCGGGCGGTGCTGCGGCGCAGGGCGCTGATGCGGTCGTGCACGGACCGGGCCGCGCGGTTGGCAGCCACAGCGGCGATGACGATGCCGGCGAGGGTCACCGAGACCGCGCCGCCGAGCACGGCCCACAGGGTGAGGCCCGGTCGCGCTCCGGTGGAGCGGACGGTGAACAGGACGGCCGCACAGGCACTGAGGGCCACGGCGATGGGCGGCAGCACGGCGAGACGCAGCAGTTGGGGCTGTATGTGAGTCTCGGGCAGTGCGGGCGCGGTGCGGGCGACCGGCCGCCCGTGCCGCCCGCCCTCACGGCGGTCTGCGCGGGCGGCCGGGGCGCGGAGGTGAGACATCGGTGTCCTCGTGCTGGTCCGTCGGGCCGGGGTGCCAGGGGGGCTCGTGGGAGTGCGACCGGGCTCGCGGGCCCGGGTGCGCGCCGTACGGGGTGCATGGCCGGCCTGGCGGCCGCGGGCGTGCCGCGCGTGTCCCGCGCCGGGGCGCCCACCGCCCACCGGCCGACCCGAATCGGCGGCGGACGGCTCGCCCGCATCGGCGGCAGCCGCCCACTCCGAGCCCTCGTCCGGGCTCGGACGACGGGGATCCCCGTCGCGTCGACCACCTCGTCCGCCTTGCGCCTGCACCTACAGACCCCGCTCCCCTGACCTGCCTGATCCAGGCGACACCGCGGCGCGGCCCATCCGGAATCCGGCCCTGCGTCGCCCGACGGACACTCACAGTAGTCGTCACCGCATCATGTGCGGTGGGCAGTTGACAAACTCATACGGTGAGCGTCCCGCTCTGGTATGAGGCTTCGCACGACAGACCGATAAGCCTCCGGGGTGCCCACCCCGGAAGGGAAAGAGTTCGATCTGACCTGGTCAGAAGCGGTCACGGAGAAACAGCAAGACCCGGGGAGCCCTTCGCTCCCCGGGCCTCACACCATGCGCGTCCCCCGCCGACGGCCAGTCCTCCGGGAACGCCCAAGCGCCTCCCACCCGTCCGACCGCACCGCCGAAATGTCACTGAGCGTGTCGGCCTAGGCCATGACTCCGCGTCGCCCCTGGCCCTGATCGTGGCCCCGGATGAGCGCCACCCCACGCCACCACGGCCGTCGGACGACAACCGCCCGCACGACCCGCCCGCGAACCCTGCCCGGACCTGTCGAGCGGACGAGCGGGAGGGAGCGGACAAGCAAGACGAGCGGAAGGGAGCGGACGAGCGGGACGAACGGACGAGCCCGGCGATCACACCCCGGCCGCCCTGAACGGGATCGCGTTCCCGTCACGACTCGCCGACGAGGTCGGCGTCCTTCGCGACCGTCTCGGCCGCCACCGGCCAGGCCGCCCACCCCTCGGCAGGAGCCCGGGTCACCTCACGCCACCAGGGGCGTGCGGGAGGGAGATGTGCCGGCTCGAACGGTTCCCCGGGGACCGGCGTCGCCACCGCCTGCCCTGCCTCGTGGCCGGCGTACAGGGTCCGCTCGGCGGGCTCGTGCCAGGGATGCGGGGCCAGGTTGAACGTGCCCCAGTGGATCGGGAGCAGGACGCCGTGCGGTCGGCCCTGCTGCAGATCAAGCTGCGCCCGTATTCCTTCGTCGGGGGTCATGTGGATGTCGGGCCAGAACTCGGAGTACGCGCCGATCTGGATCATCGTGGCGTCGAACGGGCCGTGCTCGGCGCCGATGTCCTCGAAGCCCTCGAAGTAGCCGGTGTCGCCGCTGTGGTAGATCCGGTGCTCGGCTCCGGCGACGACCCAGGAGGCCCACAGGGTGTGCTGGGTGTTGCGCAGGCCCCGGCCGCAGAAGTGGCGGGCCGGGGTGGCGGTGAGGGTCAGTCCCCCGAGCTTCGTGTCCTCGTGCCAGTCCAGTTCGCGCAGCCGGTCGGCGGACACGCCCCAGTGCTCGAGGTGGGCGCCGACGCCGAGCGGCACGGCGAACACCGTGTCCGTGCCGGCCAGCGCCTTGATGGTGGGCATGTCCAGGTGGTCGTAGTGGTCGTGCGAGATGACGACGACGTCGACGGGGCCGAGCGCGGCCAGCGGCACCGGCACCGGATGCAGCCGCCCGGGACCGGCGAAGGGGAACGGGGAGCAGCGCCGGCCCCACACGGGGTCGAACAGGACGCGCTGTCCGTCGATCTCCGCGAGCACGCTGGAGTGCCCCATCCACGTCAGCCGCAGTCCGCTCACCGGGGGCTTGGCGAGGTCGGCGAGTGTGGTGGCGTGCACCGGCGGCGTGCCCTGCGGGGTGCGGCGGGTCCGGGCGTCCTTGTCGAAGTAGAGCTTCGCGAAGTCGCGTGTGGAACCCGAGGGGCGGGTCCGTGCGGTGCCCCCGGGGTTCTGGAAGACGCCGTCCTTGAAGTGGGGCGATCTGCGGATCCGCGCCATGCGCTCCCCGCTCGGGTCCACGCCGAAGGCCGCGGGCCGCAGTGCGCGGAGCCCGGAGCTCAGGGAACGGTAGCCGGCCACGGTACCTCCAGGTGGAGTCGGTCAGGCATCCCATTATGGTCGGCCCCTCCGACAGCGCCGGGCCGCCCTGGTCACGGTGGGCATCACAGACCCCACCACCGAAGATCGGTCAGGACGTTGACCGTGCGTCGCACCGCTTCCGGTACTGACCCGCGATTCAGCAGGAGCCGTCGTGACCAGTCCCTTGTCGCAGCTCACCTGGACCGACCACCTCACCGGTCGCCAGGGCTTCCTGGCGCGGCCGGTACGTCCCGCTGGGCGGCGCCAAGGGCGGCATCGACGGCGATCCCCGGGAATCCGTAGGCGTACGGGCTGCGCTGCCGGTGCGCTGTCTGCGGGATCAAGGGCGCGGAACAACAGCTCGGGATCGGCCGAATCGCCCTGCCAGGAGGTTCCCTACTGCTGTGTAGGGTGACGGCGTGGCGAGAGTCCGGTTGAGCGTGGCGGAGCGGCGCCAGGAACTGCTGCGGGCCGCCATCGAGCAGATCGAGGCACGGGGCGTGGCGGCGGTCAGGATCGCCGACGTGGCTTCGGCGCTCGGCGTGTCCAACGCGCTGGTGCTCTATCACTTCTCGACGAAGGAGCAGCTGGTCGCCTCCGCGTTCCGGCACGCGGCCGAGGACGACCTGGCGCATCTGCGCAGGCTGCTCGGCCGCCGTACGTCGGCGCTGCGGCGGCTGCGGTCGGCCGTACGGTGGTACGCCCCCACGGGCCAGGCCAAGGGCTGGCGGCTGTGGATCGAGGGCTGGGCGGCGGCGCTGCGCGACCCGGCGCTCCAGGAGGTAACGCGCGATCTGGACAAGCAGTGGAAGGCCGCGCTCGCGGAGGTCATCGCGGAGGGCGTGGCCGCGGGCGAGTTCCACTGCCCGGACCCCACGGGCGCGGCCCTGCGCCTGACCGCCCTGCTCGACGGGCTCGCCGTCCAGCTGACCTCATACGCCGGTGCCGTGCCGCGGGCACGAGCCCAGGCATGGGTGGACGAGGCCCTGGCCCGCGAACTCGGCCTGGGCCGGGAAGCCTTGACGGCCGCCCGACGCTGAACTCCCGCCCAGGCGCGGGCCACACCAACCGCCCGTACAAGCAGCACCCACCAGATCGCCCCACCCACACCCGACCACACCACGACGACACGCGCCCAGGCACGGGCGGACGAAGCACCGGCCCACGAACTCGGCCTGAACAGCAAGACCTGAGCACCGCCCGACGACGGACTCCCGCCCGAGTGCGAGCCACGCCGGCCGTCCCCGTGCGAGCAGCACCCGCCGAATCGCCGCACCCACGCCCGACCGCACCGCGACGGCGCCGCCCGCGCCCGAGGGTGCTCAGGCCACCGAGGCGATCCGCATCTTGATGTCGTCCGGCGACAGGGTTCCCTTGGCCGTCACGTGGTCGCCCGACGACTCCCCGCGCAGCCGGCGCCCGATCCACGGGACCAGGTACTCGCGCGCCCAGTGGACGTCGTCCCGCCGGATCTCGAAGGTGCCGCGCGGCGGCAGGGGCGGCCAGGGCTGCTCCGGGTCGGCCGGCACCTTCAGGCCGAGGGCCTGGCCCGCGCGCAGCGCCACGCGCGTGTGCCCCTCGGGCGACAGGTGCAGCCGGTCGGCGTCCCAGGCCCTGCGGTCCCGGACGCTCTTCAGGGACCACAGGTCGAGCACCGGGCAGCCGTACCGGTCGGCGATGGCCCGTACGTGGCCGTTGTACGTGGCGATCTTGCCGCGCAGGTGCTTGAGCACGGGCACGTCCCGGGTGTCGAAGCCGGTCGCCACCATGACGGTGCCGGCCGCGGCGGTCAGCGCGGCCACCGCCCGCTCGAACCGCTCGGCCACGTCGTCCGGGTCGCCGCCGGGCCGGATGATGTCGTTGCCGCCCGCGCAGAACGAGACCAGGTCCGGGGCGAGTTCGACGGCCCTGGGGACCTGGTCCGCCACGATCTGGTCGAGCAACTTGCCGCGCACGGCGAGGTTCGTGTACCGGAAGTCGCCTTCGGGCCGGCGGTCCGCGAGCAGCACGGCGAACCGGTCGGCCCAGCCGACGAACGCCCCGTCGGGGCCGGGGTCGCCGACGCCCTCGGTGAAGCTGTCCCCCACCGCCACGTACGACCCGATCACTGATCTGCTGTCACTCTTCGAATCGTCTGCCACGGCAGAACATGATTCACCCTCGAATGTGACCTACGCGACCGTAGGAAGGGATTGACGCGCGGTGAGATAAGCCACTCCCAAAGTGTTGGCCAGCTCCGGAATAGTGCGCCGATCAGGGATGTTGAGGGGCAAGCCGCCACACCCGGAACCCGGTGACGCGGAAGTGGCTCCACACGGTCCGGAAGGCAAAGTGGCCGCCGGTGTACGGCTGCGGGTCGCGGTAGTCGAAGACGAGCCGCCCGTTGTTCCACCACTGGACGGTCGACCCGTCGGAGACGATCCGGACGCGGTTCGGCTCGTTCGGCACCAGCAGCGGCTCGGTGTAGTCGAAGACCAGCGGACGCACTCCGGGCTCGCCGACGTAACGGCGCAGCCTGGTCGTGGTGTTGTGGTTCGCGCCGTACCCGGCGTAGTACGTCGTGAGGTGGTCGTACTCGGCGAGCGCGCCGCCGCGCGCCGTGGCGAAAGAGGTCGTCCGGGGAGCGGACGTCGGTCGCGTTCCAGAAGTTGTTGAGGTCCGAGACGCGGTCGTTCGCCCCGCCCTCGGACACCGGCGTGGCGGTGTACTCCAGGACGTACGGCCCCTCCAGCCGCTGTGTGAACCAGACCGTCGCCCCGCTCGGCACGTCGATCTCCAGCACGCCGCGGGAGGCGGTGACACGCCCGCCCTCCTGGAGTTCGGTCACCCACCGGCCGAGGCCGTGACGGAAGTCGTCGCGGGCGAGGAGGCGCCGGTGGCGGGGCGCCGCGTGCGCGGTGCCCGTCGGGGCGAGAGCCGCCAGGGCGGCACCGGCGGCCAGGACTCCGAACGTTCTACGGGTGGTCGGCACAGGACACAGCTCCTTCGCATCACATCCGCCAGAAAGCGCTTGCTCCACTGAGGAGATCACTGTGTCCCAACTGCCGCCGCATGTCGATGCCTTGGCGTCCCGCACGCACACCGAAGGCCGGACCCGGGGATCGGGATCCGGCCTTCGGAGGCGTGTCAGGCAGGTGGTCGCGTGGGTCAGCCGACGGTGACGCCGTGCGAGCGGAGGTAGGCGACCGGGTCCACGTCGGAGCCGTAGTCCGGCGTGGTGCGGATCTCGAAGTGCAGGTGCGGTCCGGTCGAGTTGCCGGTCGAACCGGAGAGGCCGACCTGCTGGCCGGCGGTCACCGTCTGGCCGGCCGACACGGAGAGCGAGGACAGGTGGGCGTACTGGGCGTAGTAGCCGTCGTTGAGCTTGATGACGACCTGGTTGCCGTACGCGCCGGCCCAGCCGGCGGAGACGACCGTGCCCGCGCCCACGGCCTTGAGGGAGGTCCCGGTCGGGACGGAGAAGTCCACGCCGGTGTGGTAGCCGCTGGACCACATGCTGCCGGCCACCTTGTAGCCGGTGCCGACCCCGGCGGACACCGGCGCGGTGTAACCGCCGGAGGTGCTCGTGGCCTCGGCGGCCCGGGCCGCGGTCGTCGTCTTCGCGGCGGAGGACTTCTCGACCGCCTTCTTCGGGGCCGACGCCTTGGACTCCGACGCCTTGGACTCCGTGGACTTGGACTCCGGGGACTTGGCCGGGGAGGACGGCTTGTCCGCGCCCGTCGTCGCCTTCTTGCCGATCGTCAGCTTCAGGCCGGGGTGGATCAGGGACGGGTCCTCGCCGACGGCCTCACGGTTGTCCGCGTACAGCTTCTTCCAGCCACCGCTGACGTTCTGCTCGGCGGCGATCTTCGCAAGATAGTCGCCGGCCTGCACGGTGTACGTGCGCACGTCCGCATTCTTCTTCTCGGCGGCATTCTTCTCGGCCACCGGAAGGGACTGGACGGCCCTTTCGGAAGCCGACTGCGGGGTGGCGGCATAGGCGCCGGTGGCCCCCAGCAGCGGAAGGGCGAGTGCGGCGCCACCGGTTCCGGCGACGGCGATGGAACGAGTGAAACGCTGGGTCTTGGGACGGCGGTGCTTACCCTTCGCGGGCATGGCGAATTCCTCTCCGGCGCCTGCGAGGTGAGCTGTCGGGTGCGGACTGGAGATGCCCGGCCGCGCCGAGGCGCGACTTAACCCCAAGCCTGTTCCGGAGACCGGAACAGGCGTCGTACCTGTGGGTCCCCCGCTCCTGCCGTACACGGGTCAGTGTGGGTGCGGGCTCCGGGCGGCGGCAGGATTCGGCGTCCGTCCGGATCGGTGGCGAACGTAAGCGAATAAGACGCGTGGGGACAAGCTTGCGGTTGCTCGTGAATGCGACTCAGGAGATTCCTGTGGACATTCCCGGTGACCCTGCGTCGATTACGGATCTCCCGCTTTCCCCAAACTCCCTTGAAAAGCATGTTGATTACGTGAACATGACGACAACACATCGTCACGAATATGACGCTCCTCACGTGCCCCGACCCATCTCCCTTTCTATCGGGGCACGTTATGCCGAAGTGCTCTATTCAGACAGATCGGCCACTTGCCACGAACCGCCCGGGCATTCGTGGCCGAGCCGGGTCACCGGCGTCGCAGCCGGAGCACGGTGGCGTCGAGGTCCCCGCGCAGTCCGGTCCGCAGCCCGTGGTGGGTCAGCACAGCGCCTCGATGGATTTCTCCGGTTTCGAGGCATTCGTACGACGCTGCCGCATCGAGGCCGCGCAGCCTGAGCGCCGGGACCGGTTCCCCGTAGTGCTGCGCCTGCAGCCAGGCCAGCACGACGGTCTCGTCGCCGAGGACGTACTGCACCGCGCTGAGCCCGCCCGCCGGAGGACGCAGCCGGTACAGGTCGCCGCGCTGGACCACGGGCCGGATCTGCTTGTAGAGCTCCACCCACTCGCGGGCCTCGGCGAGCTCCTCCTGCGTCCACCTGGTCAGGTCGCCGCCGACGCCGAGGACTCCGGCCATGGCGCTGACGAACCGGAAGCGCAGGGAGCTGACCCGGCCGTTGAGCATGACGTTCGGGCTGTCGGTGACCCAGGCCGCCATGACCCGGGCCGGGTGGATCTGGCTGAAGCCGTGCTGGATGGCGAGCCGGTCGAGCGGGTCGGTGTTGTCCGAGGTCCACACCTGGTCCGTCCGGCTCAGCACCCCGAGGTCGATCCGCCCGCCCCCGCCCGAGCAGGATTCGAAGGCGACGTGCGGGTGCGCCTGGCGCAGCCGGTCCAGCAGGGCGTACAGGGCCCGTACGTGGTCGGTCCACAGCCGCTGCGGATACGGGTCGCCCGGCCAGCCGGCGTCGGTGAAGCAGCGGTTGAAGTCCCACTTCACGTAGTCGATCGGGGCGCTGGACAGCAGCCCGTCGAGCTGCTCCCACAGGTAGTCCTGGACGTCGTCGCGGGCGAGGTTGAGGACCAGCTGGTTGCGGAGCTCCGTCCGCGTGCGTCCCGGCTGGAACTGCACCCAGTCCGGGTGCGCGCGGTACAGGTCGCTGTCCGGGTTGACCATCTCCGGCTCGACCCAGATGCCGAACTGCATGCCGAGGCCGTGCACGTGGTCGGCGAGCGGCTTGAGCCCGTGCGGGAAACGGTCGGGGTTGGGCGTCCAGTCGCCGAGCCCGGCCCGGTCGCTGGTGCGCGCCCCGAACCAGCCGTCGTCGACCACGAACAGCTCCACGCCCATCGCGGCGGCCCGCTCGGCGAGCGCCCGCTGCTGCTCCTCGGAGATGTCGAACTCGGTGGCCTCCCAGGAGTTGAACAGCACGGGCCGGTCCCGGTCCGCGTCCGGGACGACGTACGTCCGCTGGTAGGCGTGCCAGGCGCGACTGGCACCGCCGAAGCCGCCGTCGCTCCACAGGCCCGCGAAGACGGGGGTGGTGTACGACTCCCCAGCCCCCAGCATCAGCAGGCCGGAGTCGTCGTGCCCGGCCCCGCCGGTGATCTGCACGCGCGCGTCCGGGAGTTGGGCGACGGCGATCCGCCAGGACCCCGACCAGCCGAGGGCGCAGCCGTACACCTCGCCGCGTTCCTCGGTCGCGTCGGTGTCGAGGGCGACCCACGGCAGGTGCTGGTGCCCGGTGTGGCCGCGGCGGCTGCCGATGACCTTCTCGCCGTAGGTGAGCTCCGAGCGCACCAGCCGGGACTCCGCGCCCCAGCGGCCGTGCAGCTGGGACAGCCGCCAGCCGTCACGGTCGGGCAGGGTCCAGGTGGCGGAGTCGGCGCGCAGCACTTCGACGTCCGGCCCCTGGTTCTCCAGGGTCACCCAGCGCTCGACGACGTCGGTGGCGGGACGCATCCGGTAGTGCAGCGTGACGGCGAGACCGCCGTCCCGGAAGCGGAGCCGCAGCTCGCCGTCCTGAGCCGTGTCGTGACCCTCGTACGTCCACTCCGTACCGCGCCGCTCGCCGGTGCGCACGGACAGGGCGGGACGGGTGAAACGCGGACCGCCCTCGACCGGGTACTCCTCGCGTCCGTCGAGCGGGGACTCGAAGGGCCAGTAGTCCGGCAGCGGGCGCACGGCGAGGGCCTCGGCGTCGGCGAGCGCGATCCTGGGGCCCCAGTGCAGGTGCACCAGCTCGTCGCGGTCGGTGAGATGCACGGCGTAACTGCTGGTCGGCCCTGTCAGGACCCACGTACGACCGTCTTCGGAGATCTCCGGCATCAGACCCTCACAGATTCGAACAGGTGCGATCAAGCACCAACATCATCGGGGTGCCCGGGCTGTCCGGGCAACGTCTGTGGACAACTGATTGGCCCTGGCAGGCATGCCGTATGGTCGTGTGGTGCCCGTCGGCGAGTCGCGTCGGCGGGGCCGAGTGGGAGGGAGCCCTCGTGACGCAGCAGGTCCCGTCGACCGAGCCCGAGCTGGCCGCAGTGCGCAACTTCCGTGACGTGGGCGGACTTCCGACCGTGGACGGTCGACGGGTGCGCTACGGGGTGCTGTTCCGCAGTGGCCACCTCGCGCACGCGACCGCGGAGGACGCCGCCTTCCTCGCCTCCCTGGGCCTGCACACCATCTTCGACTTCCGCAACGCGGCCGACCAGAAGCTGGAGGGGCCGGACGTCGAGCTGCCGGGCGTGCGCAATGTGAACCTGCCGCTGACCGACCCCGCCGACGGCGCCGAGTTCTGGAAGATGGTTCGCGACGGCGACATCGACCAGCTGCGCGAGATCCTCTCGGACGGCAAGGCCGCGAACCGGATGATCGCCTCCTACCGCACGATCATCAAGGAGCGCACCGCCGAGCATTCCCAGGTGCTGCACGCCCTCGCCGAGGACAGCGTGCCCGCCCTGATGCACTGCGCGGCCGGCAAGGACCGCGCGGGCCTGTCCGTCGCGGTGACCCTGCTCGCCCTGGGCGTCGAGCGTGAGGCGATCCTCGACGACTACCTGAAGTCCAACGCCAAGCACCGCCGCTACAAGGTGCACCGCAGCAGCAGCTCCGCCTCCGCCTACTCCGACGAGGTCATGGACCTGCTCAGCCCCCTCTTCGACGCACGCGCCGAATACCTGGACGCGGCCTTCCAGACCATCGAGGAGACCTGGGGCGGCGTCGACACCTACCTGGAGAAGGGGCTCGGCGTCACCCCGGAGACCCGGGAGCGGCTGCGCGAGCGACTGCTCGACTGATCCCCGGGAGCCGAGGGGATCACTTCGCGCCCACCTCGAACAAGAGGTAGATGAAGGCCGCGAAGACATGCCCCACCGCGATGTAGATGATCAGCCGCACCCACAGGGCGCGGGGGAACTTCTCTTCCATGTCGCTCATGGCGTATCTCCAGGGGTGGGGCCCAGGCACAGGGCGGCCGTGGGGCTCTGCAGCAGGGTGTGGACGAACAGCAGCTCGACCCCGTCGGGGTCCTGGGCTGCGATGCGGTGCGGGGTCAGCGAGTCGAAGTGCGCGCTGTCGCCCGGGCCGAGCCGGTGCGTGGCGTCCCCGAGGCGCAGCCGCAGCCGCCCCTTGAGGACATGGAGCCATTCCTCACCGGGGTGCACGCGCACGATGTCGCCCTGGGAGCCGTACGGCACGTGGACGCGCAGGGCCTGCATGCCGCGCCCGGGTGCGCCGGCCTGCCAGTACGTCCAGCCGCCCGCCACGGTGGGCTCCATGGCGGCGGCCCGTACGACGGCGTCCCGGTCGGCGACCGTTTCGCCGAGCAGCTCGGAGACGGTCGTACCGTAGATGCGGGCGAGCGCGAGCAGCATCGGCAGTGAGGGCTGGCGCTGACCGGTCTCCAGGCGGGAGAGGTGGGCGGGCGACAGCCCGGCGGCGCGGGCCGCGGCCTCCAGCGTGAGGGAGGCCCGATGGCGCAGGGCGCGCAGCTGGGGCGCGACGGCGGGCAGGGCACCGGCCGGATCGCCCGGCTCGACCGGCGGCCCGGTCTCGGAGGAGCTCATGCCTCCATTCAGCCGGAGCCTTGCCTGTGCGGCAAATTCATTGCCTGAAAGGCAAAAGGCGGCGGGGTGCGCGCCTGGTCAGCGGTTGGCCACCGCCTGCTTCACCAGCGTCTTCCCGAAGTCCCACACCAGCCCGCCGTTGTGCGCGTCGTCCATGACTGCGGTGAAGGCGTCGACGAACCGGTCCACCTCCCGCTCGCCGATGATCAGCGGCGGGATCAGCTTGATCACCTCCATGTGGTCGCCGGAGACCTGGGTGAGGATCCGGTGCCGCTGCAGCAGCGGTACGACGACCATCTGAGCGAACAGTCCCTTGCGGGCGGCCTGCAGCACGGTCCAGCGGCTGCGCAGCTTCAGCGACCTGGGCCTGCCGAACTCGATGCCGATCATCAGGCCCCGGCCGCGCACCTCGGAGAGCAGCTCGTACTTGTCGGTCAGCGCCGCGAGCCGGGACTTCAGCTGCTCGCCGGTGGCGCGGACGTTCGCGACGATCTGCTCGTTCTCCATCACCGACAGCACCGCGAGACCCGCCGCCATGGCCTGCGCGTTGCCGCCGAAGCTCGCCGAGTGGACGAGGACCCGGTCCATGGACGAGTAGACCTTCTTGAAGATCCAGTCCTTGCCGAGGGTGGCCCCCACCGGCACATAGCCGCCGGAGAGCGCCTTGGCCACGCACACCAGGTCCGGCTCGACCCCGTCCTCGTGCTGGTAGGCGTAGAAGTCGCCGGTCCGGCCGAGTCCCGTCTGCACCTCGTCGGCGATGAGCAGCGCCTTGTGCTGGTGCAGCAGCTCCTGGGCGGCGCGCAGATAGCCGGGCGGGGCCTCGTGGACGCCCTTGCCCTGGATCGGCTCGACGATCAGGGCGGCGACGTCCCCCTTTCTCAACTCCCGCTCCAGGGCGTCGAGATCGCCGAGGGGCACGGCCGTGTCGGGCAGCAGCGGGGCGAAGCCGTCCCGGAAGCCGGACTCGCCGTTCACGGACAGCGCTCCGGTGGTCAGTCCGTGGAAGGCGTGCGCGCAATACAGGATGCGCGGCCTGCCGGTGACGTAGCGGGCGAACTTCAGGGCGCCCTCGACGGCCTCCGTGCCGCTGTTGCCGAAGAACACCCGGTCCAGGTGCGGGGTGTGGGCGAGCAGCTTCTCGGCCAGCAGCCCGGGCAGCGGCTGGCAGTCGAAGCGGGTGAGGTCGGCGAGGGAGGCGTCGAGGACGTCGTGCAGCGCCTTGCGGACGACGGGGTGGTGGCGGCCCAGCCCCATCACCCCGAACCCGGCGAGCATGTCCAGGTAGTCGTCGCCGTCCGCGTCCCAGAAGTAGGCGCCCTCGGCACGCTCGTAGACCTTGTCGAAGCCGATGGTGTGCAGCATGCGCGGCAGCTGGTGGTTGAGGTACCGGGCGTGGAGGTCGTAGCGTTCGCCGCCACGCTCGGCCAGCAGCCTGCCGAGATCGAACTCCCCGGTCCCGGCTGCGGGTTCGGCGGTGGTCATCCCTGGTTCTCCTTGGACAGCTCTTCCTTGACGGCCAGACTCGCGCTGATCCGTCCGGCGACCTCGACGGGCGTGAGGCCGATGTCGGCGAGCACTTCGGCGCGCTTGGCGTGCGCGAGGAACTGCTCCGGGATCCCGAACCGACGTACGGGCACGTCGACGTCGGCGTCGCCCAGCGCCAGCGCCACCGCCGAACCGACCCCGGCGGCGCGGCTGTTGTCCTCGACGACGGCGACCAGGCGGTGCTCGGCGGCGAGAGGGGGCAGCGCCGGGTCGACGGGCTTGACCCAGCGGGGGTCGACGACAGTGCAGCCGATCCTGCGGGCCTCCAGCAGCTCGGCGGCCCGGAGGCAGACGGGCGCCATCACGCCGACGGCCACGAGCAGCACCTCGGGGTCGTCCGCCCGGTGCAGGACGTCCAGCCCGCCCACCCGGTCCACCGCCGGAATCGACGGGCCCACGGACTCCTTCGGGAAGCGGACGAGAGTCGGCGCGTCGTCGACGGCGACCGCTTCGCGCAGCTGGGCGCGCAGCTGGTCGGCGTCGCGCGGCGCGGCGATCCGCAGCCCCGGCACGACCTGGAGGACCGCCATGTCCCACATGCCGTTGTGGGAGGCGCCGTCGACGCCCGTGACGCCGGCCCGGTCCAGCACGAAGGTCACCCCGCAGCGGTGCAGCGCCACGTCCATCAGGAGCTGGTCGAAGGCGCGGTTGAGGAAGGTGGCGTAGACGGCGACGACCGGGTGCAGGCCGCCCGTCGCCAGGCCCGCCGCGGACACGGCCGCGTGCTGCTCGGCGATGCCGACGTCCCACACCCGGTCCGGGAACCGCTCGGCGAACCTTCCCAGGCCGACCGGATGCAGCATGGCGGCGGTTATCGCCACCACGTCCTCCCGCTCCTCGCCGATCTTCACGATCTCGTCGCCGAACACGGACGTCCAGGACGGGCCATGGGACGGCGCGAGCGGCTCGCAGGTCAGCGGGTCCATCACGCCGACGGTGTGGAAGTGGTCCTCCTCGTGGGCGAGGGCGGGTTCGTAGCCGCGTCCCTTCTCCGTGAGGCAGTGGACGAGGACCGGCCCGTGGAAACGCTTGGCGCGCCGCAGCGCGGACTCGACGGCTCCGATGTCGTGCCCGTCGATCGGGCCGACGTACTTCAGGCCCAGGTCCTCGAACAGGCCCTGCGGGGCGAAGGCGTCCTTGAAGCCCTTCTTCGCACCGTGCAGCGCCTCGTAGACGGTGTTGCCGATGACGGGCGTGCGCTGGAGCACCTCCTTGCCCCAGGCCAGCACCCTCTCGTAGCTGTCGGTCGTGCGCAGGGTCGCGAGGTGGTTCGCGAGGCCGCCGATGGTCGGGGCGTAGGAGCGTTCGTTGTCGTTGACGACGATGATCAGCGGGCGGTTCTTGGCGGCGGCGATGTTGTTCAGCGCCTCCCAGGCCATGCCCCCGGTGAGCGCGCCGTCGCCGATCACCGCGACGACGTGGCCCTTCTCCCCCTGCACCTGGCGGGCCTTGGCGAGCCCGTCGGCCCAGCCCAGCGCGGTGGAGGCGTGGCTGTTCTCGATGACGTCGTGCTCGGACTCCTCGCGTGACGGGTAGCCGGACAGGCCGCCCTTGCCGCGCAGCTTGGAGAAGTCCTGACGGCCCGTGACCAGCTTGTGCACGTAGCTCTGGTGGCCGGTGTCCCACAGGATGCGGTCGACCGGTGACTCGAAGACCCGGTGCAGGGCGACGGTGAGCTCCACCACCCCCAGGTTGGGCCCGAGATGACCGCCGGTCCTGGCGACCGCGTGCACCAGGAACTCCCTGATCTCGCCGGACAGTTCGCCGAGTTCCGCCTCGGACAGCGCCTTCAGGTCGCGTGGTCCCCGGATGCTCTCCAGAATCGTCACGCTCGGGCCCCCTCTCGGTCCGTGCCTCGCTTCAACTCACCGTCACTGCTGGTGTCCCCATGACGGTCGGGGCGCCGGACGCGGCGCCGTCCTGCTCCATCTGCTCGGCGAGCTTCATCGCCTCTTCGATCAGTGTCTCGACGATCTTCGACTCGGGGACGGTCTTGATGACCTCGCCCTTGACGAAGATCTGTCCCTTGCCGTTGCCGGAGGCGACCCCCAGATCCGCCTCCCGCGCCTCGCCGGGGCCGTTGACCACGCACCCCATGACGGCGACGCGCAGCGGCACCTCCATGCCCTCCAGACCGGCGGTGACCTCGTCGGCCAGCTTGTAGACGTCGACCTGGGCGCGCCCGCACGACGGGCACGACACGATCTCCAGCCGCCGCTGCCGCAGCCCCAGCGATTCCAGGATCTGGATGCCGACCTTGACCTCCTCGGCGGGCGGGGCCGACAGCGACACCCGGATGGTGTCGCCGATGCCCTGCGAGAGCAGCGCGCCGAAGGCCACGGCCGACTTGATCGTGCCCTGGAACGCCGGGCCCGCCTCCGTCACCCCCAGATGCAGCGGGTAGTCGCACTCCTCGGCGAGCTGCCGGTACGCCTCGATCATCACGACCGGGTCGTTGTGCTTGACGGAGATCTTGATGTCCCGGAAGCCGTGCTCCTCGAACAGCGACGCCTCCCACAGGGCGCTCTCCACGAGTGCTTCCGGGGTCGCCTTGCCGTACTTCTGGAGCAGCCGCCGGTCGAGCGAGCCCGCGTTGACCCCGATCCTGATCGGCGTGCCGTGGTCCCTGGCGGCCCGGGCGATCTCCTTGACCCGGTCGTCGAACTGCTTGATGTTGCCGGGATTGACGCGTACGCCCGCACAGCCGGCCTCGATCGCGGCGAACACGTACTTCGGCTGGAAGTGGATGTCCGCGATCACCGGGATCTGCGACTTGCGGGCGATGGTCGCCAGCGCGTCCGCGTCGTCCTGCGTGGGGCAGGCGACGCGCACGATCTGGCATCCGGAGGCGGTGAGTTCCGCGATCTGCTGCAGGGTGGCGCCGATGTCGGACGTACGGGTCGTCGTCATCGACTGCACCGACACCGGGGCCCCGCCCCCGACCGCCACCGGTCCGACGTGGATCCGCCGCGACGGGCGCCGCTCGGCGATCGGACGGGCCGGCATCTCGGGGACGCCCAGGGAGACGGCGGTCATGCGCTACCCCTTGCTTCCGGCGACGGTCTCGCGCATGGCGCGCAAGGACTCCTTCAGGGACCCCATGGTGGCCAGGACGGCGGTCGGCTCGTAGCCGCAGTGCGCCATGCAGTTGGCGCAGCGCGGGTCCTTGCCGCGGCCGTACTTGTCCCAGTCGGTGTCCTCGATCAGCTCCCGGTACGTCGGCACGTACCCGTCGCTCATCAGGTAGCAGGGCCGCTGCCAGCCGAAGAGCGAGTAGTTCGGGATCGCCCACGCGGTGCACGGGAAGTCGACCTTGCCCTCGAGGAAGTCGAGGAACAGCGGGGAGTGGTTGAGCCGCCAGCGGCGCCGGTTGCCGCCCGAGAAGGCCTTCTTGAACAGCTCGCGGGTCTGCTCCACACCCAGGAAGTGCTCCTGGTCGGGGGCTTTCTCGTAGGCGTAGGCGGGCGAGATCATCATCTCGTCGACCTTGAGGTCGTCGTTGAGGAAGTTGAGCACCTCGATGACGGTCTGCGGGGTGTCGGTGTTGAAGAACGTCGAGTTGGTGGTGACCCGGAAGCCGCGCCGTTTGGCCTCCTTGATGGCCTCCACCGCCTCGTCGAACACGCCCTCCTTCGCCACCGACTCGTCGTGCCGCTCGCGCAGCCCGTCGATGTGCACGGCGAAGGCGAAGTAGGCAGACGGCTTGAACTTGTCCATCTTCTTGCGCAACAGCATGGCGTTGGTGCACAGGAAGACGTACTTCTTCTTCGCCACCAACTGACGGACGATCTCGTCGATCTGAGGGTGCATCAGGGGTTCGCCGCCGGCGATGGACACCATCGGCGCGCCGGACTCGAGCACCGCCCCCACGGCCTGGGCGACCGGCATGCGCTGCTTGAGCACCCCCGCCGGGTGCTGGATCTTGCCGCATCCCTCGCACTTGAGGTTGCAGGCGAAGAGCGGCTCCAGCTCGACGATGAGCGGAAACTTGTCCCGCCTGCGGAGCTTCTGTTCAGCCAAGTACGTAGCGACCTTGATGGACTGGCGCAGCGGCATGGCCATCTGGCTCACCTCCGGGGGAGCAGCAAAGAACGGTGCCATTCGAAGAATGCGGGCAGGACGGAGCGAAGAATGCGGAAAGCCGATATTCCACCGCGCACCGTGCCGATCCGGACGAGTTCATGTTCTGGAGCGTCCACGACCACCCGTACGGCCGCAACCGGGCGCTCGCCCGCCCGCACGGCGCTCAGGAGCGTGGCCGCCGACTCCATGTCGACCGCGATCGCGCCGGTCGCGAGCAGATCGGACCGCTCGTGACCGCGGACGACGTGGTCGGAGCCGGTCAGCGGCCCGGTGTGGACGGTGCGCCCGGGCACGGCGCGCCCGAGCTCCTTGACGAGCAGGTCGGTCCCCACGCACGGGACGGTCCCGCGCGGGTCCCGGGTCTCCTCGGCGACGACGAGGTCGCCGGGGTGCATGCCGGGCGCGAGCCCCGCGCAGAAGCCCGTGGCCAGCACGGCGGCGTCGGCGAGGGCCGGGTCGGACAGAATCCGGGAGACGCAGCGTTCGGCCGCCTTGGGCCCCATGCCCGTACGGAGCACGGTGACCGGCCCGCCGGCGCCGCCGCGGTCGCTGGTGCGCAGGGCGAGGTGCTCGATGCCGAGCGCGCAGGCGATCAGCAGCGGAGCCGGGGCGGGCTGGGCGCTCATCAGCCCTCCTTGCGGTCCGGGAACGGCTCCCCGTGCACGTACCGGCCGAGAGCGGTGAGCGGGAAGACCTGCCGGTAGAGGTGGTAGTTGATGGAGAAGTCCCAGGGGAACCCGGTGCCGGTGAAGTACGGCTCGTCCCAGGAGCCGTCCTCCCGCTGGGTGGCCGCCAGCCACTCGACGCCCCGCTCGACGGCCTTGGAGTCCCTCTCCCCCGCCGCCAGCAGGGCCATCAGTGCCCACGCCGTCTGCGAGGCGGTGGAAGCGCCCCGGCCGCTCCACTCCTTGACGTCCCGGTAGGAACGCAGGTCCTCGCCCCAGCCGCCGTCGTCGTTCTGGACGGACTCCAGCCAGGCCACGGCCCGCCGGATCGCCGGGTGCGAGCCGGGGATCCCGGCCGCCACCAGGGCGGGGACGACGGAGCCGGTGCCGTAGACGTAGTTGACACCCCAGCGCCCGAACCACGAGCCGTCCGGCTCCTGTTCGGCCAGCAGCCACTCGATGCCGCGCCGGGTACGCGGGTCGTGGGCCAGGCCCTCGACCGCGAGCATCTCGACGACGTGCGCGGTGACGTCGGCGGACGGCGGGTCGATGACCTCACCGAAGTCGCAGAACGGCAGCTTGTTGGGGAACATGCTGGTGTTGTCGACGTCGAAGGCGCCCCAGGCGCCGTTCTTCGACTGCATGCCGAGGTTCCAGCGCACCCCGCGCGAGATCGCCTTCTCCACCCGCTCCGGGTCGTGGTGCTTGACGCGGCGCAGCGCGAGGACCACCTCGGCGGTGTCGTCGATGTCGGGGTAGTTGTCGTTGTGGAACTCGAACGCCCAGCCCCCGGGCGGAAGTTCGGGCCGCCGTACCGACCAGTCGCCGGGCCGCACGACCTGCTCGGCCAGCATCCAGTCCGCGGCCTTGATGAGTTGCGGATGGTCGGCGGGCAGCCCCGCGTCGGCGAGCGCGATGGTGGCCAGGCAGGTGTCCCACACCGGTGACTGGCAGGCCTCGATCATCCGGGCCCCGTCCTCGCGCCACACGGCGAACCGGTCCAGGGACTCCAGCCCGGCCCGCATCACGGGGTGCTGAAGGTCGTAGCCCAGCAGGCGCAGGGCGATGATCGAGTACACGGCCGGCGGCTGGATGCCGCCCCAGCAGCCGTCGTTCTCCTGCCGCTCGATGATCCAGCGGGCCGCGGTGTTCATGGCGGCCCTGCGCAGCCGGCGGGGCGCGACCTTGCGCAACGCGTGCAGCGCCCTGTCCAGCCGCTGGAAGGCACCGTCCCAACTGGCCGCCGAAGCAAGGGGCCTGGGCGGGTTGGGGCGCTCCGGGTCGGTGTGCAGCTCGTCGAGCGGGAAGGGCGCGGGCCTGACCGGCCGCTTCGCGGAGACGATCGTCAGCGGGACGATGGTCTGCCGGGCCCAGCATCCGAAGTCGTAGATGTTGAGCGGCACCCACTTCGGGATGTAGATGAGCTCGGGCGGGAGTTCGGGCAGGTCCTCCCACTTCCACCAGCCGAACAGGGCGAGCCAGATCCGGGTGAAGACGCGGGAGGCGGCGATGCCGCCCTGCTCGCGGATCCAGGCGGAGGCCCTCGCCATGTGCGGCGCGTTAGGCGCGTCGCCGGCCAGGCGCAGCGCGACGTACGCCTCGATGGTGGTGGAGAGTTCGCCGGGGCCGCCGTAGAAGGTGCCCCAGGTGCCGTCCTCGCGCTGCTCGCCGCGGATGAAGAGCGCGGCGGCCTCGGTGGTCTTCTCGTCGCGGATACCGAGGAACTGGCGGAGCAGCAGGTCCTCGGCGTCCATCGTGACGTTGGTCTCGAGGTCGCCCTTCCACCAGCCCTGGGGGTCCTGCCGCGCGAGCAGGAAGTCGGTGGCGCGCCGGACCGCGCGCGCGGCGGCTTGCTGGACCCCGGCCGCCCCGGGGGTGTCGGTGTCGGTTTCGCTGGCCGCGGCAGCGCGGGGCGGCAGGGCCCCGGTGCTTCCGTCGGTCGTCGCTGTCATGGCTTCCCCTTCGTGCAGTGCTGCAAGTAGTGCGTCTGCTGTGGGTCCGCCGTCGGCCGGTGCGTGTTGACACGCCACACCGGCCGGCGACTACGCGAGGGCTATTCGACCGATAGTGATCATCTCTTTTCGCCCGGTGGTGATCATCTCTTTCGTACGACGACGAAGTCGGCGAGCGCCGTGAACTGCGCCCGCACCCGGTCGGGCATGTCGACGGCGTCGAGGGCCTCGATGGCGACGGTGTGCTGACGACGCGCCTCTTCGGCGGTCCACTCGCGGCCGCCCGCCTCCTCGATGAGGGCGGCACGGGCCGCGAACTCCTCCTCGGAGAAGTTCTCGACATCGCTGCTCTTGGCGTCGGCGGCGAGGATCTCACCGAGCCGCTCGGAGGCGGAACCGCCCGCCGCGAGCGCGGCGACGACCGGCAGGGACTTCTTGCGCTGGCGCAGGTCGCTCCAGGTCTGCTTGCCGGTCGCGACCGGGTCGCCCCAGATGCCGAGCAGATCGTCGACGGCCTGGAAGGCCAGGCCCAGGTGGTAGCCGTACTTCTCCAGCGCGTCGGCGCTGCGGTCGTCCGCGCCGCCGAGCACCGCGCCGATGGAGCAGGCGCAGGCCAGCAGGGCGCCGGTCTTGTTGCCCTCCATCTCCAGGCACTCCGCGACGCTGACGCGGTCGCGGTGCTCGTAGGAGATGTCCTGCGCCTGACCGTCGATCAGGGCGCGGGTGGCGGTGGTCAGGCGGCGGGCGGCGCGGCCGGCTTCGACGGTGCCGAGTTCGAGGAGCACCTCGTTGGCGAGGGCGAACAGGGCGTCGCCGACGAGGATGGCCTGGGCGGGGCCGTGCACCTTCCACACGGTGTCGCGGTGGCGGCGCTGTTCGTCGCCGTCCATCAGGTCGTCGTGCAGGAGTGAGAAGTTGTGGACCAGTTCGACGGCGACGGCGCCGGGGACGCCGACCTCGGGCGCGGCGCCGGTGACCTCGGCGGACAGCACCGCGAGGGCGGGACGTACGGCCTTGCCGCCGTCGCCGTCCGCGGGCCTGCCCTGGGCGTCGATCCAGCCGAAGTGGTAGGCGGCAACCGTGTCCATGGGAGGGGCCAGGCGGTCGATGGCCGCCCTCAGTACCGGTGTGGCCAGGGTCCGGCCGCGCTCCAGGAGCGCGGTCACGTCCACCGCGTCGGCAGCCTTCGAGGCCGGGGGCACAGTGGGCACAGTCTCTCCTCTTGTTGCGGTACCGGGGGTGCGGGGGCCGCCTGCCGCGCTGCGCTGATCGAGCATCACGCCGCCTCCTCGACTTCGAAGAGCTGGCGCGGGCGGGGCCGGCCCAGGGCGCTCAGCGCGGCGTCCGCCGCGCTTACACCACTGCGGACCGCACTCTCCATGGTCGCGGGCCACCCTGTGGCGGTCCACGCTCCGGCCAGGTAGAGGCCGGGTGCCTTGGTGCGGGCGCCGGGCCGCAGACGCCCGACGCCGGGAGTGGGAGCGAAGGTCGCGGTGCGCTCCCGGGTCACGAAGAAGTCCTTCACTTCGGCGCCGCGCGTGAGGGGCAGCAGCCGCTCCAGCTCCGGCAGGTACCGCTCGCGCAGCACGGCCACCGGCTCGTCGATCTCGTCCTGCGCGACCGACTGCGACAGGGCGAGGTACTGCCCCTGGCGCAGCCCGGACGCCTCGGTACGGTCGAACACCCACTGCACCGGCGTGCCGAGCGCCGCGAAGAACGGCCTGCTCAGCACCGTCCGGTCGTAGACGACATGGAGGTTGAGGATCGGCGCGGTGCCGATCTCCAGCAGCCGCTCGGGCGCGTCGAGCGCGTCGGCGGGCAGCAGGTCGTACGTCTCGCGCTGCGGTACGGCGAGCACGACCGCGTCGGCCTGAAGCGTCTCGCCGGGAACCTGAACGCTCCACTGCCCGTTCACGTTTGGGGAGACGGAGGTGACGCGTGTACGGACCTCGGTACGGACGCCCGCGGAGTCGAGCGCCTTGCGGGCCAGCCGATCGTGCAGTTCGCCCAGCGGGACGCGGGCCCAGCCGATGTCGGCCGCGCCCGGGTCGGACAGCAGACCGGTCTTGAACACCATCGCGGCGAGCCCCAGGGAGGCCTCGCCCGCGACCGCGTTGAGGGTGGCGACCCCGACCAGGTCCCACAGCGCTTCGACGGCACGCGCCGACTGGCCGTGCGCGGCCAGCCAGCTGCCGAAGTCCTGTGTGTCCAGGGTCGGATCGGCGAGGTCGAGCCCCTTGAGCGCGAGCGCGGCACGGCCCACCTTGGCGCGGTCGGCGAGCGACAGGTGCGGATACGTGGCGAGGCTGCGCCCCAGGTGGAGGGGCACGGGCAGCGCGTCGCGCCGCAGTCTGCCCAGCCGCCGCCCCTCGGGCCGCGCTACGTCCAGGACGGGCACGTCGAGACGGTCCTGCAGCGGTGCCAGCGCCGCGCCCTCGATACGGTCGAGGAACCACCGGTAGGCGGTGCAGCAGCGCAGGTACACGTGCTGTCCGTTGTCGACGGTCAGATCGCCGCGCTGGAAGGAGAAGGCCAGGCCGCCCAGCCTCGGCCTGCCCTCGAGCAGGGTGACACGCACACCGGAGTCGGCGAGCGCGAGCGCGGCGGTGATGCCGGCGAGCCCGCCGCCGACCACGACGGCGTGCCCACCGCCCGGCATCGGGCTGTCCGCGAGCGGCCCGTGGGACCGTGTGCCGTGGGTCATCGTGCACCCTCCCCTGCCCGGCCGCCGTACTGCTGGAACGGTGCACGAGCGGCCGTCTCCGTCAGGGACGCCGCCCCGCACCGGAGGGTTGCCCGCCGCTTTTCGCCGGTGACATCACCTTGGACCGGTCCGACCGTCTGCCCCATCAGACGCGCCTCCTGACGGGCCGTCGCGCCACATGCCGCGCGTCCAGGCCGGACAGGCCGCGCACGGCGACGTACGCCTTCTCCCGCCCGGGCAGCGAGACCCGGCCGCGCAGCACGGCCTCCGGGTCGCGCTCGATGCGGTCCAGGAGGCGGCGGTAGATGCCGGCCATGGCGGCGACACAGGCGCCGCTGCGCCGGTCGAGCATGGGGAGCAGCCGGTAGCCCTCGGCGAAAAGGGCGCGGGCCCGTCGCACTTCGAAGTGCACGAGGCCCGCGAAGTCGGAGCCCTCCGGTGGCCTCGGCCCGCTGAACCCGGCCGAGCAGCCGAACTTGGCGAGGTCGTCGGCGGGCAGATAGACGCGCCCGCCCGCGGCGTCCTCGCGGATGTCCCTGAGGATGTTGGTGAGCTGGAGTGCGAGCCCGAGCGTGTCGGCGTACTCGGGCGCGCGCTCGGCGCCGCGCGCCCCCGGTTCCGTGCCGAACACGCCGAGCGAGAGCCGTCCGATGGCGCCGGCCACACAGCGGCAGTAGACCTTCAGGTCGTCCCAGGTCTCGTAGGTCTCGCCGCGGACGTCCATCAGGACGCCGTCGATGAGCTCGTCCAGGCCGCCCAGTGGGATCGGGAAGTGCTCGGCGGCGTGGGTGAGGGCGACCGCGACCGGGTCGGTGTCGTCCTCGCCGACGTCGCCCTCGCGGATCCGGGTGAGCAGCGCTCTGGTCTCCTCGAGTCTGGCGACCTTCACGTCGTCGGCCAGCGCGCCGTCGCCGATGTCGTCGACGCGCCGCGAGAACGCGTACAGCGCTGACATCGCGCGGCGCTTGGG
This sequence comes from Streptomyces deserti, assembly GCF_054782695.1. NCBI lineage: Bacteria > Bacillati > Actinomycetota > Actinomycetes > Kitasatosporales > Streptomycetaceae > Streptomyces > Streptomyces deserti. The sequence continues at coordinate 223,585 of NZ_BAAGRZ010000002.1, forward strand.
CGTCGGCAGCAGCCGGATGCCGTAGGCGAAGTTACGGGCCTGCTGTCCGGTGACGGCCTCGCAGTAGCGGTAGGCGGCGAGTACCGGTGCGGACGCGTGTGGTTCCGACTCCACGGTCCGGATCACCCCTCTCCTCGCAGAGTCACGCCCACCTCACGCAGCAACCGGATCTTGCCGGGCTTGGGCGGGCCGGGAAGTACGTCGTAGTCGGCGGCGGCGATCGCGCGGACGGCCGCCCTTCCCCCCGCCACGAACCCTGCGAGCAGCAGCTTCAACCTGCCGTGGACGCTACCCACGAGGGGGACGCCTTCATCCAGGAGTGCACGGGCACGTTGCGCTTCGTACGCAACCAGAGCACGCACCGACGCGCCAGCGGTTTTCGTGGCGAGATCCGCCTCCTGGACGTGAAAACGCTTCATGTCCGCGGCTGGCAGATAGATACGGTCGCGGCCCAGGTCCTCGGCCACGTCCTGGAGGTGCTCGACGATCTGCAGGGCCGTGCAGATCATGTCGGAGCGGCGGATCCGCTCCGGGGTGGAGGTGCCGGTGACGGCGAGCACGAGACGGCCGACGGGGTTGGCGGACAGCTCGCAGTAGGCGAGCAGGTCGTCGTAGGTCTCGTACCGCCGGACGAGCTGGTCCTGGCGGTTGGCGGCGATCAGGCCGAGGAAGGGCGCGGGGGTCAGCGAGCGGCGGCGGACGGTCGGCTGGAGGCGGCGCAGCAGGGGATGGCGCGGGACACCGTCGAAGACTCTGCGCAGGTCGGCCTCGAAGGCGTCCAGCAGCACCAGCCGGTCCTCGGCCTCCCGCGGGGACACCCCGAGCAGGCGGGCGTCGGCGCCGCCGGGGGCCAGGTCGCCGTCGCCGATGTCGTCGACCAGGCGGGCGAAGCCGTAGACGGCCATGAGGTCGTCACGCCAGGTCCGGGGCAGGAAGAAGGGGGCCACGGGGAAGTTCTCACCCGCGGCCTTGTCGAGCGTGCCGCGCTCCGGGTCGACGGCGCGCGCCGTGCCGGTTCCCGTCACCGCGGACTGCCCGGGGCGGGGACGGCACATGCTGCGTGGACCTGGGGAGTTTCCGTAGCCATTGCCGTCACATCTCCCGTTCTACACTGCCGACCCAATACAGACTATTTCGGACACGCCGCCCGGCCGTCGGTGCAGCAGCCCTGACGGAGGGTGTCGCGCGTTATCGCCCTACTTGCCGCGTTTCGGGACCTGTACAGCTTACGTTGTACAACGCAGCGGGGATCGCCTGGGTGTCCTGCGCGTCACAACAACACACCGATCAGGCCCAAGATTCCTAAACCAGGCCGAAGTTGACGTTTCCTTTGCAGACGCGGGGCCCCGCCGGAACAGTTCCTGCGGGGCCCTGGGCGAAGCGGGTCACTTGCCCGTGAACTTCTCGTACTCCTTGAGGACCTCGTCGGTCGGGCCGTCCATGCGCAGTTCGCCGCGTTCCAGCCACAGGACGCGGTTGCAGGTGTCGCGGATCGACTTGTTGTTGTGGCTGACCAGGAAGACGGTGCCGGCTTCCTTGCGCAGTTCCCGGATGCGGTCCTCGGAGCGCTTCTGGAACTTGCGGTCACCGGTGGCCAGGGCCTCGTCGATCATCAGAACGTCGTGGTCCTTGGCGGCGGCGATGGAGAAACGCAGGCGGGCCGCCATGCCCGAGGAGTAGGTGCGCATCGGCAGGGTGATGAAATCGCCCTTCTCGTTGATGCCGGAGAAGTCCACGATCTCCTGGTAGCGGGCCTTGATCTCCTCGCGGGACATGCCCATGGCGAGTCCGCCCAATATGACGTTGCGCTCGCCGGTCAGGTCGTTCATCAGGGCCGCGTTGACGCCGAGCAGGGAGGGCTGGCCGTCGGTGTAGACCTTGCCCTTCTCGGCGGGCAGCAGGCCGGCGATGGCGCGCAGCAGGGTGGATTTGCCGGAGCCGTTGGAGCCGATCAGGCCGATGGCCTCGCCGCGGTAGGCGACGAAGGAGACGCCGCGCACGGCGTGCACCTTGCGAACCCCGCGCGCCGCGTCGTCGGAGCCTCGCTTGAGGATGCGGCTGAGGGCGGCGGTCGCGCTGCCCTTGCCGGTCCTGGCGCCGTTGACGCGGTAGACGATGTGCAGGTCGTCCGCGATGACGGTGGGGACCCGCTCCTGCTGCTTCTGCTCAGCCACGGCCGTACCTCTCCTCCGCCTTCCAGAAGTACACGAAGCCGCCGAGGGCGAAAACCAGGGCCCAGCCGGCCGCGGCCGCCCAGACGTGGTCGGGCAGGTACTCCGAGCCGTAGCCGTCGATGAGGGCGAAGCGCATCAGGTCCATGTAGATGGCGGCCGGGTTCCACTGCAGGACGGTCGCGATCCACTGCGGCTTGTCGGCCAGGAAGACCGGGATGGAGAACATCACGCCGGAGGCGTACATCCATGTACGCATCACGAAGGGCATCAGCTGCGCCAGGTCCGGAGTCCTGGCTCCGGCCCGGGCCATGATCAGCGCGAGGCCGGTGTTGAAGCAGAACTGCAGGACGAGAACCGGCAGGATCAGCAGCCAGGACAGGTCGGGGACGCTGCCGAAGCCGACCGCGACCGCGAACAGCACGATCATCGAGAACAGCAGCTGCTGGAGCTGCTGGAGCGCGAAGGAGATCGGCAGCGAGGCGCGCGGGAAGTGCAGGGCGCGCACCAGTCCGAGGTTGCCGGAGATCGCGCGCACCCCCGCCATCACCGAGCTCTGCGTGAACGTGAAGACGAACACGCCCGTGACGAGGAACGGGATGTACACCTCGCGTTCCATGCCCCGGTCGGCCTCCAGGAGCAGGCCGAAGATGAAGAAGTACACGGCCGCGTTCAGCAGCGGGGTGACCACCTGCCACAGCTGTCCGAGCTTGGCCTGACTGTACTGGGCGGTCAGCTTCGCCTGGGAGAAGGCCAGAATGAAGTGCCGCCGTCCCCACAGCTGCCGGACGTACTCCGGGAGGGACGGCCGGGCGCCGCTCACGGTCAGCCCGTACTTGGCGGCGAGCTGTGCCGCCGTGAGGCCCTCGTCGGGCGACGCGGGCGCGCTCACCGCGACCGTGCCGTCGTGCGTTGTCTCACTCACCAGTTGGAAACTTTCGTCTTCGAGATGCGCAGCCTGTGCGGGCCTGGCATGAGCCTGCTGGGGCCGGGGCCGGCCCGGGTTGCTCCCGGACACGAGCTTGTCAGATGACGGGGGGCCGGCCCAGTCGGGTCAGCCGCCACACCGTACGCCACTTCATGGGGCGGCGGGGTCCGCACGGAGTGGTCCAGCCTTCCCGGAATCCGCCGAACCATGCCCGCAGGGCCGGGCGGGAGGGCCGGCGTACGAGGGTGAGCAGCAGCCAGGCGCCGAGGTAGACCGGGACGAGGAGCGCGGGGAGGTTGCGGCGGGCGAGCCAGACGCGGTTGCGGGCGACCATGCGGTGGTAGACCGCGTGCCGGGAGGGCGCGGTCGTCGGGTGGTACAGCACCATGTCGGACCGGTAGTCGATCATCCAGCCCGCGTCGAGGGCCCGCCATGCCAGGTCGGTCTCCTCGTGGGCGTAGAAGAACTCGTCCGGAAGGCCGCCGACGTCCGCGAAGACCCGGGTGCGGACGGCGTTGGCGCCGCCGAGGAAGGTGGTCACGCGGGAGGAGCGCAGCGGGTTAGACGCCCGCAGCCGGGGGACGTGGCGGCGCTGGGTGAGGCCGGTGTCCGGGTCGGCGATGCGGAAGCTGATGATGCCGAGCTCGGGGTCGGCCGCGAAGGCCTGGCGGCACAGCTCGGCGGTGTCGTTGTTGGCCAGCAGGCCGTCGTCGTCGAGGAACAGCAGGATGTCGACATCACGGCCGCCGGGCCCGAAGGCCTCGATGCCGACGTTGCGGCCGCCGGGGATGCCGAGGTTCTCGGGCAGCTCGATCGTGCGGACGCCGTCGGGGACGTCCGGGACGGGCGAGCCGTTGCCGACCACGACGACCTCGACCGGGTCGCCCTCCTGCTTGGCGATCGAGTCGAGCAGGGCGCGCAGCTCGTCGGGGCGGTTGCCCATGGTGATGATGACCGCGCCGACCTTCAGGGAAGAGGTCACGGCGCTCACCGCAGCCTGCTCGACGCCAGGATCGACACCAGGTGCAGCAGCGTCTGCAGCAGGGCGATCGCGGCGAGTACGGCGGTGCCGAGCCGGGTGAAGAACAGGTCGCCCCTGCTCGCGTCCAGGACCGCGAGGACGAGGATCAGCAGGGACGCCTCGATGCCGAGGATGAGCCGGTGGAACTTGATCGCGGCGGCGGCCCGGCGGGCCAGCGCCATGCCGGAGGAGCGCGGTTCGGCCGCGGCCTCCTTGACCGGCGGCAGTCCGCCCTGGTGGCGGGCGACGCCGACGAGGTCGGTCTCGGCCTTGATCAGGATCGCGCCGAGCGCGGCGAGGGTCCCGAGGAAGGCCCAGAGCCAGTCGATGCGGCCGGGGCCCCACAGGTCGGCGGCGCGCAGGCCGAGCCCGACCAGGACGGCGGCGTCGGTCAGGTAGGCGCCGACCCGGTCCAGGTAGACGCCGCCGAGGGAGAACTGCTTCTTCCAGCGCGCTATCTCGCCGTCGACGCAGTCCAGCAGCAGGTACAGCTGGACCATCACCACGCCGAGCACGGCGCCCGCGATCCCCGGCACCAGCAGGGCCGGGGCCGCGAGCACACCGAAGACGGTCATCAGGTAGGTGAGCTGGTTGGGCGTCACCCGGGTGTTGACCAGGTAGCGGTCGACCCGCAGGGACACCTCGCGCATGTAGAGGCGTCCCGCCCAGTGCTCACCGCTGCGCCGGTCCTTCACCCCTGCGGGGTGAACGACGGGGCGTAGTTCAGCTACCGATGGCCTTGACATAGTCGGCGTAGATGTCCTTGATCTGTTCGGTGTTCAGGTCGAGGTGTTCGAGGATCGTGTACCGGCCGGGCCGGGTCTCCGGAGCGAACTCCACGACCTTGACGAACTCGTCCGTCGTGAAGCCGATCTCGTCCGGCAGCACCGGCAGCCCGTGCCGGCGCAGCACCTGGGCCATGTACGCCGACTCCTCGTGCGCGCCCCGCAGCCACATCGCGAAGGCCGCGCCGAGACCGCACTGCTCGCCGTGGGCGGCGGCCCGCTTGGGGAACAGCAGGTCGAAGGCGTGGTTGATCTCGTGGCAGGCCCCGGAGGACGGCCGCGAGTCACCGGACACCGACATGGCGATGCCGCTGAGGACCAGCGCCTCGGCCAGCACCTGGAGGAAGTCGTTCTCCCCGATGCCGCCTGGGTGCCGCAGCACCGCCTCGCCGGCCTGCCGGGCCATGGCGGCGGCGAGGCCGTCGATCCGTTCGCCCTTGACGCGGTTGGCGAGCTCCCAGTCGGCGATCGCGGAGATGTTGGAGACGGCGTCGCCGATGCCCGCGCGCACGAAACGCACCGGGGCCTCGCGGATGACGTCCAGGTCGATGACGACCGCGATCGGGTTCGGTACGCCGTACGAGCCTCGGCCCGCGTCGTTGTCGAGGGTGGCGACCGGCGAGCACAGGCCGTCGTGCGCGAGGTTCGTCGGGACGGCGACCAGCGGCAGGCCGACGCGCGCCGCGGCGAACTTGGCACAGTCGATGATCTTGCCGCCGCCGAGGCCGACGACCGCGTCGTAATGGCCGGCCTTTATGTCGCCGGCCAGCCGGACCGCGTCGTCGAGGGTGCCGCCGCCGACCTCGTACCAGGTGGCGCCGGGCAGGCTGGGCGCGATCCGCTCGCGCAGCCTGGCGCCGGAGCCGCCGCTGACGGCGACGGCGAGGCGGCCGGAGTGCGAGATGCGCTCGTCGGCGAGGACGCACGCCAGGTCGTCGAGGGCACCCGGGCGGATGTCCACGACGAGCGGCGAGGGGATGAGCCGGGTCAGTACTGGCACGCGATCTCCCGTCCGCGGGCGAGATCGTCGTGGTTGTCGATCTCCACCCACTTGACGTCGCCGATCGGCGCCACGTCGATACGGAAGCCGCGGTTGACGAGCTCCTGGTAGCCGTGCTCGTAGAACTGCTGCGGGTCGGTCTCCCACACGGCCTTCAGGGCGTCGGCCAGCTCGGGGGCGGCGTCGCCCTCGATGAGGGTGACGCCGATGTACTCGCCGGTGGCCTCGGCGGGGTCCATCAGCTTGGTGATCCTCGTCATGCCCCTGTCGGGATCGACGACGACCTTCATCTCCTCGTCGGCGAGCTGCTTGACCGTGTCGAGGGCGAGGATGATCTTCTTGCCGTCGCCGCGGGCGGCGAGCAGGGTCTTCTCGACGGAGACCGGGTGCACGGTGTCGCCGTTGGCGAGGATCACGCCGTCCTTGAGGGCGTCACGGCCGCACCACAGGGAGTAGGCGTTGTTCCACTCCTCGGCCTTGTCGTTGTCGATGAGGGTGAGCTTGAGGCCGTACTTCTTCTCCAGCGCTTCCCTGCGCTCGTACACGGCCTCCTTGCGGTAGCCGACGATGATCGCGGCCTCGGTCAGGCCGATCTCGGCGAAGTTGCCGAGTGTCAGGTCGAGAACCGTGGGTTCGCCCTCTATGCCCGCGGGCCCCACCGGCACCAGCGCCTTGGGAAGGCTGTCGGTGTAGGGGCGCAGACGCCGTCCGGCGCCGGCCGCCAGCACGAGGCCGATCATGCGGGTTCTCCTTCATCGTGTACGGCGGGCGCGCCTCCCAAGTGAGAGGCCACCCAGAAGCGGATGCTCTCGACGAGCACCACGAGGGCGACGGCCACGGCGAGGACCGTGAGCGCGACCTTGAACTGCGAGGCGGTGAGCACCGCGGCGAGGACGGTGACGAGCAGCGTGCGCCCTTCGTGCCCCCCTATGGAGCGCACCAGCCAGGCCGGGGGCGCTCCGGCGTTCCCGCGGATGCGGTACACCGTGTCGTAGTGATGGTAGGCGACCGCCGCCACCAGCCCGAAAGCCGCAGGAAGGGCGCCGTTCACGTCCGCTTGGGCCGCCAGTACCAGGACGGTGCCGTATTCGGCGGCGCGGAAGAGCGGGGGGACGAGCCAGTCGAGGGCGCCCTTGAGGGGCAGTGCGACGGCGGCGGCCGAGGTGAGCGCGTAGAGGGCGGCCGCCGCGACGGGGAGCGCGCTGCCGTACGGCTCCAGGGCCACCGCGAGGACCAGCAGGGCCGCGCCGGGCAGCGCCACGCCGATGCGCGCGCCGAACGGCGGCTTGGCGGGCAGCTTGCTCAGCGCCCGTACCAGTGCCTCGGAGATCGGCCCGCTGTCCGCCAGGTCCGCCAGCGCCTTCGCCGCCCGGTCCGTCCGCTGGGCCTTGCGCGTCAGCGACCGCAGCACACGCCCCGCCGTGGTGTACGTCGCCGCGAAGGCGCAGCCGATGAGCAGCGCGTAGAAGGTGATGCGGGGAGTCGTGACAGCCGTCAGGACGGCGATCATCGCCCAGCGTTCGCCGATGGGCAGGACGATCATGCGGCGTACCCAGACCGTCCAGCCGACGCTGTCGAGCTTGTCGGAGAGGGCGGCGGTGGGGCTGGTGTTGGCGGCGGCGTCGTGGTTGGCCTCGTTGAAGGAGAAGTCCACGACGTGCCGGCAGGTCTGCAGGACCATCGCGCCGAGGGCGAGGGCCCACACGTCGTCGCCGCCGCGGGCCGCGCCGAGCGCGAGGCCGGCGTAGTAGGCGTACTCCTTGGCGCGGTCGAAGGTGGCGTCCAGCCAGGCGCCGAGCGTGGAGTACTGCAGGGAGTAGCGGGCGAGCTGGCCGTCGGTGCAGTCCAGGACGAAGGAGAACAGGAGCAGGACCCCGGCGGCGACGAAGCCGCCCCGGGTACCGGTGGCCGCGCAGCCCGCCGCTATGAGGGCGGTGAGCAGCGAGGCGGTGGTGACCTGGTTGGGGGTCAGGCCGCGGCGGGCGCACCAGCGGGCGATGTAGCGGGAGTACGGGCTGATGAAGAAGGTGGTGAAGAAGCCGTCGCGGGCCTTCACGGCCGACTTCAGGCGTACGGCCTCGTCGTCGACGGCGGCGACGGCCTGCCGGGCCTCGTTGCGGGCCTGCGGGTCGGCGGGGACGGCGGCGACGAGGCTGCCGAGTTCGGGGCGGTGGACGCTCGCGCCGTCGGCGTCGAGGGCGGTGACGATGCGGTCGGCGAGGCTGTCGACCAGGGTCGTGCCACGGCCGGAGGAGTTCTCCCGTGCCACGGCCCGCGTCAGGGCCTGGCGGCCGGCCGGCTGGGCCGTGACGGCGCCGGGGATCGCGGCGAGCGGGAAGCGGGGGTCGGTGAGACCGAGGCGCAGCGCGTGCAGGTGGCCCACGAAGCGGGCGTCGACCACGGCGACCCGCTCCCCCGTGGGCACCGCGGCGAGCAGGGTCTCGGCCTCGGCGGTGTCGGAAGCGACCCGTACGTCGAAACCGAGGGACCGCAGATCGCCCTCGATCGACGAACCGGGGACCGGCTGACCGGTGAGGATGGCGGTCGACAACCGAACTCACTCCCTGGGTGCCGACGCGGTCGGCGTCGGTCATGTACATGATGGGGGCGCCCGTGCCGGTGGCTCCCGGGCGGCATGTCGGCAGAGGCTATCGGATGCCGGGAAGCCCGCGTTCACCGCCCGTTTGACGGCCCGATCAACGTGGTTCGCCCAAGCCCGTGCCGCGATCATCATCGGGGATCGGGGGCCCGCCCCACAAACCGCGCCTGACAGACCGGGCGTCACTGGACATGGGTGACATTGCGCCCGGCCTCGCGGGGTCGGCATAGGGTGGGCGACCATGACATGGCTGATCACAGGCGGAGCCGGCTACATCGGGGCACATGTGGCGCGGGCCATGACCGAGGCCGGGGAGCGTGTCGTGGCGCTGGACGACCTCTCGGCCGGGGTGCCCGCGCGGCTCCCGGCGGACGTCCCGCTCGTCGAGGGCTCGTCGCACGACGGTGCCCTGCTGAAGCGGGTGTTCGCCGAGCACGCGGTGACGGGGGTGGTGCACCTCGCCGCCCGCAAGCAGGTCGCCGAGTCCGTCGCGCAGCCGACCCGCTACTACCTGGAGAACGTGGGCGGTCTCGCGACGCTCCTTCAGGCCGTCGCCGAGGCGGGGATCCGGCGGTTCCTGTTCTCCTCGTCGGCCGCCGTGTACGGCGACCCGGGTGTGGACCTCATCACGGAGGACACGCCCTGCGCGCCGGTGAACCCGTACGGCGAGACCAAGCTCGCCGGGGAGTGGCTGGTGCGGGCGGCGGGCCGGGCGCACGGCGTCTCCACGGCGTGCCTGCGCTACTTCAACGTGGCGGGCGCGGCGGCGCCGGAGCTGGCCGACACAGGTGTCTTCAACGTCGTCCCCATGGTCTTCGACCGCCTCACGCGCGAGGAGGCCCCGCGGATCTTCGGCGACGACTATCCGACGCCGGACGGCACGTGCGTCCGTGACTACATCCACGTCGCCGACCTGGCCGAGGCACACCTGGCGGCGGCCCGGCGGCTCGCCGACGGGGGCGTGACGGGCGACCTGACGGTCAACATCGGCCGCGGCGAGGGCGTCTCGGTGCGTGAGCTGATCACCGTCATCGGCGAGGTGACCGGTGACCGTCGGCGCCCCGTCGTCGAGGCACGCCGTCCCGGGGACGCGCCGCGCGCGGTCGCCTCCGCCGCCCGGGCCGCCGAGGAGCTCGGCTGGACCGCCCGGCGCGGGGTACGGGAGATGGTCGAGTCGGCGTGGCAGGGGTGGCTGCTGCACCACGGCGGCTGAGGAGGCTGGCGCGCTGCGGCCGCCCGCACGCCTGTTGCCCCGCTCGCGCGGACGCCCGCGCGGCCGGTTCCGGTCCCACCGCCCCACGGGTCGCGCCGACGCGGCCGCCCTGACGCCAGAACACCGGCTCACCCGGCCGCCCGCGTCTCCGCGGCATCCCGTTGGTGCGGAGGCCGGGGCGCGCCGCAGCGCACCCGTCGGGCGACCGCGTCTCCCAGGCGGCCGTGCCGCCGCTGCCGCGGCTGCGGCCGCTCGCCGAACCTCGCCACGGCCTCCTGCCGCCGCGCGCGGTCGGCTCCGCCCTGACCACGATTGCGCACCCGCCGACGGCCCGGCAGCCTGACGCCCCCGACCGCCGAGGCCCGCACGCACGCCGCCCGCACCCAGCGCCCAGCCTCCTGACCTGCGCATGTTTCCGCAGGTCAGGGCACATGACAACGGTGTTCAGTGCCGCGTTGCTCATACCCCCTGCCCGTAGTTCACTGTGGGGCGCGGGCATGATCCCGACGGACACAGGAGGGCGGCTTTCATGGGGGCTGGGCACGATCACGGGCACGCGCACGGCGCGTCGGCGGGCGGTACGGCGGCCTCGGCCTACCGCGGCCGGCTGCGGGTGGCGCTGTCGATCACGCTGGCCGTCATGGTCGTGGAGATCGTCGGCGGCGTCCTCGCCGATTCGCTGGCGCTGGTCGCGGACGCGGCGCACATGGCGACCGACGCGCTGGGCCTGGGCATGGCCCTGCTGGCGATCCACTTCGCGAACCGCCCGCCGAGCGAGCGGCGCACCTTCGGCTACGCCCGCGCGGAGATCCTCGCCGCCCTGGCCAACTGTCTGCTGCTGCTCGGGGTCGGCGGATACGTCCTGTACGAGGCCGTGCAGCGGTTCGTCACCCCGGCCGGCACCGAGGGCGGGCTGACCGTCGTGTTCGGTGCGGTCGGCCTGGTCGCGAACATGGTGTCGCTGACGCTGCTGATGCGCGGCCAGAAGGAGAGCCTGAACGTACGCGGTGCGTTCCTGGAGGTGGCGGCGGACGCCCTGGGCTCGGTCGCGGTGATCGTCTCCGCGCTGGTGATCCTGACCACCGGCTGGCAGGCCGCCGACCCGATCGCCTCGCTCGTCATCGCGCTGATGATCGCGCCCCGGACCTGGAAGCTGCTGCGCGAGACGCTGGACGTGCTGCTGGAGGCGGCCCCCAAGGACGTCGACATGGCGGAGGTGCGGACCCACATCCTCGCGCTGGACGGTGTCGAGGACGTCCACGACCTGCACGCCTGGACGATCACCTCCGGCATGCCGGTGCTCTCCGCGCACGTGGTCGTCAGCTCCGAGGTCCTGAACGCGATGGGCCACGAGAAGATGCTCCACGAACTGCAGGGCTGCCTCGGCGACCACTTCGACGTCGAGCACTGCACCTTCCAGCTGGAGCCGGGCGGGCACGCGGAGCACGAGGCGCGGCTGTGCCACTGAAGCGGGGGTGCGCGAGGCGCGCGCGGACGTGAAGGCGCCGGGGAACGCAGCCGTCGGCCGCGCGCCCGCATCCTGACTCGCACCGACCTGCGCCCGGACGATTCCCCGTTCGCCGCGGCGGGCACGATCATCTACCGGGCCCCTCCTGCGGTGTCCGGGAACCGGCCGCGGTCCCCGCCGCCGCGCGGGACATGCGGGTGCCCGCGAATGCCGGGTGTGCCGGTCTCGTACGGCACACTTGGGGCGCGAAGACCGATGTGAAGGATGGGTATGCCGATCACACCTGCCACCGCGACGCACAGTCCGTCGAACGGCACCGCTGACGCGATTCTGCTGGAACTGGTCGACGAGGACGGCGTGACGATCGGCACCGCGGAGAAGCTCGCGGCCCACCAGCCGCCGGGGCAGTTGCACCGCGCCTTCTCGGTGTTCCTGTTCGACGAGCGCGGCCGGCTGCTGCTCCAGCAGCGGGCGCTGGGCAAGTACCACTCCCCCGGCGTGTGGTCCAACACCTGCTGCGGCCATCCCTACCCGGGCGAGGCACCGTTCGCTGCGGCGGCGCGGCGGACGTACGAGGAACTGGGCGTGTCGCCGTCGCTGCTCGCCGAGGCGGGCACCGTCCGCTACAACCACCCGGACCCTGCCTCGGGCCTGGTCGAGCAGGAGTACAACCACCTGTTCGTCGGCATAGTGCAGTCCCCGCCGCGGCCGGATCAGCGGGAGGTGGCGGCGACGGCGTTCGTGACCCCGGCCGAGCTGGCGGAGCGGCACGAGAAGGACACCTTCTCGTCCTGGTTCATGACCGTCCTGGACGGGGCCCGTCCGGCGATCAGGGAGCTGACCGGGTCTTCGGCCGGCTGGTGAGCCAGGACACCTGCACGGGTTCGCGCCGGTGAGCTAGGGCACGCGCACGGGTTTGAGCGGCAGGGCGGCCCAGATCACCTTGCCGCCGCTCGTCGTGTGCTCGACGTCGCACACGCCGCCCGCCTCCAGCGTGATCTCACGGACCAGGAGCAGCCCCCGCCCGCCGGTCTCGCTGTGGGCGGCCTCCAGGGCGGTCGGGCGGTAGGGGTGGTTGTCCTCCACGGACACCCGGATCCACTCGGCACCGACGGTGACCTCCACCGCGAGCATCGGCGACAGCACGGCCGCGTGCTTCACCGCGTTCGTGACCAGTTCCGACACGATCAGCAGCAGGCCGTCCACCAGGTCCTCCGAGACCGGCACGCCCTGGCGCAGCAGCAGGTCCCGGACGGCGTGCCGGGCCTGCGGGACGGAGGCGTCGACGGCGGGTGCGGTGAACCGCCACACCCCCTCGTACGGCAGCGGATCCGCGGGCCTCGTGCCGTACGGTGCTTCTTGGCCCTCGGGGCGTGGGCCGGGCCCGCGCCCGTGATTGTCCATCGTCCGGTCGCCACCCTCGCGCTCGATTGTCACCACACGTCGAGTGTTGGTAACGATCCGCTCCGCACCGCAGTTCTGAACAGAAGTCAGCGAGTATCGAACGCTTCTGATCGTTGGCGTATGACACGGTCAGTTGTGGGACTGGTCCTGTCCCTGTTGTGCCGACTCGGCGGACTCTTCGGGTTGTACGGGTTTGGCAGGTGCCGATCACGTACTGGCTGCTGCTCCAGCCGACCCGGGGTCCGCGCACCGGCGGGCTCGGCCGTCCAGCCGGGCGGATAGCATCCGGCGCATGGAGCCCCAGCTGCTGCACAGCGTCACCGACGCGGTCGCCACCGTCGTCATCCGCCACCCGGCCAAGCGCAACGCCATGACGGCCGCGATGTGGCGGGCCCTGCCGCCGCTGCTCGACGCGCTGGCGGCCGATCCGGCCGTGCGGGCAGTGGTGCTCACCGGTGAGGGCGGCACGTTCTGCGCGGGGGCCGACATAGCGACACTTCAGGGCTCGGCGGAGGAGGCGCAGCGGCTCGCCGTGCGCGCCGAGGAGGCCCTCGCGGCGTTCCCGAAGCCGACGCTGGCGGCGGTCCGCGGGCACTGCGTGGGCGGTGGGGCGCAGCTGGCGGGGGCGTGCGATCTGCGGTTCGCCGAGGAGGGGGCGCTGTTCGGGATCACGCCGGCCAAGCTGGGGATCGTGTATCCGGCGTCCTCCACCCGGCGGTTGGTGGCGCTGGTCGGACCGGCCACCGCCAAGTACCTGCTGTTCTCCGGCGAGTTGATCGACACGGAGCGGGCGCTGCGCACCGGCCTGGTCGACGAGGTGCTGCCGGAGGGCGAACTGGGCAAGCGGGTCGCGGAGTTCACACGGATCCTGGTGTCCCGTTCGCAGCTGACGCAGGCCGCGGCGAAGGAGTTCGCGAACGGGCGCACGGACCGGGACGCCCACTGGGCCGAGCAGGCGCGCGGCAGCGGCGACACCGCGGAGGGCGTCGCCGCGTTCCTGGAGCGCAGGCAGCCGCGCTTCACGTGGAGCGTGCCTGCGTCAGGGTCCGAGTCATGGTCCACGTCGGCGTCATGGTCTACGTCAGGATGAAGCGGCTGCGCGCCCGGAGCCGGTCCACGAGGTGTGCGGGCGCCTTCTCGGGCGATCCGGCGTCGTAGGGCGGCTGCGGGTCGTACTCCGTGGCGAGCTGGACGGTCTGGGCGTGTTCGTCACCGGCGATCCTGCCGAGCAGGGTGAGGCCCATGTCGATACCGGAGGAGACGCCGGCGGCGGTGACGTACTTGCCGTCGAAGACCACCCGCTCCCCCGTCGGTTCGGCGCCGAAGCGCTGGAGCTGGTCCAGGGCCAGCCAGTGGGAGGTCGCGCGGCGGCCTTCGAGGAGTCCGGCGGCGGCGAGCAGCAGGGAGCCGGTGCACACGGATGTCGTCCAGGTACTGGTGGAGTCGGCGGCGCGCAGCCAGTCCAGGAGTGTGTCGTTCTCCATCTGCCGGCTCTGGCCGGGGCCGCCGGGGACGACCACGATGCCGGGGTCCGGCACGTCGGCCAGGGTCCGGTCGGCGGTGAGCGCCAGGTTCCCCCTGTCGGTGCGGACGGGGCCGTTCCGTTCGGCGACGAAGACGGTCTCGGCGCCCGGGAGGCCGCCGAGGGTCTCGTACGGGCCGACGGCGTCGAGGGCGGTGAAGCGGTCGAAGAGGACGATCGCGATCTGCATCGATTTCCCTTCCGGGGCGGCTGCGGGGTGTCGGCGGCGGGTGCGGGGCGTCAGTGGGCGGTCGCGGGGCGGAACCGGCGGCGGTACTCGGCCGGGGCCGTCCCCAGGGCTTTGAGAAAGGCGCGGCGCATGGCCTCGGGGGTGCCGTAGCCGCTGGCGCGGGAGATCTCCTCGACGCCGTCGGCGGTGTCCTCCAGCAGGCGGCGGGCATGTTCGAGGCGGACCCGGTCGACGTACCGGCCCGGCGTCATGCCGGTCTCGGCGCGGAAGGCGCGGGCGAAGTGGCGCGGCGAGAGGCGGGCCCGGGCGGCGAGGGAGTCGACGGACAGGTCGGCGTCCGGGTGTTCGGTGATCCACTGCTGGACCTCCCTGAGGGGCTCGCGCTGTGCGGTCTGGGCGGCGAGCTGGGCGCTGAACTGGGCCTGGTTCCCGGGCCGGCGCAGGAACACCACCAGGTGGCGCGCGATGGTGAGGGCGACGTCCCGGCCCAGGTCCTCCTCGACCAGGGCGAGGGCCAGGTCGATGCCGGCGGTGACACCGGCCGAGGTGGCGACGTGCCCGTCGCGTACGTAGACGGGGTCGGGGTCGACCTCGACGGCCGGGTGGTCGCGGGCCAGCTTGGCGCAGTACGCCCAGTGGGTGGTGGCCCGGCGGCCGTCCAGCAGACCGGCCTCGGCGAGCAGGATCGCGCCGGTGCACACGGAGACGAGGCGTGCGGCACGTGGCCCGTGGTCGCGCACCCAGTCGACCAGGCGCGGGTCGGGACGGCGGGTGCCCTGTCCGCCCGGGACGAGCAGCGTGTGCGGCCGTGGCGCGTCGGCGAGGGACTGGTCGGGTACGAGGGTCAGGCCGCTGCCGGCCCGTACGGGCGCGCCGTCCAGGGAGGCCGTGCGGATCCGGTACGAGCCCGGGCACTGCTTCTCCGCGCCGGCGAAGACCTCCACGGGACCGGTGACATCGAGACTCTGCACGCCGTCGAAGAGGACGACGAGAACGGTGCGCTGCGCCATGCGGTCGATTCTTCGCGCGCCCGCTCATGGCCGCAATGACGAGTTTCCCACCTTCTCTGCCATGCGGTGCACGCCCCTGGAGGACATACCAAGCGGTTGGTAACCTGCCGGGCATGACGACTGCCGCCATCGAGCCGCGCGCCGGACGCCGCTGCCACAACGCGCTCAACTCCCTGCACTCGACGCACTACTTCTCGCCCGACCTGGGCCGGGAGCTGGGCGAGGTCGGGATCACGGACCCGCGTGCCGTCAACTTCGCGGTGCGGTCGGCCGCGCTGGGGCCGGTCGGGCCGGGGACGGTCGCGGCGGCGTTCTACAACTACAAGTACGAGCTCGTCGCCCGACACGTGCCCGCGGTGTGGGACACCGCCACGCCCGGGCAGGTCCTCGCCGCACGCGCGCGTGCCGTCGACGCGACGCTGCGCCGCCTGCTGGGCGACAAGGCCGTGGCGTCCGCCGAGATGACCGAGGCCGCGGGGCTGGCGCTGCGTGCCGCCGAGGCCTGCTCGCGCGGTGCCCGGCCGCTGTACGCCGCCCATGCCGACCTGCCCGTCCCCGACGAGCCGCACCTGGCGTTCTGGCACGCGGCGACCCTGCTGCGCGAGCACCGGGGCGACGGGCACCTCGCCGTACTGGTGTCCGCGGGGCTCGACGGCCTGGAGGCCCTCGTGACGCACACCGCGACCGGCAAGGGCCTGGCTCCGAAGTGGGTGTTCGGCACCCGCGGCTGGAGCCGGGAGGAGTGGGACGCGGCGGCGATGCGGCTGCGCGAGCGCGGACTGCTCGACGAGGCCGGCGAGCTGACCGGGCAGGGGGTCGCGCTGCGCGAGGAGATCGAGCGGGAGACGGACCGGCTGGACGCGGCCCCGTACGAGCATCTGGGCGCCGAGGGCGTCGCGCGGCTGACGGAGCTCGCGACGGCGTTCGCACGCACCGCGTTCGCCGCCGGAGCCTTCCCGGGCGACCTGATCGGCAAAGGCTGAGCATGTCAACGCGGCGGTGAGGTACCCGTGCCTCTCCCGGTCGTCGTGGCCGGGAGAGGAAAGGGGAAATTCGTGTTCCGTGCTATCGCTGATGTGCTGCGCCAGATCGGTGGCGCCATCGCCACCGTCGTGACGCTGCCGTTCCGGGCCCTGGCCCGTCTCTTCGGCGGGGCCTCGTCCTCGACGCGGAGCCGCAGGGTCTGACGTTCCACCCGACCCGCACCGCCCGGCCGGCGCCCTGAGCCACGAATGTCGGTGCCACCTGCCACAATTGCCGCGCAACCTCAGTGGAGAAGGCGGTACGGGATCGTGACGACACCCGGGTCCCTCGAAGTAGGGTCCATCGAAGGCAGGATCGCCGAGGAGCTCGGCGTACGGGAGCGGCAGGTCAAGGCTGCCGTCGAGCTGCTCGACGGCGGTTCGACGGTGCCCTTCGTCGCCCGCTACCGCAAGGAAGCGACCGAGATGCTCGACGACGCGCAGCTGCGCGTGATCGAGGAGCGGTTGCGCTATCTGCGGGAGCTGGAGGAGCGGCGGACGGCGATCCTGGAGTCGGTGCGCGAACAGGGCAAGCTCACCGAGGAGCTGGAGGCGCAGATCCGGGGCGCTCAGACCAAGGCGCGCCTGGAGGACATCTATCTGCCCTACAAGCCCAAGCGGCGCACCAAGGCGCAGATCGCGCGCGAGGCGGGGCTGGAGCCGCTGGCGGAGGGGCTGCTCGGCGATCCGACCGTCGAGCCCCTCGCCGCGGCCGCCGCGTTCGTCGACGCCGACAAGGGTGTGCCCGATCCGCAGGCCGCCCTCGACGGCGCCCGGGCGATCCTGACCGAGCGGTTCTCGGAGGACGCCGACCTGATCGGCGAGCTGCGCGAGCGCATGTGGGTGCGCGGGCGGCTGGCCGCCAAGGTCCGGGAGGGCAAGGAGGAGGCGGGCGCCAAGTTCGCCGACTACTTCGACTTCGCCGAGCCGTTCACCGAGCTGCCCTCCCACCGCGTCCTGGCGATGCTGCGCGGCGAGAAGGAGGAGGTCCTCGACCTCGTCCTGGAGCCCGAGGAGCCGACGGACGGCCCGTCGTCGTACGAGGGGATGGTCGCGCACCGGTTCGGGATCGCCGACCGGGGCCGGCCCGCCGACAAGTGGCTGGTGGACACCGTGCGCTGGGCGTGGCGCACCCGCATCCTGGTGCACCTCGGCATCGACATCCGGATGCGGCTGCGCACGGCCGCCGAGGACGAGGCCGTGAAGGTGTTCGCGGCCAATCTGCGTGACCTGCTGCTCGCCGCCCCGGCGGGCACGCGTGCGACGCTCGGCCTGGACCCCGGGTTCCGTACGGGTGTGAAGGTCGCCGTGGTCGACGCGACCGGCAAGGTGGTGGCGACGGACGTCATCCACCCGCACGTCCCGGCGAACAGGTGGGACGAGGCGATCGCCAAGCTGGCGCGGCTCGCGAAGGAGCACGCGGTCGAGCTGATCGCGATCGGCAACGGCACGGCGTCCCGCGAGACCGACAAGCTCGCCGGGGAACTCATCGCCAAGCACCCGGAGTTGAAGCTCACGAAGGTGGTGGTGTCCGAAGCGGGCGCGTCCGTGTACTCGGCGTCCGCCTTCGCCTCGCAGGAGCTGCCCGACCTGGACGTGTCGCTGCGCGGCGCGGTGTCGATCGCCCGCCGGCTGCAGGACCCGCTGGCCGAGCTGGTGAAGATCGACCCGAAGTCGATCGGCGTCGGCCAGTACCAGCACGACCTGTCCGAGGTGAAGCTGTCCCGTTCGCTGGACGCGGTGGTCGAGGACTGTGTGAACGGCGTGGGCGTGGACGTCAACACGGCATCCGCGCCGCTGCTCGCCCGCGTCTCCGGCATCACCTCCGGCCTCGCCGAGAACATCGTGGCGCACCGGGACGCCAACGGGCCGTTCAAGTCCCGCTCCGAGCTGAAGAAGGTGCCGCGGCTGGGCCCGAAGGCGTACGAACAGTGCGCGGGCTTCCTGCGGATCCGGGGCGGCGACGACCCACTGGACGCCTCCAGCGTGCACCCCGAGGCCTACCCGGTCGTCCGCCGCATGGTGAAGACCACCGGCCAGGAGGTCGCCGCGCTCATCGGCAACACGGCGGTGCTGCGCTCGCTGAAGCCGCAGGACTTCGTGGACGAGACGTTCGGTCTGCCGACGGTGACGGACATCCTGAAGGAGCTGGAGAAGCCGGGCCGCGACCCGCGGCCCGCCTTCAAGACGGCCGCCTTCAAGGAGGGCGTCGAGAAGATCTCCGACCTGTCGGCGGGGATGATCCTGGAGGGCGTCGTGACGAACGTGGCGGCGTTCGGGGCGTTCGTGGACGTCGGCGTCCACCAGGACGGTCTGGTGCACGTCTCCGCGATGTCCAAGACGTTCGTCAAGGATCCGCGGGACGTCGTGAAGCCCGGGGACATCGTCAAGGTGAAGGTCCTCGACGTGGACATTCCGCGCAAGCGGATCTCGCTGACGCTGCGGCTGGACGACGAGGCGGCCCCGAAGGGCCAGGGCTCCGGTTCCGGATCCGCTTCCGGTTCCGGTGAACGCCGTCAGCGGGGCGGGCGTCCGCCGCAGCAGCGGCAGGGCGGCCGGGGCGGCGGTGGCGGCTCGCGCCAGGCGCCCCCGCCGGCCAACAGCGCCATGGCCGACGCGCTGCGCCGCGCGGGCCTGCTCGACCCGAAGAACGGCAGGCGCTGACCCGCCCGGGCCCGGCTCCCCGTACGGCATCGGGGGGCCCGGGCCCGGTCCTGCTCGTAGGGTGGCGGTATGACCACTTCGCGCGTACTCACCTGGGACGTCACGGCGAGCCGGGGCTACGAGACCGCCTGGGTCGACTTCGACGCCGGCACCCTGCGGGCCCGCGGCCGGGCGGTCGGGACCTCGCCCGAGCCGTACTGGATCGCGTACGAGCTCGACACCGGTGAGGGCTACGTGACGCGGCGGCTGCTGGTGACGGCCGAGACGGCGGCCCGTACCCGCACACTCGATCTGCGGCACGACGGACGGGGCGGGTGGACGGCCGACGGGGAGCGGCTGGCGGGCATGGGCGGCGCCCTCGACTGCGATCTGGGGCTGTGCCCGCTGACCAACACCATGCCGGTGCTGCGCCACGGACTGCACCGGGCGCCCGGCGAGCAGGAGTTCCTGATGGCCTGGGTGTCGGTGCCGGGGCTGACGGTACGGCGGTCGCGGCAGACCTACACCCACCTCGCGCGGACCGACGGCGGTGGGCGGGTCCGCTTCGCCTCGGGCGACTTCCGCAGTGACCTGGAGTTCGACGGGGACGGCTGTGTCGTCGACTATCCCGGTCTGGCGCGGCGCCTGACGCCCCGTTAGGGCCGCGCGGCCCGTCTAGCGCTCGGTGACCTTGCCGTCCGCCACCTCCAGGCGGCGCGTGACGCGTACCGCGTCGAGCATCCGCCGGTCGTGGGTGACCAGGAGGAGCGTGCCCTCGTAGGAGTCGAGGGCCGACTCCAGTTGCTCGATGGCGGGCAGGTCGAGGTGGTTGGTCGGCTCGTCGAGGACCAGGAGGTTGACGCCCCGGCCCTGCAGCAACGCCAGTGCGGCGCGGGTGCGTTCGCCCGGGGAGAGGGTCGCCGCCGGGCGCAGGACATGGTCCGACTTGAGGCCGAACTTGGCCAGGAGGGTGCGGACTTCGACCGGTTCCGTATCGGGTACGGCGGCACGGAACGCGTCGAGCAGGGGCTCCGGGCCGTGGAAGAGCCGGCGGGCCTGGTCGACCTCGCCGAGCAGGACGCCCGAGCCCAGGGCCGCGTGCCCGGCGTCGAGCGGGACGCGGCCCAGCAGGGCGCCCAGCAGCGTGGACTTTCCGGCGCCGTTCGCTCCGGTCACCGCCACCCGGTCCGCCCAGTCGATCTGCAGGGAGACCGGGCCGAGCACGAAGTCGCCGCGGCGCACCTCGGCGTCCCGGAGCGTGGCGACCACCGCGCCCGACCTCGGGGCCGCCGCGATCTCCATGCGCAGCTCCCACTCCTTGCGCGGCTCCTCGACGGCCTCCAGCCGTTCGATCATGCGCTGGGTCTGCCGGGCCTTCGCGGCCTGCTTCTCGCTGGCCTCGCTGCGGAACTTGCGGCCGATCTTGTCGTTGTCGCCGGCCTTGCGGCGGGCGTTCTTCACGCCCTTGTCCATCCAGGACCGCTGCGTCTGCGCGCGTTCCTGGAGGGCCGCCTTCTTGTCGGCGAACTCCTCGTACTCCTCGCGGGCGTGCCGGCGGGCCACCTCCCGCTCCTCCAGATAGGCCTCGTAGCCACCGCCGTAGAGGTTGATCTCCTGCTGGGCGAGGTCGAGTTCGAGGACCTTGGTGACGGTGCGGGCGAGGAACTCCCGGTCGTGGCTGACGACCACCGTCCCGGCGCGCAGGCCGCTCACGAAGCGTTCCAGGCGCTCCAGGCCGTCCAGGTCGAGGTCGTTGGTCGGCTCGTCGAGGAGGAAGACGTCGTAGCGGGAGAGCAGGAGGGACGCGAGGCCGGCTCGCGCCGCCTGGCCGCCGGACAGGGACGTCATCGGCTGCTCCAGGTCCACCGCCAGGCCGAGGGAATCGGCGACCTCCTCGGCGCGTTCGTCGAGATCGGCACCACCGAGGGCCAGCCATCGCTCCAGGCTCGTCGCGTACGCGTCGTCGGCGCCGGGGGCGCCCTCCACCAGGCCCTGGGTGGCCTCGTCCATCGCCCGCTGGGCCTCGGCGACACCGGTGCGGCGGGCCAGGAACGCGCGTACGGTCTCGCCCGGCCGGCGGTCCGGCTCCTGCGGCAGGTGTCCGACGGTCGCGGCCGGCGGGGACAGCCGCAGCTCGCCCTGCTCGGGCGCGGTCAGCCCGGCGAGCATCCTGAGCAGCGTGGACTTGCCCGCGCCGTTGGCGCCGACCAGCCCGATCACATCACCGGGGGCGACCACGAGGTCCAGTCCGGAGAAGAGGGAGCGGTCGCCGTGGCCGGCGGCGAGGTTCTTGGCGACGAGGGTGGCAGTCATCAGAGGGCAGATCCTAATGGCGCCCGGGGGCCGTGTGCGTCCTGGTCTCGGGGGGCTGGCGCGTCCCGGCCTGAGGGGGCCGGGTACGCCCCGGTCTCAGGGGGCGCGGTCCGTCCGGGCTTCAGTGCGCCACGGCCGCCGCCAGCACACTTCCCGCGGTCCGCGCCACGACGAAGGCCTCCCCCTTCACCGTCTTCGCGTCCAGGGCGATGCGGTGGCGGCCCGCCTCGAGGATGCCGTCGAAGGCTTCGTGGGTGTGGGTGCGGTAGAGGCGGTCGAGGCGATACGCGGTGAGCCGGACCCGGCAGGGGGAGGTGACCTCGACCTCCGCCGCGCGCCCGTCGGCGGACAGGCCGGTCAGGCGGCGCCGTGCGACCGGGCTGCGGTCCAGGGCGTGTTCGATCTGGGCGACGAGGAGGGGGACGATCGGGGCGAGGCCGTCGACGTAGGCCACCTGGACCCCCGCGCGTTCGAAGGCGCGGCGGACGGCGGCACGTTCCTCCTCGCCGACGGCACGGCCGAAGGCGACGGCGCCGTAGCCGCGCAGTTCGTCGGCGGGGACGTCGCGGGCATCGTGGGTGATGTCGGCGCCGATGCCGATGGTGCGCAGGGCGGCGGCGAGCTTGGCCAGGACGGCGACACGGGCGCCGATGAGCAGCACGCGGCGGCGCTCGCCCGCGGCCGAGCCGTCCAGCAGGGAACCGAGCGCCGCGCGGTACTCCGCGCCACGGAAGCGGAACGGGCCGATGCCGTGGTAGCCGTTGAGGTCGAGGTCGGCGTGTTCGTCGGTCTGCCAGGCGAAGTCCCGCCAGACGAAGTCGTCGCCGTCGCGCTCGATGGCCGCGGTCACGGCGCCGCACGCCAGGTCCTCGCACTCGGGGCAGCCGTAGATGACGTACCGGCCGCCGGGCAGCGGCGGGTCCGTCTCCAGGAGCAGGCTGCGGACCTGCGCGGTGAAGATCGCGGGCGGGACGTCGGAGGCCAGCGGGGAGACGGCGTCCAGGTCGGAGAGCTGGAACAGCAGCGGACGTCCGTCGACGACGAAGTCCATGAAGTCCCGGTGGACCTGGTAGTCACCGTCTGCGAGGACCCCGCCGGCCCGCATCGCCGGAGCCAGGCCGAAGGTCGCGTACTCGGCACACATAGGTGAGTATCCCCACACAAGGCGTGATCTGAGCGCGGCATGACAGATTCCGCTACCGTCGCCGCGTGGCGGGTGAACCAGGTGACGAGATCGTGGTGGTCGGCGGCGGCGTCGTCGGGCTGGTGACGGCTGTTGTCCTCGCCGAGCGCGGCAGGCGGGTACGGGTGTGGACGCGGGACCCCGTGGAGGGGACCACCTCGGCGGTTGCCGGGGCCCTGTGGTGGCCGTACCACGTGGAGCCGATGGCGTTGGCGCGTGCGTGGGCGCTGCGCTCGCTGGACGTGTACGAGGAGCTGGCGGAACGGCCGGACGTCACCGGCGTACGCATGGTCGAAGGAGTCATGGGCGAGACCGCCCTGGACGATGCGGTCGCGTGGGTGGCCGCCCGGGTGCCAGGGCTGCGCGCGGCGACGACCGAGGAGTACGGCGGGACGGGCATCCGGGCGCGATTGCCGCTCATCGACATGTCGACTCATCTGCCGTGGCTGCGTGAGCGGTTCCTGGCGGCGGGCGGGGTGATCGAGACGCGTACGGTGTCCCGCGGGTTCACGGAGGTCGACGCGCCGGTCGTGGTCAACTGCACGGGTCTGGGTGCGCGGGAGCTGGTGCCGGATCCGTCCGTGCGGCCGGTACGAGGCCAGTTGGTCGTCGTGGAGAACCCCGGGATCCGCACCTGGCTCGTCTCCACCACCCCCGACGGGGAGATGGCGTACTTCTTCCCGCAGCCCGGCCGGCTCGTGCTGGGCGGCACGTCGGAGGCAGACGTGTGGTCGACCGAGCCGGATCCGGCGGCGGCCGAGGCGATCGTCGCGCGGTGCGCGGCACTGCGGCCGGAGATCGCCGGGGCGCGGGTCCTGGAACACCGGGTGGGCCTGCGCCCCGCCCGGGACGCGGTCCGGCTGGAGCGCGAACCGCTGCCGGACGGACGGCTGCTCGTGCACAACTACGGCCACGGCGGCGCGGGAGTGACGGTGGCCTGGGGGTGCGCGGAGGAGGCGGCGGGGCTGGCGTGCCGTTGAGCACCGCCGGGGCGCGTCCCGCCCGCGATGGCCGGGACGCCTTCTGCTGGTGATGGCGGGGGCGTCTCCTGCTGATGATGGCCGGGACGCCTCCTGCCGGTGATGGCCCGGACACCTCCTGCCGGTGATGGCCGGGACGCCTCCCGCCGGTGATGGCCCGGACACCTTCTGCTGGTGATGGCCGAAGCGTCTCCTGCTGGTGAATGTTGGGGCCGCCTCCGGTGGCGAACGCCCGCGAGCCCCCCGGGCCTCAGCCACCAGGGCCGTCTCGCGGACAACCACGCAGACGCCTCCGCCAGCGACCGCCAAGGGCGCCTCCCGCCGATAGCGGCCAGGGCCGCCTCCCGTCGGCGACTGGCGAGCGAGGCGCGATCCTTGCCGGCCGGCCGTGGCGTCCTCGCTGGCGAACACCCAGGCGCAACCAGCCGACACCCACCAGCGCACCCGCACCCATCAACCACCGCCGCGTCCCCCGCCAACCCCATGAGCACCTCCGCTGGCGAACACCCAAGCGGCGGCTCCCGCAGGCAACTGCGGAAACGCATCCGGTGACAACCGCGCCGGAGCCTCGCGCCCGGAACCGCACCTGGGCGTCTCCCGCCGACGACCGCCAGGGGCACCTGCGGTTGGCAACCGGCCAGGGCCGCCTCCGCGCGCGGCCGAGGCAGCCTCCCGCCGGCAAACGCCCAGGATCCCCGCACTCGCCACGCCGGGACGGCCCCACCGGCAACTGCCGGACCTCCTCCCCTGGCAAGCGCCGGGCCCCGCCAGCCACCGGGAGGGCGCCCCCGTGGGCAACCGCCAAAGCCGCCCGCCCGACAGCCACCGGGACGTTCCCCACCAAGAACCACCGAGGCCGGCCGGGCTGCCAACCGCCCAGTCCCCCCTCAATGACCACGGCCGGGATGCCCCCCAGGGCAACCGAGAACCGGGAACGCCCTCCAGCAGTAACCGCCGCCCCCGACACCTCTCAGTGCTTACCGATCGGATCGCCCTCCACATCCGGGCCGCGGCCCGGGCCGACGCGGAATTCGAAATCGCCGTCGTACTTCTTGTGGCCCTCGATGACGGCCAGTTCGACGGCCTCGGAGCCCATCTGCTCGCGGACGATGAGCGGGTCCCTGCGCAGATCGCGCATCAGGGCGATGCACATGCAGATCATCACGAGGACGAAGGGGGCCGCCGCGAGGATCGTGAGGTTCTGCAAGCCTGTGAGGGCGTCGCCCTGGCCGCTGCCGACGAGGAGCATGACGGCGGCCACGGCTCCGGTGACCACGCCCCAGAACACCACCACCAGGCGGCCGGGTTCGAGGGCGCCGCGCTGGGAGAGGGTGCCCATCACGATCGAGGCCGCGTCGGCGCCCGAGACGAAGAAGATGCCGACGAGGATCATGACCAGCAGGCTGGTGACGGTGGCGATGGGGAACTCGCGGAGGACGGCGAAGAGTTGGCCTTCGGGCGTGGACTCCTCACCGAGCCGGCCCTGCTCTCGCATCTTCATCGCCGAGCCGCCGAAGACCGCGAACCAGACCAGGCTGACCGTACTGGGGACGAGTATGACGCCGCCGACGAACTGGCGGATCGTACGGCCCCGGCTGATGCGGGCGATGAACATGCCGACGAACGGCGTCCAGGAGATCCACCACGCCCAGTAGAAGACGGTCCAGTTGCCCAGCCAGTCCGCGACGCCTTCGCCGCCGCTGGCCTCGGTGCGGCCGGCGAGCTGGGGCAGATCGCCGAGGTAGGCGAAGACGGAGGTGGGCAGCAGGTCCAGGACGATGATGGTCGGGCCCGCCACGAACACGAACAGGGCGAGGATCAGCGCCAGCACCATGTTGGTGTTGGACAGCCACTGGATGCCCCGCTCCACACCCGAGACCGCGGACGCGACGAACGCCCCCGTCAGCACGGCGATGATCGTGACGAGCAGCCCGGTGCTCACCTTGTCCATCCAGCCCAGTTCCTCGACGCCGGAACCGATCTGCAGCGCACCGAGCCCGAGCGAGGCGGCGGAGCCGAAGACGGTCGCGACGATCGCGAGGATGTCGATGACGCGGCCGGCCACGCCGTTCACGTGCTTCTCCCCGAGGAGCGGGGTGAAGACGGCGCTGATGGTCTGGCGGCGGCGCCTGCGGAAGGTGCTGTACGCGATGCCGAGGCCGACCACGGCGTAGATCGCCCAGGGGTGCAGGGTCCAGTGGAAGAGGGTGGTGGCCATGGCCGCTTCCATGCGGTCGCCGGAGTCGGCCGGGTCGGTGCCCGGCGGGGCCGTCGTGTAGTGCGACAGCGGCTCGCTCACGCCGTAGAACATCAGGCCGATGCCCATGCCCGCGCTGAACATCATCGCGACCCACGACACCGTGCGGAACTCGGGTTCCTCGCCCTCGGCGCCGAGGTGGATCCGGCCGTAGCGGCTGGCCGCGAGCCAGAGGGCGAAGACGACGAAACCCGAGGCGGCCAGCATGAACGCCCAGCCGCCGTTGTGCATCAGTCCGCTGAGCATGCTGGTGGAGACGTCTTCGAGCGAGTCCGTCGCGGCGGCGCCCCAGGTCACGAACGCGAGGGTGAGCACGGCCGTGATGCCGAACACGATCCGGTCGGTCCGGGGCCCTTCCTGACCGGGGAGGCCCGCTTCCGAACCCGGCAGCGAGCCTCCCGCCTGGCCTTCCTTGTCGGTTGGTCGATCCTGCGTCACAGGCGGAACCTTTCCTCGGGACGATGGAGGTGGAGCTTGTACCTCCGTTACGCCCCTACCACATGTGGCGCAAACTCACCCCTCGGGAATCTCAGCAGTCTCAGCAGTCCGTGTCCGGCTCGCCCGCGGTCAGGTGGTACGCGGCGCGCGCGTCGAGCAACAGCGGCACCAGGGCACGCAGCGACTGGCGCAGCGGTACCAGGACACCGTCGCCGTCGCCGTCCCGGTGTACGCGTACGCCGTGCAGGGCGAGTTCGTCCTTCACCTGCGTGTACTGGCCGGCGGTGAGCCGGTAGCCGCAGGGCGGGTCCTGGATCACCTCGGACTCCTCGGGCGGGTCGTTGTCGGCGCCTCCGACGTGGACCGGGCCGGTGTCCCGGTAGCCCGCGAGCCGGGCCGCGCCCGTCGCCGCCTCGATCCGGCCCCGGCGGTCGTCCGTGAACTCGAACAGACCGTCGAGTGCGGCGAGTTGGGAGTGGACGCGGCGCCTGTTGTTGAGCGCTTCGTCCCGCTGTTCGGCGTCCGTGAGGGGGTCGACGCGGCTCTCGATGAGCAGCCCGACCGTGTGCTTGATGCCGGACATGTTCCGCAGGATGCGCTCCTGCCCGTCCCCGGCCACCTGCCGGATCGGTTCGCCGGTGACGGGGTCGGTCCAGATGCCGTACGTGCCGGTCGAGTAGCCGGCGGCCCGCGCGGTGGGGCGTAGGTAGGTTTCGGACAGGGTCTGCGCCTCGTCGTGAACCCGCGTGTGCGTGTTGAGGTTGCGCGGCCACAGGTCGAACAGGTCCTTGTCGTAGTACGGGGGTGTGGCGCCGTACTCGTGCAGGTCGTAGACCACGTCGGGCCGCTGGTCGCGGACGACCGCGGCCAGGGCGCGGCCCTCGGCGGTCTTCAGGGCGAGGTGGTCGCGGTTGATGTCGACGCCGTCGGCGTTGCCGCGGGTGTCGGCGGCCCGGCCGTCGGGGTTGGCGGTGGGCACGACGAGCACCGTGGTGCGGTCCAGCAGGCGGCGGGTCTTCGCGTCCCGGGCGTACGCCAGGTCGCGGATCGTGCTCAGGCAGGCCTCGCGGCCGGCGGGTTCGTCGCCGTGCTGGCCGCACACGAGCAGCGCCTTGTTCGGGGCCGGGTGCGTGCCGATGCGGACGAGCTGGAGCGGGCGGCCCTGCTTCGTCGTACCGATGCGGGTCATGGAGACCCGGCTGCTCGCCCGGTCGACGGCCGCCAGGAACTGCTGTTCCTCGGGCTGGGTGGTCCAGCGGGCGCCGTCGGTCCGCTCGAAGCCGGTGCGTGGCGGGGAGTCGGTCGCGTGGGCGGGTGCCGCGACGAGGGAGGCGGCGAGGGCCGCCGCGGTGAGGGTGAGGGTGAGGGCGCGTATCACCGGCCTCCCTCCGGAATGCGCTCGGCGATGCGCGGATCACGTACGCCGTCCAGCTCGCCGGCCGTTGGGGCGGGGACGTGGGCGCCGGCGGTGGCGCGGGCGAACGCGGCGGTGCCTCCGACGAACGGGACGCGCGCCGAGGTGCGGGACAGGTCGAGGGTGAGCGTCGGGGTGTCGGCGGGCGGGTCGATGAGGTCCTTGTCGGTGCCCGCGACGATCAGCGCCAGGCGGTGGCCCTTGGGGACGACGTGGTCGGTGGCCGCCAGGTCGAGGGTGATCGTGTACTTCTTGCCCGGGGTGAGCGGGGCGCCCTTAAGGTCGGAGGCGTGGTTGCCGAGGTCGGCCCAGCCGCGGCTGACGATCGTGTAGTCGACGTCGGCGGTCTTGGCGCGGGTCTCCTTGAAACAGGAGCTGTCGCCCGCGGTGCTCGCGCCCCAGCAGGTGCGGTCGGTGAGGGTGGTGATGCCCTCGGCCGCGTCGGCGTAGTCGCGGATGGTGGCGGGGCCGAGGTCGACCAGGACGGCGGAGAGATGGGCCGTCGGGGTGGTGGGGGTCGCCGTGACGGTGACCTTGGAGGAGCCGGACAGGCGCAGGTCGCGGGTGAGCGGCCTGGTGGTGAAGCCGGCCTTGTCCGGGGTCGACCTGTCGATCTGCGCGGCCCAGTCGGTTTCGCTCAGCTGCCGGTTGTCGGTGAAGGTCTCGGTGCCCTCACCCCTGCGCAGGCCGAGGGTGCCGACGCCCGGCTCGGTGCCCTCGTCGGGGCGCAGGGTCGTCCTGTCGGTGCCGCGCGGCGGCCAGACCTGGGACGTGACCCACTGGTCGGGGTGGCGTTCGATGTCGGCCATGGGCTCGCGGTCGATGCCGTTGTCGTAGCCGAGGAGTTCGTGGTCGAACCAGCGGTGCAGGGTGTCGACCCACTGCGCGCGCCGGAAGTCGAAGGGGTCGACGTGGCCGACCTGGGAGAGCCAGATCTTGCGGTCGACGCCGTGCCGGGCGAGGGCTTCCCACCACTGGCCGAAGTGCTTGGCGCGGACGTTGAGGTCCTGCATGCCGTGGATCACGAAGACGCTGGCCTTCACCTTCGCCGCGTCCTTGACGTAGTCCCGCTCGGTCCACAGCCGGGTCCAGTCGCCGGTGCGCGGGGCACCGGCCACGAGCTCGCGCTGCACGGCGGCGCACCCGGCTCGGGCATCGGGGCTCTCGACGTAGTTCGACAACCAGTCGGGGCCGGAGTCGTAGAGCGGGGCGCCCTTGGCGAAGTAGTAGTCGTACCAGGAGGAGATGGCGCCGATCGGGACGATGGTCTCCAGGCCCTCGACACCCGTGGCGGCGACGCCATTGGCGACCGTGCCGTCGTAACTCTTGCCGATCATCCCCGTCCGGCCGTTGGTCCAGGTGGCCTTGGCGCGGACGGTGCCCGTGCGGGTGGTGTACGCCTTGGCGCGGCCGTTCAGCCAGTCGACGACGGCCTTCGCGGACTGGACGTCGGAGCGGCCGCCGACGTCGACACAGCCGTCGGAGCGATTGGTTCCGGCCAGGTCGACGCCGACGAAGGCGTAGCCGCGTGGCACGAAGTAGTTGTCGTAGAACAGCGGCATCTGGACGACGTCGCCGTCGGCGTCGTACGTCTTCTTCTGGCTCTCGTTGCCGCGCCCGCAACAGGAGTAGTACGGGCTGGCGTCCATGATGACGGGGATCTTCCGGCCCTGCTGGGCGGGTTCGCGGGGGCGGACGATGTCGACGGCGACACGGTCGGTGCGGCCGTCGCCGTCCTCGTCGAGTCCGGTGTCCACCCAGACGGCCTCGCGGACGGCGTTGTCGTACGAGTAGACGGGCCGGCTCTCCCGCGGGGCGGCGTGCGCCGCGGCGGGGGTGAACAGCGTGGCCATCAGGGCGGCCGTGGCCGCCGTCGCGAGCGGTCTCCAGGTCGTGAAGCGCGTGCGTTTCGGCATGCGCGGGACGGTACATCGGTCAACTCCCGTACAGAAGAGGGCAGCTGACGGACTGACGGGAGGGTTGTGGCCGAGAAGTGCCCTTGGGGCCCGGCGTCTCGTGACGGCCGAAGGGCGATCGTGTGACAGCGGCGGCCACGGCCACGCCGGGCAGCACCCCGCAGCGCCCCCCGGGAAGCCCTCCCCCAGCGCCGGGTTACGCACCCACCCGTGCCGGCCGCAGCGGGCACCAGCCGCGTTCGTGAGCTCCGGCGCGCCCCGTGCCGCCCGGCGGTCTACGGTGGGCCCATGCGCGCCGGGCGCGTGGGCCGGTCGGTGCCGACGGGGCGATGAGGGAGTCGGACGTGCGGGACGTGGCGATCATCGAGGCTCCGTCCGTGCTGGGGCTGCGGCCGACCGGTGTTGAGGGCCTGCCGGACGCGCTGCTGGGCGCCGGTCTGGGCACGGGGCTCGGGGCGGTGCGGGCGGGCAGTGTCGAGCCGCCCGCGTACGACCCGGAGCGGGACCCGGACAGCGGGGTCCTCAACCCGGAGGGCATCGCCGCGTACTCCGTGGCGCTGGCCGACGCGGTGGGTGACGTGCTCGACGGCGGCCGGTTCCCGGTGGTGCTGGGCGGCGACTGCAGCATCCTGCTCGGCAACCTGCTCGCGCTGCGCCGCCGGGGCCGGCCGGGGCTGCTGTTCCTCGACGGCCACACCGACTTCTACCAGCCGTCGGCGGAACCGTCCGGCGAGGTGGCCTCCATGGAACTCGCCCTGGCCACCGGCCGCGGGCCCCGTGTGCTGTCCGACCTGGAGGGCCGCGGCCCGCTGGTGCGGGACGAGGACGTCGTCGCCCTGGGCTTCCGGGACGCCGAGGAGTCCGCGGAGGCCGGGATGCAGCCCTTGCCGCCCGGGCTGCACGCGATGGAGCTGGACATGGTGCGGGCGCTGGGCGCGCAGGAGGCGGCGCGGCGCGCGGTGGCCCTGCTGACCGGCTCGGGCGCCGGGTACTGGATCCACCTCGATGCCGACGTGCTGGACGACGCGGTCATGCCCGCGGTCGACTACCGGCTGCCCGGCGGGCTGACCTGGCAGGAACTGGAGACCGTACTGCGCACCGCGCTGTCCGGTGCGGGTGCCGTCGGCTTCGACGTCGCGATCTTCAACCCCCGGCTGGATCCGGACGGGACGATCGCGCGGCGGTTCACCGCGTGTCTGCTGCGGGCCTTCGCGACGCAGGGCTGATCGGCTCGCCCACCACGCGGCTCGCCAGCTCCGCGGCCAACTCCGAGACATACACGCGCAGTTCGGCCTCCGCCGCCATGCGTTCGGCCTCGAGGCGGGGGCCGGCCCCGGCGAGCAGTTCGTCGCGCTCGCGTACGCCGTCGGCGCGGGCGGCGGCGATCAGTGCGGCGCCCTGCTCCTGGGCCCGCTGCCGGACGCCGGCCGCGTCATGGCGGGCCTCGGCGAGCAGCGCCTGCGTCTCCTCGCGGGTGGCCTCGGCCTGGGCGCGCACCTCCTCGGCGTGCCGGCCGACTCCGCTCGTCGCCTGCTCGCGGGCCGCGAGGACGCGGTTGATCCGGCGGAGCAGCCGGGTCAGGACGAGGTAGCAGGCCGCGAACAGGACCGCCGCGACCAGCATCTCCTGGACCCGGGGGTTGAGCGGGCCGACATCCACGGGAATGAGCTCCACGCCGATGCTTTACCCGCTCAAGCGTGCGAGCGATCGCGCATCCGCGCCAATCTTGGCCGAAATCGCACCGTCTCGGGCGGACGGCACCCGGTGTTCCGGGGGTCAGTCTCCGTGGTCGTAGACCGTCACCGGTGTCCCCCGCTTCACCAGCCGCCCGGCTATGAGCGGCTCGACGCGGGACCACGTGCCGCCGGCCAGGCCGCAGCCTGTGCGGGGCAGGTGGACCGAGGCTCCCGGCTCGGCCGCCCGGTCGGCGAGCCGGCCGGGCGGTGTCGATCGCCTCGCAGCGCACGGGGACGCCCGTGCCGCCGGTTCTGATGCCACGCCGGCCGATCATGTTGGCCACCCACACGTACGGCTCGACCTGGACGAGTTGCACGGCGCCCAGCCCGAACTCGTTGGAGGCGCGGCTGCGGTGCCAGGCGCGGTGGGCCGCCTCCGGCTCGGGCCGGCGCCGCGATATGGCCAGGACGAAGCCCTTCCCCCCAGCCGCCGATGTCGTTGCAGACATGGGCGATGACCTTGACGCCCTTGACCGACGGAACGGTGGCGCCACCCCCGACATATGTGATCCCCGACATGACGCCACCGTGGGCGATGCCACTGACAGTAGCGCTGACCTGCTACTTCGTGAGCTGCGAGAGCTCCTTGTCGGCGGTCTGCGACACCCGGCGCCGGATGCCGAACCAGCCCGCCACCAGCATGGCCGCGATCAGCGGGATCAGCAGCAGCGTCCTGCGGCCGACCTCCGGGTCGTTCCACATCATGCCGAGGCAGGCCAGCAGGAACGCGATCGTGGCGATCTCCGTGACCGGGCTGCCGGGCAGCCGGAAGTGCGGCCGGGCGACCAGGCCCGCCTTCGCGCGGCGGACGAAGACCAGGTGGCAGATCATGATGATCACCCAGGTACTGATGATGCCGAGGGAGGCGACGTTCAGCACGATCTCGAAGGCCTGGCTCGGCACGAGGTAGTTCAGGCCGACGCCGAGCACGCACACCGCGCAGGTCAGCAGGATGCCGCCGTAGGGGACCTGGCTGCGGTTCATGCGGGCGGTGAACTTCGGGGCCGAGCCCGCCATCGCCATGGAGCGGAGGATCCGGCCCGTGGAGTACAGGCCCGAGTTCAGCGACGACATCGCGGCCGTCAGGACCACCAGGTTCATCACGTCGCCCGCCGCCGGGACGCCGATCTTCGACAGGACCGTCACGAAGGGGCTCTGGTCGGCGGAGTACACCGAGCCGGGCAGCAGCAGGGCGAGCAGGACGACCGAGCCGACGTAGAACAGGCCCACCCGCCACATGATCGAGTTCACCGCGCGCGGGACGACCTTCTCCGGCTCGGCGGTCTCGCCCGCGGCGACACCGACCAGCTCCAGTGCGGCGTACGCGAAGATCACGCCCTGCATGACCAGGACGACGGGCATCAGGCCGTGCGGGAAGACACCGCCGTTGTCCGTGATGACGCTCAGGCCCGGCGTCCGGCCGCCCACCTCGTGCTGGGTGGCGAGCAGGAAGATGCCGACGAACATGAAGCCGACGAGCGTGGCGACCTTGATGATCGCGAACCAGAACTCCATCTCGCCGAAGATCTTCACCGAGATCAGGTTCACGGCCAGGACCACCGCGAGGGCGGCCAAGGCGAGCACCCACTGCGGGATGTCCGTGAACATGCTCCAGTAGTGCGTGTAGAGCGCGATCGCGGTGATGTCGGCGATACCGGTCGTGGACCAGTTCAGGAAGTACATCCAGCCGGCGACGTAGGCGCCCTTCTCGCCGAGGAACTCGCGCGCGTACGACACGAACGAACCCGACGACGGCCGGTACAGGACCAGCTCGCCGAGCGCGCGGACGACGAAGAAGGCGAAGACGCCGCAGACCAGGTAGGCCAGCGCCAGTGCCGGTCCCGCGTTGTGCAGGCGTCCGCCGGCGCCCAGGAAGAGGCCGGTGCCGATGGCACCGCCGATGGCGATCATGTTGACGTGGCGGGCCTTGAGGTCCTTGCTGTAGCCGGCGTCGCCCGCGTCCGCGGGCACGCGGGCCGCATCGGTGCGCGGCGTGGCCTCAGCCGTGTTCACGGCGTTCTTGCTCACGGGTGGTTCCACTCTCTGGTGCGCCCGGGCGGGTCTCGCCCCGGTGTCCGGATGTGCCTCGGCCGGCGCTCTGGATGAGGGCACAGACCGAGGCAGCACCTTCCCACAGCGACCGGCCCGCATGTGATGGCGTACGTCACAGAGCGTTACTTCTCACATGATCCACCACGGGTATCCATCTTGGTCACGGGCCGTTCACGCCATGGTCGTCGGCAGGTGCGTGGGAGGTTTCACAGCACTGGTGGGACAGCGATACTGCTGCGCATGACGACCGACACCGAGGACCCCACCGACACCGAGGACCCCACCGACAGCGGGGACCCCACTGACAGCGGGGAGCCGACCGACACCGGGGAGCCGACTCTCACGATCGACGAGCTCGCCGCCCGGGCCGGTGTCACGGTGCGCACGGTCCGTTTCTACGGCACGCGGGGCCTGCTGCCGCCGCCGGTGATCGGTCCACGCCGTGTGGGGCACTACGGGCGGGAGCATCTGGCCCGGCTGGCGCTCATCGAGGAGTTGCAGCTTCAGGGCATGACGCTGGCGGCCATCGAGCGCTATCTGCGGCAGCTGCCGCCGGACCTGAGCGCACGGGACCTCGCGATCCACCGGGCGGTCGTGGCGTCCTGGGCGCCGGACATCGTGGAGACGGTGACGCGGGAGGAGCTCGAGCGGCGGGCGGGCAGGCCGCTGGGCGACGACGCCGTCGAGCGGCTGGTCGCCATGGACGTGGTGCGGCACCGGAACGGCACGTACGACGTCGACCTCGGCCTGCTCCGGCTGGGCGTACGGCTCCTGGACGTACCGATCTCCCAGGAGGCGATCCTCGCGGCGCGCAAGGTCCTCATCGAACACTCGCGCGCCGCGGCCCATGAGCTCTCCCAGCTCTTCCGCGGTGAGGTGTCGGAGCGTGACGCGCGGGACGTGCGGTCCCTGTCGGCACATATGCACCCCTTGGTGGTGCAGGCGCTCCTGACGACCTTCCAGCGGTCGCTGAAGGAGGAACTGGGCGAGTGGCTCACCCAGTCAGGAACGGGCTGAGTCGCTGAACCGCTCCCCCTTCTCGGCCTTCTCCACCAGCAGCGCGGGCGGCGTGAACCGCTCGCCGTAGCGTTCGGCGAGTTCACGCGCGCGTGCCACGAATCCGGGCAGGCCCGCACCTCCCCCGGCGCCGCCGTCGTAGCCGTTGATGTACTGGAGCACGCCGCCCGTCCAGCCGGGGAAGCCGATGCCGAAGAGGGAGCCGATGTTGGCGTCGGCGACAGAGGTCAGCACGCCCTCCTCCAGGAGCCGGACGGTGTCCAGCGCCTCGGAGAACAGCATGCGTTCCTGCATGTCCCGCAAGGGGATCTGGTGGCCGGGCTCGGTGAAGTGCTCGCGCAGTCCCGGCCACAGGCCGGTGCGCCTGCCGTCCTCGTCGTAGTCGTAGAAGCCGGCGCCGCCGCTGCGGCCGGTGCGGCCGAACTCGTCGACCATGCGGTCGATGACGGCCTCGGCGGGGTGCGGGGTCCAGGTGCCGCCCGCCTCCTCCACGGCCCGCTTCGTTTCGTTGCGGATCTTGCGCGGCAGGGTCAGGGTCAGCTCGTCCATCAGGGAGAGCACCTTGGCCGGGTAGCCCGCCTGGGCGGCCGCCTGTTCGACGGACGCGGGCTCGATGCCCTCGCCGACCATGGCGACGCCCTCGTTGATGAAGTGCCCGATGACCCGGGAGGTGAAGAACCCGCGCGAGTCGTTGACGACGATCGGCGTCTTCTTGATCTGCCGGACCAGGTCGAAGGCGCGGGCCAGGGCCTCGTCACCCGTCCGCTTCCCCTTGATGATCTCGACGAGCGGCATCTTGTCGACCGGCGAGAAGAAGTGCAGCCCGATGAAGTCGGCCTGCCGCTCGACGCCCTCGGCGAGCGTGCTGATGGGGAGGGTGGAGGTGTTGGAGCACAGCAGGGCGTCGGGGGCGACGACGTTCTGGATCTCCTGGAACACCTTGTGCTTGAGGGAGGTGTCCTCGAAGACGGCCTCGATGACCGCGTCGCAGCCCGCCAGGTCCTGCACCTCGGCGGTGGGGGTGATCCGCGCGAGCAGCGCGTCCGCCTTCTCCTGGGTCGTACGGCCCTTGGCGACGGCCTTGGCGCACAGCTTCTCGGAGTGGCCCTTGCCCCTGACCGCGGCCTCCAGGGAGACGTCCTTCAGGACGACGTCGATGCCCGCGCGGGCGCACGCGTAGGCGATGCCGGCGCCCATCATGCCGGCGCCGAGGACGGCCACCTTGCGGACCTGGCGCGGTTCGATGCCCTGGGGGCGGTTGGCGCCGGAGTTGACGGCCTGGAGGTCGAAGAAGAAGGCCTGGATCATGTTCTTCGACGTCTGCCCGGCGGCCAGCTCCACGAAGTAGCGGGCCTCGATGACCTGGGCGGTCTCGAAGTCGACCTGGGAGCCTTCGACGGCGGCGGCGAGGATGTTGCGCGGGGCCGGGTAGGGCGCGCCGCCCGTCTGCTTGCGCAGGGTGGCCGGGAAGGCGGGCAGGTTGGCCGCGAACTTCGGGTGGGACGGCGTGCCGCCGGGGATCTTGTAGCCGGGCCTGTCCCAGGGCTGCTGCGACTCGGGGTGGGCGTCGATGAAGGCGCGGGCCTTGGCGATCAGCTCCTCCTGGCTCTCGGCCACGTCGTGGATGAGGCCGTTCTCCAGGGCGCGCCAGGGGCTGTACTGGGTGCCCTGGAGCAGGACCTTGAGGAGGGCGTCGGCGATGCCGAGGAGGCGTACGGTACGGACGACGCCGCCTCCGCCGGGCAGCAGGCCGAGGGTGACCTCGGGGCAGCCGATCTTGGCGCCGGGAGCGTCGAGGGCGACGCGGTGGTGGCAGGCGAGGGCGATCTCGTAACCGCCGCCCAGGGCCGCGCCGTTGATCGCGGCGACGACCGGCTTGCCCAGGGTCTCGATGCGGCGCAGGTTGCGCTTGATCGCCATGCCGCCGTCGAACAGTTCCTGTGCGGTCTCCGGGGTGACCCGGATCAGGTCGCGCAGGTCGCCGCCGGCGAAGAAGGTCTTCTTGGCGGAGGTGACGATCACGCCCCGGATGATGTCCTTCTCGGCCTCCAGGCGGTCGGTGATCGCGGCGAGCGAGTCGCGGAACGCCTGGTTCATGGTGTTCGCGGACTGGTTCGGGTCGTCGAGGACGAGGGTGACGACGCCGGTGTCGTCCTGTTCCCAGCGGATGGTGGTGCTCTCGGTCATGGGGTCTCCGTAGAAAGAGGTCTCGTGGTTCCGCCGGGGTCAGACGCGTTCGACGATGGTCGCGATGCCCATGCCGCCGCCCACGCACAGCGTGGCGAGGCCGTAGCGCTTGTCCTGGCGCTCCAGTTCGTCGACGAGCGTGCCGAGGAGCATCGCGCCGGTCGCGCCGAGCGGGTGGCCCAGCGCGATCGCGCCGCCGTTGACGTTGACCTTGTCCAGCGACAGGCCCATGTCCTTGACGAAGCGGAGCACGACCGCCGCGAACGCCTCGTTGATCTCGACGAGGTCGATGTCGTCGATGGTCAGGCCGGCCCGGGCGAGCGCCTTGCGGGTGGCGGGCGCGGGCCCGGTGAGCATGATGGTGGGCTCGGAGCCGGACACGGCGGCGGAGACGATCCGCGCGCGCGGGGTGAGCCCGTAGCGCTCGCCGACCTCCTTGGTGCCGATCGCGACGAGCGCGGCGCCGTCCACGATGCCGGAGGAGTTGCCCGCGTGGTGGACGTGGTCGATCTTCTCGACCCAGTGGTACTGCTGGAGCGCCACCGCGTCGAAGCCGCCGAGTTCGCCGATGTCCGCGAAGGACGGCTTGAGCTTCGCGAGGGAGTCGGCGGTGGTGCCGGGCCGCATGTGCTCGTCGTGGTCGAGGACGACGAGACCGTTGCGATCCTTCACCGGCACGACCGACTTCTCGAAGCGGCCCTCCTTCCAGGCGGTGGCCGCCCGCTCCTGCGACAGGGCGCCGTACTCGTCGACGTCCCGCCGGGTGAAGCCCTCGATGGTGGCGATCAGGTCGGCGCCGATGCCCTGCGGCACGAAGTTGACGGCCAGGTTCGTCATCGGGTCGTTGAACCAGGCACCGCCGTCGGACGCCATCGGCACCCGGGACATCGACTCGACACCGCCCGCCAGGACCAGGTCCTCCCAGCCCGAACGGACCTTCGCCGCGGCCAGGTTGACGGCCTCCAGGCCCGAGGCACAGAAGCGGTTCTCCTGCACGCCCGCCACCGTGTCGGGCAGCCCGGCGGCCAGGGCGGCGATCCGGGCGATGTCGGAGCCCTGGTCGCCGACCGGGCTGACGACCCCCAGCACGATGTCGTCGACGGCGGCCGGGTCCAGGCCCGGGAAGCGGGCGCGGATCTCGTGGATGAGTCCGACGACCAGGTCGATGGGCTTGGTGCCGTGCAGGGCGCCGTTCGCCTTGCCGCGTCCGCGCGGGGTGCGGATCGCGTCGTACACGTACGCTTCGGTGCTCACGAGGAGGCCTTTCACTGAGGGTTTCCGGGCGAGGGGCACTGGGAGTCGCGGGATGACAGGAGGAGCCGGGGTATGTCCCAGTCGCGGGCCACGTCCTTGGTGTCGGCGCCCGGCTGCGCGGGTCCGGTGCGGACCGTCGTGGGGGTCGCCGAAAAGCGGGGGGCCGGGGCGGGCTGGGTGATGCCGCCGTGGTCGGTGAAGGTGCCGCGGGCGGCGAGGTGCGGGTGGTGCGGGGCCTCTCCCAGGGTCAGCACGGGCGCCACGCACGCGTCGGAGCCCTCGAAGACGGCCGTCCACTCCTCGCGCGTACGGGTCTTGAAGCGGGCCGCGACTTGCGCGCGCAGTTCGTCCCATCGGGCGATGTCGTTGCGGGCCGCGGTCTGGTCCTCGATGCCGAGCAGGCCGAGGAACTCGTCGTAGAACGGCTGCTCCAGGGCGCCGACGGCCATGTACTTCCCGTCGGCCGTCTCGTACGTGCCGTAGTAGGGGCAGCCGCCGTCGAGGAGGTTGGCGGCGCGCCGGTCCTGCCAGCCGCCGGCGGCGAGCATGCCGTGGATCATCGCGGCGAGGTGGGAGGCGCCGTCGACGATGGCGGCGTCGACGACCTGGCCGGTGCCGGTCGCACGCGCGTGGTGGAGGGCGGCGAGGACGCCGACGACGAGGTAGAGGGAGCCGCCCGCGTAGTCGCCGACGAGGTTGGCCGGGGGCGGGGGCGGCTCGTCCGGTCGGCCGATCATGCCGAGGGTGCCGGTGAGGGCGATGTACGCGATGTCGTGCCCAGCGCGGTGCGCGAGCGGCCCTTGCTGGCCCCAGCCGGTCATACGGCCGTAGACGAGCCGCGGGTTGCGGGCGTGGCAGGGCTCCGGGCCGACGCCGAGGCGCTCGGCGACACCGGGGCGGTAGCCCTCGATGAGGATGTCGGCGCGTTCGGCGAGGTCCAGGACGCGCGCGGGGCCGTCCGGGGCCTTCAGGTCGACGATCACCGAGCGCTTGTTGCGGTTGGTGACGTCGTACGCCGGGTCGATCGCGAGCCCGGCACCGCCGGGCCGGTCGACGCGGACGACATCGGCGCCGAGGTCGGCGAGGAGCATCGCGGCGAACGGGCCCGGCCCGATGCCGGCCAGCTCGACCACGCGCACGCCGCTGAGCGGGCCGTGTCCTGGCGTCCTTGCCGTTGCCATCCAGCCCCCAGCGCTGTGACACAACTGATGTAACACCGGTGATGCTAGGAACGCGTTCCACTCACCACAAGACCCTGGGCGAGCAAGCGCTTAGCTCATTATGCGAGGGCACGGGGGTCAGTGCCCGTCCAGCTCCGCCGTCAGCCGCTTGGGCGCGATGGCGCGGTAGCTCTCCTCCACCCAGTCGCACAGCAGCTCCGCGGCCGGGGCGCCCTTCTCCTCCAGGGGGATGCTCACCCAGCCGGACCTGCCAAGGCCGTACCCAGCGGGCTCGGCGCCGGGACAGGTCAGGGCGTGCGCGTGGCTCGTCTCGTCCTTGAGCTTCACCGTCACCCCCAGGGGGTAGCTGCCGTCGTCGACGCCGAGGAAGACGAACACCTTCTTGTTGACCTTCGCGACGGACTCGCCCCAGGGGAAATCCTCCACGGCGCCGGGCAGCCCCAGGGCGAACTCGCGCACTTTCTCCCACTTCTTCAGGGCATGTGCGGGCACCGCCATGGCGTTCCTCCGGGCTCGTCGTCGGGCTCCGTCCCCCTCACGCTAGCCTCAGCCACCGACAGCGGCGCGGGCTGCACGACCGAGGGGTGTCATGAGCAGGCTGAACAGGACGGACCGTCCGTACGACATCGTGCTCTTCGGAGCCACGGGTTTCGTCGGGACGCTCACGGCGGAGTACCTCGCCGCGCACGCGCCCGAGGGGCTGCGCTGGGCGATCGCGGGCCGCAGCACGCGGAAACTGGAGCGGCTGCGGGAACGGCTGCCCGGGGGCGCCGAGGTCGGTGTGCTGCGGGCGGACGTGTCCGATCCGGCCTCACTGCGCGAACTCGCCGAGCAGGCGCGCGTGGTGGCCACGACGGTGGGCCCGTACGTGACGTACGGCGAGGAGCTCGTCGCCGCCTGCGCGGACACCGGTACGGACTACCTGGACCTCACGGGTGAGCCCGAGTTCGTGGACCTGGTGTACGTCCGGCACGACGCACGCGCGCGTGAGACCGGTGCGCGACTGGTGCACGCCTGCGGTTTCGACTCGATCCCCCACGACCTGGGCGTGTACTTCACCGTCCAGCAGCTGCCGGAGGGGGTGCCGCTGACCGTGGACGGCTTCGTGACCGCCGACGGGATGTTCTCCGGCGGGACCTTCGCCTCGGCCCTCAACCAGTTCGCGCGGCACCGCCAGATGCGGGCGGCCGCCCGGGACCGGCGGCGCCACGAGCCGCGGCTGGTGGGCCGCAGGGCGGCCACGCCGACCGGCGCGCCGCGCTTCGCGAAGGAGGTGGGCGCCTGGGCGCTGCCGCTGCCCACCATCGACCCGCAGATCGTGCGGCGCTCGGCGCAGGCCCTGGAGCGGTACGGGCCCGACTTCCACTACCGGAACTACGCGGCCGTCCGGCACCTGCCCGTCGCGGTGGGCGGTGTCGCGGCCGTGGGCACGCTGGTCGCGGCGGCCCAACTGCCGCCCGCGCGGCGCTGGCTGTCCGGCCGGATCAAGCCCGGGGAGGGCCCGAGCCCCGAGAAGCGGGCGAAGAGCTGGTTCTCGCTCCGTTTCGTCGGCGAGGGCGGCGGCCGGCGCGTGTGCACGGAGGTCGCGGGCGGCGACCCCGGATACGACGAGACGGCGAAGATGTTCGCCGAGTCGGCCCTGTCCCTCGCCCTCGACGACCTCCCGCCGACGGCGGGGCAGGTCACGACGGCGGTGGCGATGGGCGACGCGCTGATCGGCCGGCTGCGCGCGGCGGGGATCCGCTTCCGGGTGGCCGCGACCCGCTGAGCGGTCACACGGTCCTGCCGGTTCCGCTTACAGCGGCCACTCGGCGAGGGTGTAGATCATCCCGGCGATCCAGCCGAGCCCCGCCAGCACGGCGAGGATCAGCCCGACGGTCACAGCACGCTCGACGGGCTGGCTGGGGTGGGCAGCGGGCTTGGGGGCGCGGTGCGTTGTCATGCGCCCCAGCCTGCCGACCGGGGTGACGGCCCGGCATCCGTACACGTACTCAGAGCCGGTACTCAGATCGTGCCGCCCGGTACCTCCCCGACCGCCCGGCCGCCGGCTCCTCCGGTTGAGACTTTCCCGACCCTTGGGCTCGGCCCTCTGTGGCGACAGCGCGAAAGTGCCAACAAGCAGTTCAATGAAACCATTGAAGGCATGAAGTTCCTTCTCGAAGTGACCATGGACGACGCGGCGTTGGCGAAGGACCCTGCGGGCGAACTGGGCCGGATCCTGAGGTACTGGGGCGGCAATCTCCGCCATTACGCGCTGCGGCCCGGTGACGGCTCGGCCGTCTACGACTCGGAGTACCGAGAAGTGGGCCGCTGGCACATCGTCGAGCAACCCGAGGACGATCAACCCGAGGTGGTTCAGGCCGAGGACGCTCAGGCCGGGTAGGTCGCCTCGCGCAGCGCCCTGCGGCACAGGGCGTCCGCCCTGCGGGTGGTCTCCGGCAGGCGGTAGGCGGGGGTCAGGGCGAGGGTGTGGGCGCAGGCGTTGTCGAGGCTCACGCGGTGACCGACCGAGACGAAGACCGGTTTGACGGCGTCCCGGGTGCGCAGGGCGCGGCCGACCTCCTCGGTGCCGGCGCGCAGCGCGGACGTGCTGCCGCGCGGCGCGTCCGGGTCGTCGTACGTGAACGTGAAGGGGTTCTTGGCGACGCCGA
Organism: Streptomyces deserti; assembly: GCF_054782695.1. Lineage (NCBI taxonomy): Bacteria > Bacillati > Actinomycetota > Actinomycetes > Kitasatosporales > Streptomycetaceae > Streptomyces > Streptomyces deserti. The sequence goes on from NZ_BAAGRZ010000002.1 coordinate 265,140, forward strand.
TCGTGGGCAGGCCGGTGAGGACGCCGAGGTGGCTGGCGAGACCGAAGCGGCGGGGATGGGCGAGGCCGTAGCCGTCGCAGACGACCAGGCCGGGCGGACAGGGCAGGGCGTCCAGGGCGGCGAGGACGGTGGGGATCTCGCGGAAGGCGAGCAGGCCGGGCACGTACGGGAAGGAGATCCGGCCCACGGCCGTCGCCTGGGCGACGACGTCGAGGGTCGCCGCGTCCAGCACCACCGCCGCGGCCGCGACGACGTCCCGCTCGTCGTCGTACGCCACGTCGACACCGGTCACCCGGCCCGTCCCGGGCGGCGGCCCGGGCTCGTCGAGCACCACGCGTGCGCGCAGTTCGTCCTGGACGGCGCGGGCCTGCTCCTCGGTCGCGGGCCAGCCCGCGGGAATGCGTACGGTCGTCATGGTGACCACGAGCCTACGGCCCGGGGTGGTGCCGCGATCGAGTGCGTACCGGAGCCGGGCCGCGAGGGCGCGGGACGGCTCGGCGAGCGGGACGCGGGCGTCCTGCCGGCGTGCGGACGTGAAGAACCCCCGCGACGGCGGGTGCTCACCGCCGGCGCGGGGGACCGTGCGCAACTCGTGGAGGCAGCAGCAGGCCGGCGTGGACCTGCGGTTCAGCCCTTGCCGCCCAGCGCCCGCTGCAGCTCGCTCTTGTTCATGTTCGAACGGCCGTGGATGTCGCGGCGCTTGGCCTCCTCGTACAGCTGGTCGTACGTGGGCCCCTGGGAGCCCCCGCCGGACCGCTGGCCGCCGCGCTGGGCGGACGACTTGTCCTGCTTCGAGGTGCGGCTGGCGGTCTTCGACTCGCCGGAGCGGGCGCGTTCCTTGTTCACCGTCCGCGCGGCGATCTCCTTGGCGCGCTCGGTGCCCTCGCCCCGGTCCTGCGCACTTTTCTTGATGTGCTCGTACTGGCGCTCCCTCTTGGAGCTCGAACCGCGTGGCATGTCCGCTCACTTCCTCTCAGTCACAGTGAACGGGTACCCACATTGCCAACAAACAGGGCATAGCGCGCGCTCAGTGCTCCAGGCGTGCCACCCGGCCCTTCTCGCCGGCGGCCCAGCAGCCGAGATCGGGGGCGCGGTCCACGGTGCCGTACGAGCCTGTGTCGACCGTCCGCCAGGAGCGGCCGGCGTCGGACGTCGACAGGATGCGGAACTTCCCGTCCCCCGGGTCGCTCATCGCCAGGCCGTGGCGGGTCTCTCGTGTGCTCGTGCGTCGCGTGCTCCCCAAGCACCTCATGGCGGGTGAAGTCGGCCCACCGCCCCGGTGTCATCCAGATGGCCGCGAGCGGTGTACGGGCGTTCCGGGGGCGTCGCAAGTGCCCTGCGGGGCAGCGAGGAGAGGCATGCCACTGTTGTGCATGAACGCGGTGACAGAGGTCACTCGCACTTCGTGTGCACGGATTGGCTGATTCCGTCGTCTCTTCCAGTGCCCGGCCCGAACCGCCCGGAAGTCCGTCCAGCCGTCACGAGGGAGCAAGGCGTTGTCCACCGTCATCGAGCAGCCCGTTGAGGCCCGCCTCGTCGCCGCCGCGCCGCGTATGCCGAGCATTCCCGCGACGCTCCACTACGACCGGCGCGATCCGTTCGCCGTCCGCATGACCTTCCCGGCCCCGGCCACCCTGGAGGGCGTGGAGGTCTGCTGGACCTTCGCCCGTGAGCTGCTCGCCGCGGGGCTGCGCGGGCCGGAGGGCCACGGCGACGTGCGGGTGCGGCCGTACGGGTACGACCGCACCGTCCTGGAGTTCCACGCCCCCGAGGGCACCGCCGTCGTGCACGTCCGCTCGGGCGACGTGCGCCGGTTCCTGGAGGCCACCAGCGAGCTCGTGCCGGTGGGTCTGGAGCATCTGCAGCTCGACCTGGACCACGATCTGGCCGAGCTGATGCGCGACGCCTGCTGACGACTGCGCCCGAGCAGGGTGCCGGGCTCGCCGTGGTCGAGGCCGCACACCGGCGCCTCGTACGCTCCCGCGCCCAGCGGCTCCCCTGCGGCGCGGCGGATCAGGGCGTGCGCGGCCCGGGCGATGCCCGGACCGGCGGCGCACCGGGACCGGCCCGCACGTTCAGCGGCCTTTTCACCCCCCTCGGCGAGCTCCCTCACGGTCCCCGGGTCGACGGACGGTGGCAGGAAGGGGCGGCGGCGACGCGCCCGGCCGGCTCGGTGACGCGACACGCGCGGCCCGTCACCGCGTCGTGCGAAGAGTCCTCGACGTGCAACCGGCCGCGCCCGTGGCGAGCACCGCGCGCACGGTGCCGGCGACGCCCTCCGAAGGCTCGGCGTACCCGCTCTCGCGGTCCGCGCCGACGGGCGCGCGGACCTCGTCGGCGATCCGCGCGACGGCGGCCGGGGCCCGCCGGCGCTCCGGCCGGTCGCCGTCCGCCCCTCCCCCAGGTCCGTCCGTCACTCCCCGGACGCCAGCGTGGGCGCCGTCACCGCCGCGCTGACCGCCGTGCGCACCTCGCGCAGGACCTGCCGCAGAACGGGTGTCGCCGCGCCGCTGTGGTCGGCGAGTTCCGCCAGGCGCTCCTTGTGGGCGGCGCGGTCCTTGACGCACAGCAACGTGCGCAGGTCCGCCGCGGCGGCGAGGGCGACGACCGTCGCGTCCCGCTCGGAGACGTCCTCGACCGGAAGGGGCCCCGCGAGCACGAGCCGCGCCTCCTCGCGCAGCGCCGCCACGACACCGACGCGCTCCAGCACGTGCTCCACGGACGGGAACACCCCGAGGACCCGCCTCTTCTCCGCGCGCAGATACCCCTCGGCCACCAGCTGCTCCCGCACGACGTCGAGGGTGACCTGCGCCCGCAGCGTCACCCAGCTGCGCCAGCGGTGCGGCCGGGATTCGCGGACCAGGTCCAGCAGTCCGTCGAGGCCCGCGTCCCCCGTACGGGAGTCCAGGTCGACCGGCGTGGCGATGCCGTCCTCGTCGACGAGCAGCCCGCGCTGGGCCAGTTCGGTGAGCGCGCCGGCGCGTACCAGGTGGTGAAGGTGGGCGGCGCGCGTGACCTCCAGCTTCTCGGTGTCCCAGGCCAGCAGGTACAGGCGGGCCGGCAGCGAGAGCGAGCCGTTGGGCACGGGGGCCTCCTCGAGGCGGTGAGGAAAGGGATCACGGTAATGCGTTGACAGCCCCCAGGTCCCCTCCTACGGTGTACAGCGGTCCTGTTGCCGTCGATTGGAGAAGGACGTTGCTCGTCTGAGGTCCTGAGACACCGCGTCACACCCGTCGGGTGTGGGCGTCGCGTGCGACCTCGGCGTTCGAGCCGTCCTTGCGGAGCAGGGCTTTTCTCATGCCCGGCCTGTCCAGGGTTCCCTCCCGGCTGTTGGTCGTCGCCTCCCCCGGTGTCTCGATACGCGCTTGCCCCTGACCGCATCAAGCAACCGCGAGGCCCGCATGCCACTTTCCATCAGCTGTACGTCCCTCTCCTTCACCTGGCCCGACGGCACCCCTGTCTTCGAGGACCTCGACGTCGCCTTCGGCCCCGGCCGGACCGGGCTCGTCGGCGTCAACGGGTCGGGGAAGTCCACCCTGTTGAAGCTCATCGCCGGAGAGCTCGCCCCGGTCGACGGCACCGTCCACGTCGCCGGCGAGGTCGGCTACCTCCCGCAGAACGTAACGCTCGACACCGCCCTCAGGGTCGACGAGGCGCTCGGCATCGCCGCACAGCGGGCCGCGCTGCACGCCATCGAGGCGGGCGACGTGGCCGAGGAGCACTTCGAGACCGTCGGCGACGACTGGGACGTCGAGGAGCGCGCCCTGGCCACCCTTGGCGAACTCGGCCTGGGGCACGTCGAGTTGGACCGCACCATCGGCGAGGTATCCGGCGGCGAGTCCGTGCTGCTGCGGCTGGCCGCGCTGCTGCTGCGCCGCCCGGACGTCCTGCTGCTCGACGAGCCCACCAACAACCTCGACCTGTACGCGCGGCGGCGGCTGTACGCGGCCGTCGAGTCCTGGCCGGGCGTGCTGGTCGTGGTCAGCCACGACCGGGAACTCCTGGAACGGGTCGACCAGATCGCCGACCTGCGCTCCGGGGAGATCACCTGGTACGGCGGGAACTACTCGGCCTACGAGGAGGCCCTCGCCGTGGAGCAGGAGGCGGCCGAGCGCATGGTGCGCGTCGCCGAGGCCGACCTGCGCAAGCAGAAACGCGAACTGGCCGACGCACAGGTCAAGTTGGCCCGCCGCAAGCGGTACGGGCAGAAGATGTGGGACAACAAGCGCGAGCCCAAGGTCGTCGTGGGCGAGCGCAAGCGCCAGGCCCAGGTCGCCGCCGGCAAGCACCGCATCATGCACGAGGAGAAGCTCGCCGAGGCCAGGGAGCGGTTCGACGAGGCGGTGGAGGCCGTGCGGGACGACGACGAGATCCGCGTCGAGCTGCCGTACACGGCCGTACCGGCGGGCCGCACCGTCCTCACCCTCCGGGACCTGCGCCTGGCGTACGGCGCACGCGTCGAGGGCGGTTTCGACCTGCACGGCCCCGAACGCATCGCGCTGATCGGACGCAACGGCGCGGGCAAGACGACGCTGCTGCGCACGATCGCCGGGGAGCTGGAGCCGGTGTCGGGCGAGGCGACGGCGCACGTGCCGCTGCGGTTCCTGCCGCAGCGCCTCGACGTCCTCGACGGCGAGCTCAGCGTCGCCGAGAACGTGGCCCACTTCGCGCCGGGCGCCACCAACAACCGGATCCGGGCCCGGCTCGCCCGCTTCCTGTTCCGGGGCGCCCGCGCCGACCAGCAGGCGGCGACGCTGTCCGGCGGCGAACGTTTCCGGGCGACGCTGGCCGCGCTGATGCTGGCGGAGCCGGCGCCGCAGCTGCTGATGCTGGACGAGCCGACGAACAACCTCGACATGGCGAGCGTCCGGCAGCTCACCACGGCGCTGGAGTCCTACGAGGGGGCGCTGGTCGTGGCCAGCCACGACCTGCCGTTCCTGGAGTCGGTCGGCATCACGCGGTGGCTGCTGCTGGAGGGAGAACTGAAGGAAATCACGCCAGAGGCTGTCGGGTTTCCCGCCTAGCGTCGGCGGCATGAGCGAGTACACGACCGCGCGCACGAGCGAGCACACGCACGATGTCATCACCCTGACCGGAGCCCGGGAGAACAACCTCAAGGACGTCACCCTCCGCATCCCGAAGGGCCGGCTGACCGTGTTCACCGGTGTTTCGGGATCGGGGAAGTCGTCGATCGTCTTCGACACGATCGCGGTGGAGTCGCAGCGTCAGCTGAACGAGACGTATCCGTGGTTCGTCCGCAACCGGCTGCCCAAGTACGAGCGGCCGCACGCCGACACCATGGAGGACCTCTCCCCCGCGATCGTCGTCGACCAGCGGCCGGTCGGCGGCCACTCGCGGTCGACGGTCGGCACGATGACGGACGTCTACTCGGTGATCCGGGTGCTGTTCTCCCGGCACGGCACCCCGCGCGCCGGACCGGCGACGGCGTACTCGTTCAACGACCCGTCGGGCATGTGCCCCGAGTGCGACGGGCTCGGGCGGACGGTACGGCCCGACTGGGACCGCATTTTGGACCCGGACCGCTCCCTGGCCGACGGGGCGGTCCGCTTCCCGCCGTTCGCCGCCGGGACCTGGCAGGGGCAGGCGTACACGAACAGCGCCGACCTCGACCCGCACAAGCCGGTGGGGCAATTCACCGCCGCCGAGCGGGAGTTCCTCCTGCGCGGGCGGCCCGGCAGCAAGGTCACCGTGGGCGGCAGCGGCGGCACCTGGACCACCGAGTACGAGGGGCTCGCCGACCGTTTCGAACGGCTGTACCTGAAGCGGGACCTGTCGGCGATGAGCCAGAAGACCCGTGACCTCGTACGGGAGTACCTGGTGGAGGGCACCTGCCCGGCCTGCCACGGGGCACGGCTCAACCAGGCCGCGCTCGCGACCCGGATCGGCGGGTTGAACATCGCCGACTGCACCCGCATGCAGGTCACCGATCTCATCGCCGTACTGAAGGAGATCGACGACCCGGTCGCCCGGCCGATCGCCGCAGCCGCCGTCGCCGCACTGGAACGCATCGAGGCGATCGGTCTCGGCTACCTCAGTCTCGACCGGGAGACCTCCACCCTGTCCGGCGGCGAGGGGCAGCGGCTGAAGACGGTCCGCCACCTCGGCTCCAGCCTGACGGGGATGACGTACATCTTCGACGAGCCGAGTGTCGGCCTGCACCCGCGTGACGTGGGCCGCCTCGGTGATCTGCTGCTGCGGCTGCGCGACAAGGGGAACACCGTGCTGGTCGTCGAGCACGACCCGGACGTCATCGCGCTGGCCGACCACGTCGTCGACATGGGGCCGGGCGCCGGTGACGGGGGCGGCCGGGTGGTGTTCGAGGGGACACCGGACGAGCTCGCCGCCTCCGGCACGCTGACCGGACGGTGCCTGCGGCGCCGTACCGCCGTCAAGGAGGAGGTGCGGGAGGCGACCGGCGAGCTGTGGGTGAAGGGCGCCGGCCGGCACAACCTGCAGGACGTGACCGTGCGGTTTCCCACCGGGGTGCTCACCGCCGTGACCGGGGTCGCCGGGTCGGGAAAGAGCTCCCTGGCCGGGGAGTTCACCGCCGCGCACGCCGACGCGGTGGTCGTCGACCAGTCGTCGATCGGGATCTCGGCCAGGTCCACCCCGGCGACCTACCTCGGGATCATGGACACGGTACGGAAGATCTTCGCCCGCGGGACGGGGTCGGAGCCGGGCCTGTTCAGCTTCAACTCCTCCGGCGCCTGCGGCACGTGCGAAGGGCGCGGGATCATCCACACCGACCTCGCCTTCATGGACCCGGTGACCACGACCTGCCACGACTGCGAGGGGCGGCGCTTCAACGAGGAGGTACTGCGCCTGACCGTGGACGGCCGCTCCATCGCCGACGTCCTTCAGATGACGGCCGGCCAGGCCCTGGACTTCTTCGCCGACCCGGGCGTACGACGCCGGCTGCGCGCGCTGCGGGACGTGGGACTCACCTACCTGACGCTCGGGCAGCCGCTGTCGACGCTGTCCGGAGGCGAACGGCAGCGCATCAAGCTCGCCACCCGGCTGCACCGGACGGGCGCGGTGTACGTCCTCGACGAGCCGACGACCGGGCTGCACATGGCCGACGTGGACGGGCTCGTCGCGCTGCTGGACCGGCTCGTGGACGCGGGCAACACCGTCATCGTCGTCGAGCACAACCTGGACGTCGTCGCCCGGGCCGACTGGGTCATCGACCTCGGCCCGGACGGCGGCAGGGACGGCGGACGGGTCGTGTTCGAGGGAACGCCCCGGCACCTGAGGGAAGCCGACGGCTCCTTCACGGCGGAGCATCTGCGGCGGGCGGTGGCCCGGGCCGTGCCCGCGCTCAGCCGGTGAGACAGCCCCCGGACGCGTCGACGTCGGTGCCGAGCACCGGGGCCGCGGACGAGGCCCGCGCGGCATCCACACCCGGTCCAGTGCGGTGCACCCCAGGGGCCCATCCCCTCCCCTGGGGTGACCTGGCCCGGAATGGCCCTGCATGATGGTCCGCCGACGCCCGATGGGTTCCGGCCGGTCCCGGAGGCAGCGTCGACGCAGTACCCGACACGTCCCACCCGATACGGAGTCACGCTCGTGCCCAGCAAGAAGGCCCTCGTCCGCCGCCCCAGCCCCCGCCTCGCCGAAGGGCTGGTGACGCACATCGAGCGGGAGAGGGTCGACGTCGACCGGGCGGTCGAGCAGTGGGAGGCGTACGTGAAGGCCCTGCGCACGCACGGCTGGGAGACGATCGAGGTGGATCCGGCCGACGACTGCCCCGACTCCGTGTTCGTCGAGGACACGGTGGTGATGTACAAGAACGTGGCGTTGATCACGCGGCCGGGTGCCGAGTCCCGGCGTGCCGAGACCGCCGGGGTCGAGGAGGTCGTGGCCGGCCTGGGCTGCTCGGTGAACTGGATATGGGAGCCGGGCACGCTGGACGGCGGCGACGTACTGAAGATCGGCGACACGGCCTACGTCGGCCGGGGCGGGCGCACCAACGCGGTCGGGGTGCAGCAGCTGCGGGCCGCGTTCGAGCCGCTGGGCGCGAGGGTCGTCGCCGTGCCCGTGAGCAAGGTGCTGCACCTGAAGTCGGCGGTCACGGCGCTGCCGGACGGTACGGTCATCGGGCACATCCCGAAGATGGACGCGCCGTCGCTGTTCGCGCGCTTCCTGCCGGTGCCGGAGGAGTCCGGCTCCCACGTCGTGCTGCTCGGCGGCGACAAGCTGCTGATGGCGGCGAGCGCGCCGAAGACCGCGGAGCTGTTCGCGGACCTCGGCTACGAGCCGGTCGTGGTGGACATCGGCGAGTTCGAGAAGCTGGAGGGCTGTGTGACGTGTCTCTCGGTGCGGCTGCGGGAGCTGTACGCCTGACCGGGCGGGCGATTCTGTCGTTCGGCCCCCGACCTGCGGGTCCGGGAGTCCGTGTCGTTCCCTGATGTGACCACGCTGATCAGCGATCTTTACATCACCCTTAACCTACGGCCCCGTAACCTACGAATACGTAGCCTACGATGGCGTAGGTTCATAGATTTCCGCTCGCACGTCCCCCTGGAGCCTTCATGACGACCACCACTCCGCACCTCGGCAGCCCGGCCGGCGCCTGGACCGACGCCCAATTGCTGTACGCCCTGGAAGAAGTGGTCGAAAAGGAGCTCAACCGGCATCTGCAGGTCGCCAAGGACTGGATGCCGCACGAGTACGTGCCCTGGAGCGACGGCCGCAACTTCCCCGGTTTCTTCGAGGACGGCGAGGCCTGGGACAAGCAGCAGTCCAAGGTCACCGAGATCGGCCGGATCGCGCTGGTGGTCAACCTGCTGACGGAGGACAACCTCCCCAGCTACCACCACGAGATCGCCACGCTGTTCGGCCGGGACGGCGCCTGGGGCACCTGGGTGCACCGTTGGACGGCCGAGGAGGGCCGGCACGGCATCGTGATGCGGGACTACCTGCTCACGTCGCGCGCGGTCGACCCGGACAAGCTGGAGCAGTTCCGCATGGCCCACATGAGCGAGGGCTTCGAGCACGACCACCGGCACTCGATGCTGCACTCGGTCGCCTACGTCGCCTTCCAGGAGCTGGCCACCCGCATCTCGCACCGCAACACCGGCCACCAGTCCGGCGACCCGGTCTGCGACCGCATGCTGGCCCGCATCGCGACCGACGAGAACCTCCACATGGTCTTCTACCGGAACCTGCTCAAGGCGGCCTTCGAGCTCGCGCCCGACCTGACCATGCAGGCGGTGCGGGACGTCGTGGTGAACTTCCGGATGCCCGGTCACGGCATGCCCGGCTTCGAGCGTTTCGCCGCGCAGATGGCGATCGGCGAGGTCTACAACCTGCGCATCCACCACGACGACGTGCTCCAGCCGGTGCTGCGCTTCCTGAAGGTCCTGGAGATCGACGGCCTGGGCGCCGAGGGCCGTCAGGCGCAGGAGGAACTCGGCCTGTTCATGGGCGGTCTGGACGCCGAGGCGGCGAAGTTCGACGAGAGGCTGGCCGCGCGCAAGGCCCGGATGGCGGCCCGCGCGGGCGGCTGACCGCCGCCGTCAGGGAGGGCGGCTGGATTCGAACCGGCGTGCCTTACGAGCTGTGCCGCCAGCGTGGGGTACGCCGCAGCTCCAGCCGCTCCTTCTCCGACAGACCGCCCCACACGCCGAACCGCTCGTCGTTGTCCAGCGCGTACTCCAGGCAGGCGGAGCGGATGGGGCACATGCCGCAGATCCGCTTGGCCTCCCGCACGGAACTGCCGGGCTCGGGAAAGAAGAAGTCCGCCCCCGTCTGCGCGCACAGCGCCTCCGCCTGCCAGGCGAGGTCGGGCGACGTGATCGTTTCGATGTGCATGGCCAGAAGGGTGCCGGGCGGCGAAAAACGTTCGCTCAACGCGGGATCAACGCCTCACCGCCCGGCGTCGGGCGACGGCACGATGATGACCCCGCCGGCTGCGGGCACGCACGGCGGCGCGCCGGGCGATCGCGCCGCAGGCCGCGGATCGCCCCGGCGAGGGCTATCGGGTGAGTCCTGCCCCGGGTCGCCCCGGAGCACGGCGAAGCGGGCACCGTACGGGTCTGCGAGCTTGGCCATCCGGCCGACCCCGGACACGGAGGTGGCCGGCATCCGGACGCTGCCGCCGAGCTCCTGTGCCCTGGCGACCGTGGCGTCCGTGTCGTCGACGGCGAAGTAGGGCAGCCAGTACGGCCCGGACCCGGCCTCTGTGGGTTCGTCGGCCAGGGGCACCAGGCCGCCGAACATGGCGTCCTCGCCCGTGCCCGCCGGATTGATGCCCGTGTAGGTGCCGCCGGGGAAGGACACGGCCGAGGTCTCCCAGCCGAGCACGGAGTGGTAGAAGGCGGCGGCGCGGGCGATGTCCGGGGTGTACAGCTCCACCCAGCACAGCGACCCGGGTTCGCCGGCCACGTCGACGCCCTTGAGCCGGGTCGGCTGCCAGATCCCGAAGGCCACGCCCGCCTGGTCGGCCAGGATCGCCATCCGGCCCTGGCCCAGGACGTCCATGGGTGCCACGGGCACACTGCCCCGGGCGTGCTCGGCCGCCTTGACGGTGGCGTCCGCGTCGGGGCTCTGGAAGTACACGGTCCACGAGGGCGGGCCCTGCTCCGGCGTGTTCTGCATCCCACCCGCGACGGTCCGGCCGCCGAGCTGGAAGAAGCCGTAGCCGCCGGCTTCGGGGCCCGCCGACCGGAACCGCCAGCCGAACAGGCCGCCGTAGAAGGACGTGGCGCCCTCGATGTCGGACGTGCCGACGTCGGCCCAGTTCGGAGCGCCGTGGACGAATCGGGTGGTGAGCATGGTGCCCTCCCGCGAGAGGTCCCGTGTGCCTGCTCTGCCGAGTCTCGCACCGGGCACTGCCACGCGCCGTCGGAGCGTGCCCACGCCTGTCCTGGGCTGTCGGGATGTCCGTCGGGATGCTTTTCGGTGCGGCACTCCCGAAGCAGGGCGTGCCGCCGTCCGTCTCCGCTACGCCGACGCCCGCCGCACCAGCGTCGTCGGCAGTACCACGCTGGACGGGGTGCCTCCCACCGCGTCCTCGGCGGTGGGGCGGTCCAGGCCGCGCAGCAGCAGGCGGGCCATGAGGCGGCCCATCGTCTCGATGTCCTGGCGGACCGTGGTGAGCGGCGGGTCGGTCTGCTCGGCGACGGGGAGCATGTCGTCGAAGCCGACCACGGCGACGTCCTGGGGGACGCGCCGCCCGTGCTCGCGCAGCACCCGCATCGCGCCCGCGGCCATCAGGTCGTTCGCGGCGAACACGGCGTCCAGGTCGGGGCAGCGGCCGAGGAGTTCCCGCATCGCGCGCTCGCCGCCGACCGGAGTGAAGTCGCCCTCGGCCACGAGCCGCGGGTCCGCGTCGACCATGACGTCCCGGAAGCCGTCGAGCCGGTCCACCGCGGACGTCTGGTCGAGGGGACCGGTGATGTGCGCGATCCGGGTGCGGCCGAGACCGACGAGGTGCCGTACCGCCTCGCGGGCGCCACCCCGGTTGTCGCTGTCGACGTACACGGCGGTGGGGGTCTGCCCTGCTCCGGCGGAGCCGCGAGCAGGGGGGAGCGTGCCCTCGTCGCTCCACCCCGGCCGTCCGCCGAACACGGTCGGCACTCCGGCGCGCCGGATCAGCCCGGGGAGCGGGTCGTCGAGGTGCAGCGAGAAGACGAGCGCGCCGTCGACGTGGCCGCCGGCGAGGTAGCGGGCCACGCGCGCGTGGTCGTCGCGGCCCTCGATGAGCAGCAGCACGAGCTGGTTGTCGTGGGCCGTCAGCTCCTTGCTGATGCCGCGGAGCTGCTGGGCGAAGAAGGGGTCGGCGAAGACCCGGGTCTCCGGTTCGGCGATGACGACGGCGACGGCGTCGTGCCGCTTGGTCACCAGGCTGCGGGCGGCCTGGTTGGGGACGTACCCGAGCTCCTCCACCGCCCGCCGGACCCGCTCGACGAGGGGTTCGCGCACGCCGTCCGCCCCGTTGACGACGCGGGACACGGTGGCCCGCGAGACCCCGGCCCGGGCGGCCACGGCCTCCAGCGTGGGGCGCGGCGCTGTCTCGGTCACTTCGGGGCTCCTCCTCGGCGGTTGCGGATCAGCATAGCCCCGGCCGACCGGCCGGGTGAGAGCGCTCTCCGTGACAGAGAGCGCGTTGGGGACGCAGGGGGCTTTCCGCTGCTGGAGGTTCGGGGCGGCGTACGCGTCAGGGCGTCTGCGCTCCCGGTCCCGGCTTCTTCGCCCGGCTCGGCTGGACGCGCTTCGGCTCGCCCGGCATCTTCGGGTACTCCGGCGGATACGGCAGATCGCCGAGCCCGTGATCGTGCTCGTCGCGGCGCGCCAGGTCGAGCAGGGCGTCCAGGGAGAAGCGGTGGTCGTCCATGTCCGCGTGCACGTCGCCCAGTTCGGCGAAGCGTGCGGGCATGGTCGCCAGGTCGAAGTCCCGGGGGTGCGCGACCCCGACCTCCTCCCAGGTCAGGGGCGCGGAGACGGGGGCGTGCGGGCGGGGCCGTACGGAGTACGCGGAGGCGATGGTGCGGTCGCGTGCCGTCTGGTTGTAGTCCAGGAAGATCCGCCTGCCGCGTTCTTCCTTCCACCACTTGATCGTCACGTGCTCCGGCATCCGCCGTTCCATCTCGCGCCCGACGGCGATGGCGGCGCGCCGCACCTGTGTGAACGTCCAGCGCGGCTCGATCGGCACGAACACGTGCAGGCCCCGGCCGCCGGAGGTCTTGGGCCAGCCGCGCAGGCCGCCGAACTCGTCGAGGACCGCGCGCAGTTCGTGGGCGGCGCGCACGGCGTCGTCGTAGTCCGTACCGGGCTGCGGGTCGAGGTCGATGCGGAGCTCGTCGGGGCGGTCGACGTCGTCGCGGCGCACCGGCCAGGGGTGGAAGGTGAGGGTGCCGTACTGGGCGGCCCACACCACGGCGCCGACCTCCGTCGGGCACATCTCGTCGGCGCTGCGGCCGCTGGGGAAGGTGATGTGCGCGGTCGGGATCCAGTCGGGCATGTTCTTCGGGGCCCGCTTCTGGAAGAACCACTCGCCGTTCAGGCCCTCGGGGTAGCGCTCCAGGGTGGTGGGCCGGTTCCGCAGGGCGCGCAGGATGCCGGGGCCGACCGCGATGTAGTACCGGGCGAGGTCCAGCTTGGTGAAACCGCGCTCCGGGAAGAAGACCCTGTCCGGGCTGGACAGCCGTACGGTCCGGCCGTTCACGTCCAGTTCCACCGCGTCACCCATGCGAGCCACGGTAGGCGTACGGGGCAAACCTCGCACACCGGGCAATCCCCGCGGTATGCGCGCAGAATCAGGAGCATGGACCTGCCGGTGATGCCGCCCGTGAAGCCGATGCTCGCCAAGTCGGTGGCGAAGATCCCGCCGGACATGCAGTACGAGGCGAAGTGGGACGGCTTCCGGGCGATCGTGTTCCGCGACGGCCCCGAGGTGGAGTTCGGCAGCCGGACGGGCAAGCCGCTGACCAGGTACTTCCCCGAGCTGGTGACGGCCGTGCGGGAGCGGTTGCCGGATCGGTGCGTGGTGGACGGGGAGATCGTGATCGCGCGGGAGGGGCGGCTGGACTTCGACGCGCTCACGGAGCGCATCCACCCGGCGGACTCCCGGGTGCGGATGCTGGCCGGGAAGACGCCGGCCTCGTTCGTGGCCTTCGACCTGCTGGCGCTGGCGGACGAGTCGCTGATGGACGTGCCGCTCACCGACCGGCGCAACCTCCTCACCATGGCGCTGTCCGACGTGACGGCCCCGGTGCACCTGGCGCCGGCGACCACGGACATCGAGGTGGCGCGGCAGTGGTTCGACCGGTACGAGGGAGCCGGCCTGGACGGTATCATCGCCAAGCCGCTGAACCTGCGCTACCTGCCGGACGAGCGCGCCATGTACAAGGTCAAGCACGAGCGCACGGCGGACGTCGTCGTCGCCGGCTACCGCCTCCACAAGAGCGGCCCCGTGGTGGGCTCCCTGCTGCTCGGCCTGTACGACGACCGGGGCACCCTCCAGCACGTGGGTGTGTGCGCGGCCTTCTCCATGAAGCGGCGGGCGGAACTGGTGGCGGAGCTGGAGCCCCTGCGGATGGACGACGTGGCGGGCCATCCCTGGGCGGCCTGGTCGGAGGAGGCCGCGCACGAGACGGCCCGGCTGCCGGGCGCGCCGAGCCGCTGGTCGGGCCGCAAGGACCTGTCCTGGGTGCCGCTCAGGCCGGAGCGGGTGGTGGAGGTGGCCTACGACCACATGGAGAACGGTCAGCGGTTCCGCCACACGGCCCAGTTCCGCCGCTGGCGCCCGGACCGGACCCCGGAGAGCTGCACGTACGCGCAGCTTCAGGAGCCGGTGCGTTACGACCTGGCGGAGATCTTCGGCCCGTAGCCGCTTTCACGGCCGTTTCACGGCCGTGTCAGATCCGCGGCAGGCACCAGCCGCCCTTACGGCTGCATCAGCACCTTGACCGCGCCGTCCTGCTTGCGCTGGAACATCTCGTACGCGTGTGGCGCGTCGCTCAGCGGCACCCGGTGGGTGGCGAAGTCCTCGACGCCGAGGGGGTCCTCGTCCGTCAGGTACGGCAGGATGTCGTCGGTCCAGCGGCGCACGTTGGCCTGGCCCATCCGGATCTGGATCTGCTTGTCGAACAGGGTGAGCATGGGCAGCGGGTCGACCATGCCGCCGTAGACGCCGGACAGTGACAGGGTGCCGCCGCGCCGCACCAGGTCGATGGCGGTGTGGAGGGCGGCGAGCCGGTCGACACTGAAGCGTTCGGTGAGCGGGCCGCTCAGCTTGCGGGGCAGCATCGCCGAGGCCTGCTGGGCGAGCTTGGCCGCCGCGCTGCCGTGGGCCTCGGTGCCGACCGCGTCGATCACGGCGTCCGGGCCGCGGCCGTCGGTCTCGTCGCGGATCGCGGTGACGAGCTCCTTCTCGCTGTCGAAGGACCTCAGGTCGTACGTCTCCACGCCCCGCTCGCGGGCCCTGCGCAGCCGCTCCGGGACCAGGTCCACGCCGAACACCCGCCCGGCGCCCTTGATCTGGGCGACCCGGCAGGCCATGTCGCCGATGGGCCCGAGGCCGAGCACGGCGATGCTGCCGCCCTGCGGGATGTCGGCGTAGGCCACCGCCTGCCACGCGGTGGGCAGCACGTCGGCGAGGTAGACGAAGCGGTCGTCGGGCGGGCCCTCGGGGACCTTGATCGGGCCGTACTGGGCCTGCGGGACCCGCAGGTACTCGGCCTGGGCGCCCGGCACCGAGCCGTACAGCCGGGTGTAGCCGAACAGGGCGGCGCCCATGCCCTCGCCGTGGACCTGGGTGGTCTCGCACTGGGTCTGCAGCCCGGTCAGGCACATCCAGCAGTTGCCGCAGGCGATCTGGAACGGCACCACGACCCGGTCCCCCGCCTGCAGGTCCGGCACCCCGGCGCCGACCTCCTCGACGATGCCGATGGGCTCGTGGCCGAGGATGTCCCCCGGTGTCATGAACGGGGTGAGCACCTCGTACAGGTGCAGGTCCGACCCGCACAGCCCGGTGGAGGTGACGCGGATGATCGCGTCCGTCGGCTCCTGGATCCGCGGATCGGGCACGTTCTCCACCCGCACGTCCCGCTTGCCCTGCCAGGTCACTGCCCTCATCCCTCGCGCTCCCTCCGTCATGTGCGCGTCGGTCGTACGGCGGGCGTCCGGGTACCCGGACGCCGCCGCGCCGAACCGCACGCCCCGGCCCCCGGCAACGAATGCGCCAGACCAGGTCACAACCGATCAACTGTGGCCATCAATGGGCGCACAAGTGCACAATCGAGAGAAATCCGATGACCTGAGGCTCGGTGACGACCGTGGGCATGGGACGAAGAGCGCGCACGCGGCGCGCCGCGACGACGGCGCTGCTGGCCGCCACGGTGACGGTCTCCCTGGCGGCGGGCTGCACGGGGACGGACGGCCCGGGCGACGACGGCGGGGGCGCACCGAAGGAGTCACCGCAGGGATCGCCGCGGGAACCGTCGCCGGACGGGGCCGGCAACGCCCCTCCGGTCCTCGCCGTGAAGCTCGACAACGCGCGCGCCGCCCGCCCCCACACCGGCGTCGACGCGGCGGACGTGGTGTACGTGGAGCAGGTCGAGGGCGGGCTGAGCCGTCTGATGGCGGTGTACGCGACCAGGCTGCCGGAGGCCGTCGGGCCGGTGCGCAGCGCACGCGAGTCCGATCTGGAGCTGCTGCGCCAGTTCGACCGGCCGGTCCTCGCCTTCTCCGGGGCGCAGAGCAAGCTCCTGCCGCTGATCGACGAGGCGCCGCTGGAGGCCAAGTCGCCCGCCGAGGCGTCCGGCGCCTACTTCCGCGGCACCGGCAAGCCCGCCCCGTACAACCTCTATCTGCGGCCCGAGCGGCTGATGCCCGCCGCGCCGGGCCCGGACGCCCTGACCACCGGTTTCCGCTACGGTGCCGCCCCCGCCGGCGGCACGGCCGAGAACTCGCGCACCGTGCGCTACCCGGCGGCCCGCTTCACGTTCACCTGGTCGGACGCCCGCGACCGCTGGCTGGTCACCATGGACGGCGCCCCGGCCGTGACGGCCGACGGGGAGCGGCTGGCGCCCGCGACCGTCGTCGTGCAGTACGTGAACGTGCGCGACTCCGCCTTCAAGGACTTCCTCGGCAACAACACGCCGTACACGGAGACGGTGGGCTCCGGGAAGGCGACGGTACTGCGCGACGGGCGGGCCCACGACGTGCACTGGAAGCGCGCCGAGGCCACGGACGGCACGGCGTTCACCACCAACGACGGCACACCGGTGAACTTCGCCCGGGGCCAGGTGTGGGTGGTGTACGCCAAGGCGCCCTGATCAAGGCGCCCTGACCAAGGCGCCGGCAGCAGAGACTCGGCTCAACGCGGCGCCACCAGGGACTCGGCCGGGTTGCGCAGCCCCTCGGCCGCGTCCGCGACCCGCCGGATGAGGTCGAAGAAGACGGTCTGTTCCTCGGCGGTCAGCGGGGCGAGGAAGACCTGGTTCATACGGGCCGTGCGCACGGTCAGCTTGCGGTGGGTGCGCACCCCCTCCTCGGTGAGGCGCAGCAGGAACCGGCGGCCGTCCTGCGGGTCGCGGACCTTGTCGAGCAGCCCGCGGCGGCCGAGCCGGCTGATCACCTCGGCGATCGTGGACCGGTCCAGACCCACCCGCTCCCCCACGGTGCGCTGGTCCAGGCCCGGCTCGGCGACGAGCGTGTTGAGGACCGCGAACTGCGGCGAGGTGATCTCCTCGGAGACCATCGTGTTCCACAGCAGGTAGTGCGCCTGCTGGAGCCGCCGGGCCAGGTGCCCGGGATGGGTGGTGAGGTCCACCGCGGCCATGTGCGCCCCCACGGTCGTTTTCGTTGGTGCACTGAACGATACCCGGCGCCGGACCGGCCCGCCCAGCCCGCATCCCGCGTTATTCCGAGGTATTGACGCTCCGCCGCTCCGGTGGCAGCGTGAGGGCAACCTCGCTGAAATACTCAGTGCCCTGATTAATCCTGAGGGTCGGGGCGCTTGGAAGAGATGGGGCTTGTCGGATGGACAAGGTGGTCGCCTCGGCCCTCGAGGCGGTGGCCGACGTGCCGGAGGGCGCGTCGCTGGCGGTGGGCGGTTTCGGGCTGTCCGGTGTGCCGAACGTGCTGATCCAGGCGCTGTACGAGCGTGGCGTGGGCGCTCTGTCGGTGGTCTCCAACAACTGCGGGGCGATGGAGTCCGGGCTGGCGGTCCTCCTGGCGGCCGGGCGGATCGCCCGGGTGACCGGCTCGTACATCGGGGCGAACAAGGAGTTCGCCCGCCAGTATCTGGCCGGGGAGCTGGAGGTGGAGCTGATCCCGCAGGGCACGCTGGCCGAGCGGCTGCGCGCCGGCGGGGCCGGGATCCCCGCCTTCTACACCCCCGCCGGGGTGGGGACGCAGGTCGCCGAGGGCGGGCTGCCGTGGCGCTACGACGGCTCCGGCGGTGTCGCGCTGGCCTCGCCGCCGAAGGAGGTCCGGGAGTTCGAGGGGGTGGAGTACGTGCTGGAGCGCGGCATCCGCACCGACTTCGCGCTGGTGCGGGCGGCCCGGGGCGACCGGCACGGGAACCTGGTGTTCAGCAGGTCCGCCCGCAACTTCAACCCGCTGGCCGCGATGGCGGGCCGGGTGACGATCGCCGAGGTGGAGGAGCTGGTCGAGCCCGGGGAGATCGATCCGGACGCGGTGCATCTGCCGGGGATCTTCGTGCAGCGGGTGGTGGCCCTCACCCCCGAGCAGGCGGCGGACAAGAAGATCGAGCAGCGGACGGTCTCCGCGCCCGAGGCGCGAGGGACGGTGAGCGGCTGATGGCCTGGACACGCGAGGAGATGGCCGCGCGGGCGGCCCGGGAGCTGCGGGACGGCCAGTACGTCAACCTGGGCATCGGCCTGCCGACCCTGATCCCCAACTTCCTCCCCGAGGGCGTCGAGGTCGTCCTGGAGTCGGAGAACGGCATCCTGGGCACCGGCCCCTACCCCACGGAGGACCAGGTCGACCCGGACCTGATCAACGCGGGCAAGGAGACCGTCACGGTCCTGCCGGGCGCGTCCTTCTTCGACTCGGCGCTGTCGTTCTCGATGATCCGCGGCGGGCACATCGACGTCGCCGTGCTCGGTGCGATGCAGGTCTCCGAGCGGGGCGATCTGGCCAACTGGGCGGTGCCGGGAAAGCTGGTCACCGGGATCGGCGGTGCGATGGACCTGGTGCACGGCGCCCGTACGGTCATCGTGGTCATGACGCACACGGCGAAGGACGGCTCCCCGAAGATCCTTCAGCGGTGCACGCTGCCGCTCACGGGCAAGGCGTGTGTGAACCGGGTCATCACCGACCTCGGTGTCCTCGACGTCACCGGCGACGGACTGGTGCTCGTCGAGACCGCGCCCGGTGTGAGCGTCGAGGAGATCACCGCCCGGACCGATGCCAAGCTGATCGTCGCGGAGGCTGTGAAGTGAAGGACGTCTACATCGTCGACGCCGTGCGCACGCCGATCGGCCGCTACAACGGCGGCCTGGCGCGTGTCCGACCGGACGACCTGGTCGCGCACGCGATCCGCGAACTCCTCGCCCGGACACCTGAGTTGGACCCCGCCCGGATCGAGGACGTGTACGTCGGCAACGCCAACGGCGCCGGCGAGGAGAACCGCAACGTCGGCCGCATGGCCGCCCTGCTGGCGGGTCTGCCGACGTCCGTGCCGGGCGTGACCGTCAACCGGCTGTGCGCCTCCGGTCTGGAGGCGGTCGTCCAGGCCGCGCGGGCCATCGCCCTCGGCGATGCCTCCATCGCGTTGGCCGGCGGAGTCGAGTCGATGACCCGTGCCCCGTACGTCCTGCCGAAGAGCGACAAGCCCTTCCCGGCCGGGCACACCGAGCTGTACTCCACCACCCTCGGCTGGCGCATGGTCAACCCGAGGATGGACCCGCAGTGGACGGTTCCGCTCGGCGAGTCCGCCGAACTCATCGCCGACAAGCACAAGATCAGCCGCGAGCAGCAGGACGAGTTCGCCCTGGCCTCCCACCACAAGGCCGCACGGGCCCGGGCCACGGGCCTGTTCGACGCGGAACTCGCGCCCGTGACGATCCCGCAGCGCAAGGGCGACCCGGTCGTCTTCGATGCCGACGAGTGTGTCCGCGCGGACGCCTCCCTGGCGGCGATGGCCAAACTCCAGCCGTCCTTCCGGCCGGACGGCGGCACGGTCACGGCGGGCAATGCCTCCCCGTTGAACGACGGCGCCGCCGCGCTGTTGCTGACCGACGCCGACGGACTGAAGGCCACCGGCCGCGAACCCCTCGCCCGCATCTGCGGCACCGGTGTCGCCGCGACCGACCCGCACTACTTCGGACTCGCCCCCGTCGAAGCCGTCAACCGGGCACTGGCAAAGGCGGGCAAGGGATTTGGCGACCTGTCGGTCCTCGAACTCAATGAGGCCTTCGCCGCCCAGGTGCTGGGCTGCCTGGCCGAATGGCCGGAGTTCGACCCCGCGATCCTCAACCCGCAGGGCGGCGCCATCGCCCTCGGCCACCCGCTCGGCGCCTCCGGTGCCCGCCTCGCCGGCACCATCGCCCACCAACTCGCCCGCAAGGGCGGCGGCATCGGCGTCGCCACCCTGTGCATCGGCGTCGGCCAGGGCCTCGCCCTCGTCCTCGAACGCTGAGAACCGCGCCCAGCACCCCAGGAACCTCAAGGACCCCCAGGGACCCCCATGACTCTCACCCAGCACGACATCGACCAGGAGATCGCGGCCGAGCACGCCGCGTACGAGAAGCGCCTCGCCGACGGCGGGCCCGTCGAGCACCACCCGCGCCGCGACTACGCCCCGTACCGCTCCTCGGTGCTGCGCCACCCGAAGCAGCCGCCGATCACCATCGACGTCACCAAGGACCCGGAGCTGGTGGAGCTGTCCTCCCCCGCCTTCGGGGAGCGGGACATCACCGAGATCGACAACGACCTGACCCGGCAGCACCACGGCGAGCCGATCGGCGAGCGCATCACCGTCTCCGGCCGGCTGCTGGACCGCGACGGCCGTCCGGTGCGCGGCCAGCTGGTCGAGATCTGGCAGGCGAACTCGGCGGGCCGCTACGCCCACCGGCGTGAGCAGCACGACGCCCCGCTCGACCCCAACTTCACCGGCGTGGGCCGCACCCTCACCGACGACGACGGCTTCTACCGCTTCACCACCATCCAGCCCGGCCCCTACCCGTGGCGCAACCATGTCAACGCCTGGCGCCCGGCCCACATCCACTTCTCCGTCTTCGGCACGGCGTTCACGCAGCGGCTCGTGACGCAGATGTACTTCCCGAACGACCCGCTGTTCCCGTACGACCCGATCCTGCAGTCCGTCACGGACGACGCCGCCCGGCAGCGGCTGGTCGCGACGTACGACCACAGCCTGTCCGTGCCGGAGTTCTCCCTCGGCTACCACTGGGACATCGTGCTCGACGGCCCGAACGCCACCTGGATGGAAGAAGGACGCTGACCCGCCATGACGAAGATCGACACGAGCGGCCCGGAGAACGCGCTGCCCACCCCGTCGCACACGGTCGGCCCGTTCTACGGGTACGCGCTGCCGTTCCGCGGCGGCGAGGACATCGCGCCGCTCGGGCATCCGGACACGGTCACCGTGCACGGGTACGTGTACGACGGCGGGGGCAGGCCGCTGCCGGACGCCCTGCTGGAACTGTGGGGGCCGGACCCGGAGGGCAACCTGCCGACGGCCGACGGTTCGATGCGGCGGGACCCGGCGAGTGGTGGCTTCCTCGGGCGCAACGGCGTGGAGTTCACCGGTTTCGGACGTATCCAGACCGACGCGGACGGCCACTGGTACGCGCGCACGCTGCGGCCCGGCGCGCGCGGGCGCAACGCCCCGTACATCAGCGTGTGCGTGTTCGCGCGCGGCCTGCTGGTGCACCTGTTCACCCGGATCTACCTGCCGGGCGACCAGGCCGCGCTGGCGGCGGACCCTCTGCTGTCCCGGCTCGACGCGGAGCGCCGCGGCACGCTGATCGCGGGCGACGAGGGCAACGGCACGTACCGTTTCGACATCCGCCTTCAGGGCGAAGGCGAGACGGTCTTCCTGGAGTTCCAGTGACATCGGCCGCAGCAGACGGTGGCCTGCTCGCCCCCGGATGGGCGGGCTCTCCCGCCGCGTCCGCGACGAGCGACAGTGCCTTCCTGCGGGCGTTGCTCGACGCGGAGGCCGCGCTGACCCGCGCCCAGGCCGCGCTGGGGCTGGCCCCCGCCGAGGCGGCGACGGCGATCACCGAGGCGGCCTCCGACACGGGCCGTTTCGACGTGCGCTCCCTCGCGGAGCGCGCCCGCGGCGGCGGGAACCCGGTGATCCCGCTGGTCGCGGACCTGACGCGGGCGGTCGGCGAGGAGTACGGCCCGTACGTCCACCGGGGAGCGACCAGCCAGGACATCATGGACACGGCGACGATGCTGGTCGCCGTCCGCACCCTGGACCCGGTGCTCGCCGACCTCGGGCGGACGGAGCGTGCGCTGGCCCGGCTCGCCGCGGGGCACCGTGACACGGTGATGCCGGGCCGGACGCTCACCCAGCACGCCGTGCCGACGACGTTCGGTCTGAAGGCGGCCGGCTGGCGGTCGCTGGTGCTCGACGCCCGGGACCGGGTGACGGCCGTCCGGGACGGTCTTCCCGCCCAACTCGGGGGCTCGGCCGGGACGTTGGCCGCCTTCACCGCGTACGGCGCCGACGACGCGACCGCGCTGCCGGTGGCCTACGCCCGGGAGCTCGGTCTTCAGGCCCCGCTGCTGCCCTGGCACACCCTGCGCACACCGATCGCCGATCTCGCCGGGTGCCTGGCGTTCGCGGCCGGGGCGCTGGGCAAGCTCGCGGCGGACGTGCTCGTGCTGTCCCGGACCGAGATCGCCGAGGTGGCGGAGGGCAGCGGCGGCGGTTCGTCCGCGATGCCGCACAAGGCGAATCCCGTACGGGCCACGCTGATCGCCGCCGCGGCGAGGCGGGCGCCGCAGCTCGCGGCGACGCTGTACGGCTCGCTGGCGGCGGAGGACGAGCGGCCGGCCGGGGCCTGGCACGCCGAGTGGGAGCCGCTGCGGGACCTGCTGCGGCTGGCCGGCGGGGCCGCCCGGGACGCCGCCGAACTCGCCGAGGGGGTGCGGGCGCACCCGGACACCATGCGCGACCACCTCGGCCTCACCCACGGGTTGATCGCCTCGGAGCGGCTGTCCGCCGAACTGGCGCCGGTGCTCGGCCGGACCCGCGCCAAGACGCTGCTGACGGAACTCACCCAGCGGGCGTGCGCCGAAGGGCGTGGCCTGGGGGAACTCCTCGCGGAGCAGCCCGAGTTGCAGGACATCGAACTCACCACCGACCCCGCCCGCTACACCGGCTCCGCCGGGGTCCTCACCGATCGTGCTCTGGAGCGACGTTGACCGGGAAACTCCTCAACCACCGCGTCGAAGGGCCCCCTTCCGCTCCCCCGCTGCTGCTCGGGCCGTCGTTGGGCACCTCGTACGCCCTGTGGGACAAGGTGGCGCCCGAGCTGTCGATCACGCACCGGGTGGTCCGCTGGGACCTGCCGGGGCACGGCGGCTCCGCGGCCGATCTGATCGGTCCCGGCGCGACCGTCGGCGACCTCGCGGGGCTGGTGCTCGCGCTCGCCGACACGCTCGGCATCGAGCGGTTCGCGTACGCGGGCGTGTCGCTGGGCGGGGCGGTCGGGCTGCATCTGGCCGTCCACCACCCGCAGCGGGTGTCGTCGCTGGCCGTGATCTGCTCGTCCGCGCACTTCAACGGGTCGCAGCCGTGGGAGGAGCGGGCCGCGCTGGTGCGGCGCGAGGGGCTGGCCTCCCTGGCCGAGAGCGCGAACGCCCGCTGGTTCACGCCCGGGTTCACCGTGCCGGAGCTGGTGGCCGACCACCGCGCGGCCGACCCGGACGCGTACGCCGCCTGCTGTGACGCGCTGGCCGCGTTCGACCTGCGGGACCGGCTCGCCGGCATCGGTGTGCCGACGCTGCTGGTCGCCGGCCGCGAGGATCCGGCGACCCCGCCCGCGCACCTGCGGGAGATCGCGGACGCGGTGCCGGGCGCCGCGCTCGTCGAGATCCCGGGCGCCTCGCACCTGGCACCCGCGCAGTGCCCCGAGGCGGTGCTCGCCGCGCTGCGACCGCACGTCGACGGGCCCGCCGGGCGGGGCATGGAGGTGCGGCGCGAGGTGCTCGGCGACGCGCACGTGGACCGGGCGCAGGCCGGGCAGACCCCGTTCACCGCCCGCTTCCAGGACTTCATCTCGCGCTACGCCTGGGGCGAGATCTGGACCGACCCGACGCTCAGCCGCCGCGAACGCAGCATGATCACACTGACGGCGCTGGTGGCGCACGGCCACTACGACGAGCTGGCCATGCATGTGCGGGCCGCGCGGCGCAACGGGCTCACGCCCGAGGAGATCGGCGCGGTGCTGCTGCAGACGGCCGTTTACTGCGGGGTGCCGGCGGCGAACTCGGCGTTCGCGGCGGCCCGGCGGGTGCTGGCCGAGGAGGACCGGGGCTGAGGGTGACCCTGCTGGTCGTAGCTCCGGCAGAGCCTCGCGGAGGTCCGTGCGCCGTGCCTACGGTGGGGGTATGTCCACCATCCTGATCACCGGTGCCACCTCGGGCCTCGGCCGGTACGTCGCCTTCGAACTGGTCCGCGCCGGGCACGTCGTCCTCGCCCACGGCCGTGACGCGGGCCGTACGGAGCGTCTGGTCGAGGAGCTGCGCACCGAGGGCGACGCCGAGGGGTTCGTCGCCGACCTGGCCTCCCTCGCGCAGGTGCGTCAGCTGGGCGCGCACGTCGCCGACGCGCACCCGGACCTCGACGTGCTGGTCAACAACGCGGGCGTGGGGTTCGGGCAGCCCGGTGCGGGCCGGGAGCTCAGCGCCGACGGGCACGAGCTGCGGCTGGCGGTGAACTACCTGACGCCCGTTGTGCTGACCCGGGCGCTGCTGCCGGTGCTGCGGGCGAACGCGCCCGCGCGGATCGTCAACGTCGGATCGGCCGGCCAGGAGCCCCTCGACTTCGACGACCCGGAACTCAGCCGCGGCTACCGCGGCGTGTCGGCGTACTGCCGCAGCAAGTTCGCGCTGGCCGCGCACACCTTCGCCCTCGCCGGGGAGCTGGAGGGCACCGGGGTCTCGGTGAACGTGCTGCACCCCGCGACCTACATGGACACCGGGATGGTCCGCGAGGCGGACGTGAACCCGTGGAACACGGTCGCCGACGGCGCGCCGGGCGTCCTCGCCCTGGCCACCCGGGACCTGGGCACGGGCCGCTACTTCGACGGCACCCGCCCGGCCCGGGCGCACGAGGCGGCGTACGACCCGGGCGTACGCGAGCGGCTGGCTGCGGTCACCGATCAGCTGCTGAACGTGTGACCGGTGACCTACCGCAGGCCCGCTCCCGTCTCCAGCTCCGCGTGTGCCATCGCCACCAGGCCGTCCGCGCCGCACGAACGCGCCAGGTCCAGGCCCCGGTTGAGCTCGGTCACCGAGCGGGAGACGATGCCGTGCTCGATGCGGGCGGCCGCGTGTTCGTACTGGCAGGGCGAGGCCTCCAGGTACGTGACGGCTTGGGCGGCGAGGCGGACCGCGCGCTGGCCGGTCTCCAGGGCGGCGGCGCAGCGCAGGGCCTCGCCGATGGCGGTGTCCGTGCCGAAGCGCTCGGCCCGCCGGCGGACGTCGACGGCGAGCTGGGCGGCGCGGGCCGGGTCCTCGGTGGCGAGGGCGCGGGCGAGGTCGGCCGCCCAGGGCACGAGCACCGGGTTGTGGTGGCCGCGTACGGCCGCCGCCTTCCCCGCGGCCTCCAGTTCGTTGATGCCGTCCTTGGTGCGGCCGACGGCAAGGAGCAGCCGGCCGCGTACCGCCCGCGGGTCCGGCAGCACTATGGTCGACGGGTAGGGCGGGGCGAAACCGCACCGTTCGGCGACGTCCCAGGCCTCGTCGACATGACCGCGGGCGAGCAGCGTGTCCACGAGATTGCAGGTCACGTTCCAGTACAGGGGCAGTCCGCGGCCGACACGCTCGGCGAGGGGCAGCGCTTCGCGCAGGGACAGTTCCGCGTCCTTCAGACGACCGCGCCTGCGGTGGGCGACGCCGACGTAGGCGCGTGCGAGGGCGAGATGCCCGCCGCTCCAGCCGGCGATCTCGTAGGCCCGCACGGCGTCGTGGTAGAGGCTTTCGGCGCGGTCGAGGCGGTCGGTGTAGGCGTACGCGGAGGAGAGCATCAGCAGCAGTTCGATGCCCCACTCACTGTCGGTCCACCCGAGTCCGGGGGCGAGGCGGCCGCTCACGAGGGTGCGGTCGCACAGCTCGACGATCTCCTCGGCGTTCTCCCCGTGCGTCAGGGCGTCGAAGGCGCGCAGGATGAGCAGCGCGCGTTCGGAGTTGTCCCGGCCGGTGCAGTTCCGGGCATGGTCGGCCAGGCGCTGGGAGCGGCCCGGTGAGCCGGCCTCGCCGGCGTGGATGCCCTCCCACATGATGTGCACGGCCTCCAGCCGCATCCGGGCGGGCCCGGGTTCGAGCCGGGCCGCCTCCGCCTCGACCATGCGGACGGCCTCCTCCAGCTGGTCGTTGTGGACCAGCGCCTGGGAGAGGCGGACGACGGCGTCCACCCGGTCGGCGCCGTCGAGTCCGGGCATGCCGAGAGCGGTCCGCAGGTGGCCGATCGACCTGTCGGGCACGGTCAGGAGGGCGGCGCAGCCCAGTTCGTACAGGACGTGCGCGTGGACGTCGGGTGCGGGCGGTTCCTCCAGGGCGCGCTCCAGGCAGCGGCGGGCGGCGTCCGGGGCGCCGACGGCGAGGTGTTCACGCGCGGCCTCGCGCAGCTGGTCGACGAGTTCCTCGTCGGCGTCCGGGTGGACTTCGAGGAGGTGCCGGGCGGCGACCGATGCGGGGTGGCCGGAGTCGGTGACGACGCGGGCGGCGATGCCGTGCATCGCGGTGCGCAGGGCGTCGGGGATGGAGTTGTAGACGGCGGTGGCGATCAGCGGGTGGACGAACTCCAGATCGCCGTCGCCGGCCCCGCCGGCCGCGGGATCGGGTGCGGCCAGAATGCGGGCATTGCACAGCAGTTCGGCACAGCGGACGGCCTGGTCGGGCTTCATGGTGGCGAGTTTGGCCACCAGGTCGATGGAGATGCCGGTGCCGAGGATGGCGGCCGCCCACGCGAACCGGGTGGCGTCTATACCGAGTTGCTCCAGGCGGGCGACGAGACCGCCGCCGCGGGCCGAGCGGTTCAGCTCGCGCAGTTCCCGGGCCCGCGCCTCGACCGGTTCCACCTCGCTGTCCTGCACCTTGGCGAGGAGTTCCACGGTGTCGTACGGGTTGCCGGCGGTGACGGCCCACACTTCGCGGCAGAACGCGGCATCCGCGTGTTCACCCAGTGTGGCGCGGGTGAGTCCGGCCGTCGCGTCCGGGGTCAGGGCGCTCAGGGTGGCGACGGGGCGGTTCGACGCGGCGGCGACCGCGTCCAGGTGGCGGGCGCCCGCGCCGCTGATGTCACCGGGCCGGCGGGCCACCACGAGCAGCACGGAAAGGTCGCCCAGGCGCTCGGCGAACGCGGCGAGCCAGTGCAGGGTCTCCTGGTCGGCCCAGTGGGCGTCGTCGATCAGCAGCACCAGCGGCCACTCACGCAGCGCGAGCCGGGTCACGGCGGCGACCAGGCCGTGGCACACGCTCTGCGGATCGGCGTGCCGGTCGCCGGGGTCCGCGATGCCGAGGGCGGGGCCGGCGATGTCGTACCAGTCGCCGAGGTAGTCGCGCGCCTCCTCGGGCAGCATCGACACCAGCGCCGGCTGCAGCAACTGCCGTACCACGTTGAAGGGGACGGAGCGCAGGGTCTCGCCGCCGCGGGCCGACCACACGGTGCAGCCGCGGGCCTCGGCGATGCGGCGGGCCTCGGCCAGCAAGGCGGTCTTGCCGAGGCCGGCCTCGCCGCGGAACACCAGCAGGCCGCCGGACGACTGGTGGTCCGCACACAGGGTGTCGACCGCCTGTGTGAGGGCGGCGACTTCCTCGTCGCGCTCCCACAGGGAAGCCGAGGCGGCGGCCATGGGCCGTACCTCTGTCATCCCGCTCCCTCCCCAAGTCGCCGGAACGACGTACAGACCTTGAGCGTAGTCCTCCGGCTGCCTCGACGGAGGAGGGCCGGGGCAGCTGTTGCCGTGACGGGTGACACGAAGGGCGGACGGGCGACGCACCGGGCCCGTCACCAGCGGCCGCGCACGTCAACGACGGTCAAGAATCCGTCTTTTGCGGCCTGTTGTCCTAGTTCCGTGCGGGGTGCGCGGCCCGTCACCGAAGACGACGCGGCTTCTCTCATCCCGCTTTCACCGACGCCTCATACGGTGGGGGCATGACGCAGGAGACTCCTCCCGGGTGGTACCCCGACCCCGGGCAGACAAGTGACGGGCCCGCCACCGAACGCTGGTGGGACGGCAGGGCGTGGACGGACCGGATCCGTCCCGCGGAGCCGGCCGCCGCATGGGGTCCCCCGGCGCGGCAGCCGGACGCCGGGGCCCCCGCGGCGTATCCGGCCTATCCGGCCTATCCGGCCTATCCCGCCGCTTCGGAGGCCGGGCCGCGGCGCGGGGTGCGTACGGGGATCGCCGTGGCGGTGGCCGCCGTGGTCCTCGCGAGCGTCGGCGTCGGCGTGTACGCGCTCACCGGCGGCGACGGCGGGGGCGGCAGCTCCGCCACCTCGCAGGGGCCGGGGGGTCAGGGCGGCCAGGGCGGGCCGTTCGGCGGCCCGGGCGGAAACGGTGGCTCGGGCGGGTCCGGTGGGTCCGGCGGGCAGAGTCCGTCGCCGGACGGGTCCGAGCCGCCGAGGATCGAGAGCGGGTCGGTGACCGACACGGTCAGCGGGATCAGCCTGCCCATCCCCGAGGGCTGGTACGGCCAGGAGCTCACCGTCGGCGCGCAGGTGACGTCCGAGGACTCCTACAAGTGCCCCGGCGACACCTCCGCCACCTGCACCAAGGGCGGGGCGTACTCGGCGCCGGCGCCGGCGCTGGGCACGAAGGGCAGCACCGCGGAGGAGGTCGCGAAGGCGGACATCTCCGCGAACGCCGAGGAGTCCTACGGCGGCAGGAGCTACGGCGCGATCACCTCCCACGAGGTGCTGGCCTCCGAGGCGGTGACGGTGGCCGGGCAGAAGGGCTATCTGGTCCGCTGGAAGGCCGTCACCAGCAAGGGCGCCGACGGCTACGTCGAGTCGCTCGCCTTCCCCTCCCCCGCCGACCCGAAGCGGATCGTGGTCGTCCGCTTCGGGGTCGACGCCGACCAGCGGCAGTCCGTCATCGACGACATCACCAAGGGCATCAAGGTGTCGACGGGCGGCGGCAACGGGCAGGACGTCTGACGGGCCCCGACGAGTGAGCCGGCCGGGCGGGGCGCCCCTCCGCTCAAGAGGAACCCCGCCCGGCCGGGGGTGCGCGCCGCCCCCGTCCCCACGGTGCGGCGCGGACAGGCCACCGCCCAGTCATCCCGTGGACGGCGGCCTGGGTATCAGGTGACGCCGAGCACCGGCAGCACGGCGGCCTCCACGAAACGGACCAGGTAGTCCGGGTCGGCGTCCTCGCCCTCCAGGACGGGACGGGCGCGCAGGACGCCGAAGATCTGCGCCGGGATGTACTCCAGCGCCGGGTGGCCGGCGGGCACCTCCCCGCGTTCGACGCCGCGCCGCAGGATCTCCTTCAGCGCGGCGAGCTCCGGCTCGACGAGCGCCTCGCGCAACGCGCACCGGAGCTCCGCGTCCTGTGTGACGGCATGCCCCAGCGCCTGGAGCAGCTTGGTGTCCCGGCCCGACCACTCGCCCGCGGCCCGCGCGGCCAGGCGCAGGTCCTCGGCGAGCGATCCGGTGTCGATACCGCCGAAGCGCTCCCGCCGGTTCGAGCGCAGCGCCGCCGCCACGAACTGGGGCTTCGTCCTCCACTGCCGGTACAGCGTGGACTTGCTGCAGCGGGTGCTGGCGGCGATCCCCTCCATGGTGACGGCGTCGTAGCCGCACTCGCGGATCTGCTCGAGCGCGGCGTCGAAGAACTCCTGCTCACGCTCGGGCGTGATCTTGGAGCGGCGCGAGGCGCCGACCGGCTCCGGTCGGTCCGCGGCCTGCGACGTCATGGGCGGTGCTCCTCGCTCGGGTCGGCGGTCACGTCGTCTGCCACCAGTGTGTCGCATGTCAATCGATACGCCAGTGTACCGGGACGCATCCGTATCGGTACACTGGCGTATCGATACTGAATCGTATCGATGACGCATACACCGAGGACGCACGCACCGAGGACGCCCACATCGATGACACACGCACCACCGTCAGTGAAGGGGCCGGGGGATGAATGCCCGCACCGAGCCTGAACCGGCGGAGCCCGACGCGACAGCGCGGCCACCGCTCGTCCGGGAGCTCCTGCTCGTCGCAGGACTCTTCCTCGTCTACAAGTTCGGCCGGCAGCTGGCGACGGGCCACACCGGCGAGGCCTTCCGCAACGCGCACCGCGTGTGGGACCTGGAACGAGCGGTTCACCTGCCCGGCGAGGGTGCGGTGCAGTCCCTGCTGCTGCACGGCGACGCCCTGGTGCACCTCGCGAACACCTACTACGCGACCGTCCACTTCCCGGCCACCGCGGCCTTCCTCGTCTGGCTCTGGCTGCGGCGCCCGGCGCACTACGTGTGGGCGCGCCGGGTGCTGGCCGCGCTCACCGCGGCCGCGCTGGTGCTGCACCTGGCGTTCCCGCTGGCCCCGCCGCGCATGCCGGCGGCGACCGGCCTGGTGGACACGGCACGGGTGTACGGGCCGTCGGTGTACGGGCCGCCCGGCACCGACCAGTTGTCTAACCAGTTCGCGGCGATGCCGTCGCTGCACTTCGGCTGGGCCCTGATGGTGGCGGTCGGCCTGGTCGTCGCGACGCGGTCGCGGTGGCGGTGGCTGTGGCTGCTGCATCCGCTGCTGACGCTGCTGGTGATCGTGGGCACGGCGAACCACTACTGGCTCGACGCGCTCGTGGCGACGGCCCTGCTCGGCCTCGCGCTCGCGGTGGTCCACCTGCCGCACCGGACGGCGACCACGGCGGGCCGCGCGCAGGACGAGCTCGCACCGGCACAGGACGGGCCCCAACCGGCACAAGACAGGCTCGTTCCGGCACCGGACAAGCTGCTACCGGCACAGGACAAGCTCGTACCGGCACAGGACAGTGCCGCGGGTGAGGTGCTGGCGAGGGCGGGCCGATGAGCGCCGTCCTGATCGCCGTCGTCCTGTCGCTGGTCTCCGCCGTCGCCTACGCGGCCGCGGCCGTCGCCCAGGAACGGCTGGCCTCCCGGAGCCCCGGTACGGGTGCGCTGCGGCTGCTGGGCAGCGGCGCGTGGTGGTGGTCGGTGGCGCTGAACGCGTCGGCGGCGCTGCTGCACGTCGTGGCGCTGAAGTACGGTCCGCTGACCGTGGTCCAGCCGCTCGGCGCGCTCACACTGGTCGCGGCGGTGCCGCTCGGGGCGCGGATCGCGGGGCGGCGGGTGAGCGCGGTGGAATGGCGGGGCACCGCCCTGACCCTGCTCGGGCTCGCCGCGATCCTGGTCACGGCCTCCGGGACCGCTCCGGACGATGTGCTGAGCGTGCCCGAGGCGCTCGCGGTCGCGGGCGCCACGGCGGCTGTGATCGGCACGCTGTCGTGGCCGGGCGCCCGCCCGGGCCTGCGGCACGCGACCGCGTCCGGGATCGCCTCCGGGGTGGCCTCGGCGCTCACGCAGACCGTGACGGTGGCCGTGACGGACCGGTCCGGGCCGCTGCTCAGCGCGCAGGTGATCGGGGTGGCGCTGCTGGTGTCGGTGTTCGCGGCCGGCGGGCTGCTGCTGTCCCAGACGGCCTACCGGGGCGGCCTGGGCGCGCCGCTCGCGGTGGTGACCCTGGTGAACCCGGTGGCCGCCGCGGTGATCGGGCTGTCGCTGCTCGGTGAGCGGCTGCAGGGCGGCCCCGCGGGGATCCTGCTCGCGCTGGCGGGCGCGGGGCTCGCCTCCTGGGGGGTGGTGCTGCTGAGCCGGGCGGCACCCCACGCCGGCGACGGGGACGACGACCACCCGGTGGCCGCCGTCCTGGCGCTGGAGCCGGGCTCGGCCGCTCCCGAACCGGCCCTGGTGCCCCGGCCGTCCAGGCCGGGGCACCTCACGACCGCTACTCGGTGAGGATCGCCGGGTCGCTCACACCCGGACGCCCGTTCTCGACGTGGCCCGCGAACCGCCGCAGGAACGCCGGATCGGCCTCGGAGGTGACGGTCAGGTCGTACCAGCGGCGGCTCGCCGCGAGGTCGACCGTGCGCCGCACCGTGGCGCCGGGGCGCACCGTGACCGTAGAGGCCGGACCGCCGTAGCCGTTCGCCAGCTTCAGCCGCACGGTGCCGGAGCCCTGGTTGGTGAAGGTCAGCACGACGTCGTCGCCGCTGTGCCGGGCGGTGACCTCCGGCCCGGCGGCCTTGTGGCCGCCCTTGAAGACCCGCACGAAGCCGTTCGGGCCGTGCACGGTCAGGTCGTACGAGCCCTTCGAGTACGCCGGGTTCCAGGTGTCCGCGACGGTCCTGCCGGCCTCGGTGGTGTACATCCAGGGGCCGTCGGTGCGGTTGCCGGACGTGACGTGGAAGGCGGCGCCGGCCTTCGCCCCGGAGGCGAAGGTGAGCGTGAACCGGCCGGCCGCAGCGTCCACCGAACCGTCCACGTACGGCGCGTACTTCAGCGGCCGGGCCCGGCGCAGGCCGCGTTCCTGCCGGGGCATGCGCGGGTCCGCCGGCGGGGTGGGGCGGTAGTCGGGGTGGCGTTCGCGGTCCCGCGGCTCGTACGCGTCGGTGTCCGGCAGGCCGGCCGGCCGCGCGTCCCTGCGGGAGAAGTCGAACGCGGAGGTCAGGTCACCGCAGATCGCCCGGCGCCACGGTGAGATGTTCGGCTCGCGCACCCCGAAGCGGCGCTCCATGAACCGCAGGATCGAGGTGTGGTCGAAGGTCTCGGAGCAGACGTACCCGCCCTTGGACCACGGCGAGACGACCAGCATCGGCACCCGGGGCCCGAGGCCGTACGCGCCGGCCGGGCGCTTGCCGTCGCCCAGGTAGAGGTCGAGCAGGACGTCGACCGTCGACCTGCCCTGCGCGTCGGACCGCGGCGGCAGCGGCGGCACCACGTGGTCGAAGAAGCCGTCGTTCTCGTCGTAGGTGATGAACAGGGCCGTCTTCGCCCAGACCTCCGGGTCGGAGGTGAGGGCATCGAGGACCTGGGCGATGTACCAGGCGCCGTAGTTCGAGGGCCAGTTGGAGTGCTCGGAGAAGGCCTCGGGGGCGGCGATCCAGGAGATCTGCGGCAGCGTGCCGGCCTTCACGTCGGCGCGCAGCCGGTCGAAGTAGCCGTCGCCGTTCTTGACGTCGGTGCCGGTGCGGGCCTTGTCGTACAGCGGGTCGCCGGGCTCGGCGCTGCGGTAGCTGTTGAAGTACAGCAGCGAGTTGTCGCCGTAGTTGCCGCGGTAGGCGTCCTCGATCCAGCCCCAGGAGCCCTTCGCGTCGAGGCCGTCGCCGATGTCCTGGTAGATCCTCCAGGAGATCCCGGCCTTCTCCAGGCGCTCGGGGTAGGTCGTCCAGCCGTAGCCGAGTTCGTCGTTGCCGAGGACCGGGCCGCCGCCCGTGCCGTCGTTGCCCGTGTGGCCCGTCCACATGTAGTAGCGGTTGGGGTCGGTGGAGCCGATGAACGAGCAGTGGTAGGCGTCGCAGACGGTGAAGGCGTCGGCGAGCGCGTAGTGGAAGGGGATGTCCTCGCGGGTCAGATACGCCATGGTGGTGGTGCCCTTCGCGGGCAGCCACTGGTCGTACTTGCCGCCGTGGTAGGCCTGCTGCCCGTCGGTCCAGCCGTGCGGCAGGCCCTCCAGGAACTGCATGCCGAGGTCGTCGGCGTCGGGGTGGAAGGGCAGGACCTCCTTGCCGTCGGCGGTCCGCTGGTGCCAGATCGGCTTGCCGTTCTCCAGCGTGACCGGACGCGGGTCGCCGAAGCCGCGGACGCCTCTCAGCTTGCCGAAGTAGTGGTCGAAGGAGCGGTTCTCCTGCATCAGGACGACGATGTGCTCGACGTCCTCGATCGACCCCGTGCGGTGGTTGGCCGGGAGCGCGGCGGCGCGCTCGATGCTGGCGGACAGCGCGCTGAACGCCGCGGTGGCACCCGCGAGTTGGAGGAAGCGGCGCCGGTTGACTTCGGGCATGGGTGAGGGACCTCTCGTCCTGTCGGCGGGAACTGGCCGCAGCGTGACCGCATGTGCGCGGATGGAGTGTTCCAAGAGCACCAAACGTCAGGGAAGGCTCTGGTGGCGCTCATGCGAAGGTCATCGGTACGTGTGGTGGGCCGGACGTTCCGGCGCCCGTTCCGGGCCGCGGCCAGTGCGGCTCGCGGTTCGGGCGGCAGGCTGTCAATCTTTTCGACTGGAAGGTCACACGCTGCCGAAGCAGGCCGGAACCCCGGCCGCGGGCTGGGCGCGGTCCGCCTCGCGAAAGGCCGGACGGCCACGTTCTGGGTCGCGCGGCGAGTGGACGGGTGCCCCGCAGCCAGGCCAGCGCCTGACCAGCCTTTTTACGGAAGTTCTTCCGCCTGACAGAAGCCGCCTTGCCGAGCTGCCGCAAGCATCACGACCCTGGGTCCACCACGGCACGCGGGGCGACGGCGCCCCGCGCTTCAGGGACGGGAACGCCATGCCTCACATGACCGCCTTCGCCAGGAACCAGTGGTACGTCGCCGCCTACAGCCACGAGGTCGGCCGCGAGCTGCTCGGCCGGACGATCCTCGGTGAGCCGCTCGTGCTCTACCGCACCGAGGAGGACGGGACGCCGGTCGTGCTGAACGACCGCTGTGTGCACCGCCGTTACCCGCTGTCCGAGGCCCCGACCCGCCTGGACGGCGACCGGATCGTGTGCGGATACCACGGGTTCACGTACGACACGACCGGCACCTGCGTGTACGTGCCGGGGCAGAAACGCATCCCGCGCACCGCCCGCGTCGCCTCCTACCCGGTGGTCGAGCAGGACTCGCTGATCTGGGTGTGGATCGGCGACCCGGCGCTCGCCGACCCGCAGGCCATTCCGCGCGCCCGGCACCTGGACTCCACGGGCTGGGTGACCGTCCGCGGCATGGAGCCCATCGACTGCGACTACGGTCTCCTCGTCGACAACCTCCTCGACCTGTCCCACGAGACGTATCTGCACGGCGGCTACATCGGCACCCCCGAGGTCGCCGAGACGCCGATCACCACCGAGGTCGACGAGGGCGCCGGCATCGTACGGGTGAGCCGGCACATGGACGACGCCGAGTGCCCGCCCTTCTACGCCAGGTCCACCGGCATCCAGGGGCGGATCACCCGCTGGCAGGACATCGAGTACCACGCGCCCTGCCTGTACCTGCTGCACAGCCGAATCGCCCCGGTCGGCGTGCTGCCCGAGCCGGACGGCAGCGACCCGAACGGCTTCCACACCGAGATCACGTACTGCATCACGCCGTCCGCCGAGGGCAAGGTGTACGACTTCTGGGCAGTCTCGCGGGACTGGGCGACGGACGACACCGAGGTCACCGAGTTCCTGCGGAGCAACAACCACACGGTCGTCATGCAGGACGTCACCGCGCTCAACCTGCTGCAGCGCACGCTCGGCACCGAGCGCACCGGATACCAGGAGCTGAGCATCAACATCGACACCGGCGGCCTGGCCGCCCGCCGCATCCTCGCCCGGCTGGTCGAGGAGGGCGCCAAGCCCGTGGAGAAGGTCCAGTGACGTCATCCCCCTCCTTCACGACCGGCGAGATCTACCGCATCGACTGGCTGCCGGGCACCGACGTGCTGCACGGCACCTGCCACTGCGGCCGTGAGCACACCGCCCAGGACCCGGTGGAGATGTGGGAGTGGATGCTCGCCCACCCGCAGGGCCACGAGCCGCGCCCCGAGCCGCGGGGAAACGGCTCATGAGGGCGTACGAAGCCGAACTCGTCGTCACGCGCCGGGAGTTCGCGGCCGAGGGCGTACTCGCCCTCACCCTGCGCCACCCGCTGGGCGAGGACCTGCCGGACTGGAAGCCCGGCGCCCACATCGACGTCGTGCTCGGCCCGGAGCTGGAGCGGCAGTACTCGCTGTGCGGCGACCCGGCGGACCGGTCGGCCTGGCGGATCGCGGTGCTGCGGGAGCCGGACGGGCGCGGTGGATCGGCGTACGTGCACGAGCAGTTGGGCCAGGGCGGCAAGGTCCGGGTGCGCGGTCCGCGCAACCACTTC
This sequence comes from Streptomyces deserti, assembly GCF_054782695.1. Lineage (NCBI taxonomy): Bacteria > Bacillati > Actinomycetota > Actinomycetes > Kitasatosporales > Streptomycetaceae > Streptomyces > Streptomyces deserti. The sequence continues at coordinate 300,897 of NZ_BAAGRZ010000002.1, forward strand.
CGGCTGGAGCCCGCCGCCCGCTACCGCTTCGTCGCGGGCGGCATCGGCATCACCCCGATCCTGCCGATGCTGGCGGCGGCCGAGGCGGCGGGCGCCGAGTGGACGCTGCTGTACGGCGGGCGCACCCGCCGGTCGATGGCGTTCACCGGGGAGCTGGGCCGGTACGGGGACCGGGTGACGCTCGCCCCCGCGGACGAGACCGGGCTGCTGGACCTCGGCTCGGTGCTGGACGACGTCCCGGACGGCACGCTCGTGTACTGCTGCGGTCCCGGGCCGCTGCTCGACGCGGTCGAGGAGCGGTGCCCGCCGGGCGTGCTGCACGTCGAGCGGTTCCAGCCGAAGGAGCAACCCACCGGCACGGACACCGCCGTGGACACCGAGTTCGAGGTCGAGCTCGCGCGCAGCGGCAGGACCGTCACCGTCGCACCGGACGTCTCCGTCCTGGATGCCGTGCGGGCGGCCGGTGTCGAGGTGCTGTACTCCTGCACCGAGGGCACCTGCGGCACGTGCGAGACGGACGTCCTCCAGGGCGATCCGGACCACCGGGACTCGGTGCTCACGCAGGAGGAGCGGGACTCGGGGGAGACGATGATGATCTGTGTGTCCCGGTGCCTGGGGAAGCGGCTCGTGCTGGACCTGTGATCCTCAAACCGGGCCCGTGGCCCTCAGGCCGGACCCGTGGCCCTCAGACCGGACCGTGATCCTCAGGTCCGCTTCGATCCGCGCCACGGTCGCCAGCAGGTGCGGCAGCAGATCGCGGCGGACGGACTCCACGCAGGTGCGGCCGGCGTGCACGGCGATGTTCACCCCGGCCACCACCTCGCCGTCCCGGTCCCGGACCGGGGCGGCGACCGAGCGCAGCCCCTCCTCCAGCTCCTGGTCGACCAGGGCGTACCCCTGGCGGCGGACCCGGTCCAGTTCGGCCCGCAGCGCGCGTGCCGAGACGATCGTGTGCGGGGTCAGCGGGCGCAGTTCGGTGCGGGCGAGCCGGGCCTCGACCTCCTCGTCCGGCAGATGGGCGAGCACGACCCGGCCGACGGAGGTGACGTACGCCGGGAAGCGGGTGCCGACCGTGATGGACACGGTCATGATCCGGCGGGTCGGGACGCGGGCGACGTACACGATGTCGTCGCCGTCCAGGACGCACAGCGACGACGACTCCCCCACCTGCCCGACCAAGTGCTCCAGGTGCGGCTCGGCGATCTCCGGCAGCGTGCAGCCGGCGAGGTAGGAGTAGCCGAGCTCCAGCACGCGCGGGGTGAGGCGGAAGAGCCGGCCGTCGGTGTGGACGTAGCCGAGGTCGGCGAGCGTGAGCAGGAAGCGGCGGGCGGCGGCCCGGGTCAGTTCGCAGGAGCGCGCGACCTCGCTGAGCGTCAGCGCCGGATGGTCCGCGTCGAAGGCGCGGATGACCGCGAGGCCCCGCTCGAGGACCGGACGAAGTGCGGTGCGCGAACGGCGTCGGCCATCGTGACCTCCGGGAGGACGTACGAACGTACGCGCTGCGCACGCTATGAGCGCGCCCGAGGCACTGTCAACGACCGTGATGTTCAACTGCCCCGTGTGGTACGGGCATTGACCATGTGTCGGGCCGGGCTCTACGTTCCCGCTGAGCACATGCGTGCTGTCCGCGCACAGCTGTCGGAGTCCCGGGAACGATCCCCAAGGGAGTCGGAGTCATGCGTCGTCGTCTGCTCATCGGCCTCACGGCCGTGTCCGTCCTGGCCGCCGCGACGGCCTGCGGCTCGTCCGACGGCGGTGGCGCCCCGGGCTCGAACGCCTCGTCCGGCGGCACCACCACGGTCACGGTGGGGATCATCCCCATCGTCGATGTCGCGCCCCTCTACCTGGGCCAGGAGAAGGGCTTCTTCAGCAAGCGCGGTCTGAAGCTGAACATGAAACCGGCGCAGGGCGGTGCCGCGATCGTGCCGGGCGTGGTCAGCGGCCAGTTCCAGTTCGGGTTCTCCAACATGACCTCGCTGATGATCGCCCAGACCAACGACGTGCCCGTGAAGGCGGTCGCCAACGGCATCGCCTCGACGGGGGTGGCGGGTAAGGACTTCGGCGCCATCACCGTCAAACAGGACAGCCCCGTGAAGTCCCCGAAGGACCTGGAGGGCAAGAAGGTCGCCGTCAACACGCTGAAGAACGTCAACGAGACGGCGGTGCGCGCGTCGGTGCGCAAGGCGGGCGGCGACCCCGACAAGGTGAAGCTGGTCGAGCTCGCCTTCGACCAGATGCCCGCCGCCCTCGACAGCGGGCAGGTCGACGCCGCCATGGTGGTCGAACCCGCCCTCGCCACCATCAAGAGCCAGGGCGGCCGCGAGATCGCCTCCGCGCTGGTGGACGTCGCCCCGAACCTCACCGTCGCCATGTACTTCACGTCCACGCGGTACGCGCAGCAGAACCCGGACGTGGTGAAGAGGTTCCAGGAGGCCACCGCCGAATCCCTGGCGTACGCCGACGCCCACCCGGACGAGGCACGCCAGGCCATCACCACGTACACCAAGATCCCGGCCCCGGTTCTGGAGAAGGTGACTCTGCCGAAGTGGCCCGCCGAACCCGACCGGGCGGGCATCGAGACGCTGATGAAACTCGGCGAGCAGGACGGCCTGTTCACGAAGACGCCCGACCTGGACGCGCTGCTGCCGTGAGGGGCGAGAGCGCCGTCCTCGGTGCGGCCGGACTCGCGGGATTCCTCGCCCTGGGCGAAGCGGTGCCGCGGCTCGGCCTGGTCGAGGAGGACTACTTCCCGCCGGCCAGCCGCATCGCCGACGCGCTGGCCGGTGAACTCGCCGACGGCGCCTTCTGGACGGCGCTCGGCGACACCCTCACCGGCTGGGCGCTCGGCCTGGCGATCGCGGTGGGCGCGGGCGTCGTCGCGGGCGTGCTGATCTCCGTCGTGCCGTACCTGCGGCAGGCGACGGCCTCCACGATCGAGTTCCTGCGGCCCATCCCGTCGGTCGCGCTGATCCCGCTGGCCGTGCTGCTGTACGGCACTCAGCTGCGGTCGGTGCTGCTGCTGGTCGTGTACGCCGCGTTCTGGCAGGTGCTCATCCAGGTCCTGTACGGCGTGCGGGACGTCGACCCGGTCGCGGAGGAGACGGCACGGTCGTACGGCCTCGGCACCTGGGCCCGCGTCCGGCACGTGCTATGGCCGACGGCGCTGCCGTACGTCATGACCGGGGTGCGGCTGGCGGCGGCCGTGGCGCTGATCCTCGCCGTGACCGCCGAACTCGTCATCGGCGCCCCGGGGTTGGGGGCCCGTATCGCGGTCGCGCAGACCTCGCAGGCGGTGCCGGAGATGTACGCGCTGATCGTCGTCACCGGCGTGCTCGGGCTGCTGATCAACGTCGGTGCCCGGTCGGTGGAACGGCGGGCGCTGGCCTGGCACCAGTCCGTGCGCGGGGAGGTGGCGGTGTGAGGGGCGTCCTGCTGCGGCTGTGCTTCGTGCTCGCCCTGCCCGCCGCGCTGCTGGCGCTCTGGTGGGCGGCGTCCGACAGCAGCACGAACGTGTACTGGCCGCCCCTGCGGACCATCCTCACCACCTTCCCGGACGTGTGGACGGGCGCACGGCTGCGCGGGGACGTGCTGCCGAGCGTGCTGCGTCTCGCGGCGGGCTACGCCCTCGCGGCCGTCGCCGGGATCGCGCTGGGCACGGTCATCGGCTCCCACCGGCGGGTGCGGGCCGTGTGCGAGCCGGTGCTGGAGTTCCTGCGGGCGGTGCCGCCTCCCGTGCTGGTGCCGGTCATCATGCTGTTCGCGGGCATCGGCGACACGATGAAGATCCGTGGTGATCGCCGCCGGCTGCGTGTGGCCGGTCCTGCTCAACACGGTCGAGGGTGTACGGGCGGTCGACCCGGTCATGGCCGAGACGGCCCGCTCCTACGGCATCACGGGCGCCGCGCGCCTGAAGGACGTGGTGCTGCGCTCGGCGAGCCCGCAGATCTTCGCGGGCCTGCGGCAGGCCCTGTCGATCGGGATCATCCTCATGGTGATCAGCGAGATGTTCGCGGCCAGCAACGGACTGGGCTTCACCATCGTCCAGTTCCAGCGGTCCTTCGCGATCCCCGGCATGTGGACCGGGATCCTCGTCCTCGGCCTGCTCGGCTTCGTCCTCTCGGTCCTCTTCCAGCTGGTCGAACGCCGCGCGCTGGGCTGGTACCACGGCCTGCGCGCCGCCACCCGGCGGTCCCGGTGAAGCTCGTGAAAGGGCGGTCCATGCTTGACGTACGCGGCCTGAAGAAGGTCTACGAGGGATCCGGGCGCCGGACCGAGGCGGTGCGCGACCTGACCTTCACCGTCGAGGCCGGTGAACTGGTCTGCCTCGTCGGCCCCTCGGGCTGCGGCAAGACGACCCTGCTGAAGTGCGTGGGCGGGCTGCTCGCGCCGACGGGGGGTGAAGTGACGCTGGCGGGGCGGCGGGTGGACGGGCCGCCGCCCGGGACGGCGTTCGTCTTCCAGGAGTACGGGCGCAGCCTGTTCCCGTGGATGCGGGTCGCGGCCAACGTCGAACTGCCGCTGAAGCAGAAGGGGTTGACGAAGGCCCGGCGCCGGGAGCTGGTCGCGGACGCGCTGGAGTCGGTGGGCCTCGCGGACGCCGCAGGGGCGTATCCGTGGCAGCTGTCGGGCGGCATGCAGCAGCGGGTGGCCATCGCCCGGGCACTGGCGTACGAGCCCGAGGTGCTGCTGATGGACGAGCCGTTCGCGGCCGTGGACGCCCAGACCCGCGCCGACCTGGAGGACCTGGTCCGCAGGCTGTGGCGCGAGCGCGGCATCACCATCCTGTTCGTCACCCACGACATCGACGAGGCCGTGTACCTCGGCGAGCGCGTGATCGTGCTGTCCGCCTCTCCCACCGTCGTCCAGGAACAGCTCAAGGTCGACCTCCCGGACGACCGGGACCAGTTGCACACGCGCGTGGCCCCGCGCTTCGCCGAACTGCGCACCCATGTGTACGCGCAGATCCAGGCGGCCAAGCGCGGGGCCACGGCCGTGAAGACGGACACGCCGCCGTCCGGCTAGCGGGCGGCCCACAGCCCCCTGACGTGCCCGAGGTGCCGGGTCATCACCGCCCGTACGGCGTCCTCGTCGCGGGCGAGGAGCGCGTCGAGGAGTTCGAGGTGCTCCTCGGCGGAGGCCTGAAGGTGTCCCGCCTCGGCCAACGCGGTCAGCCCGTACAGCCGGGAGCGGCGCCTGAGGTCCCGTACGACCTCGACGAGATGGGCGTTGCCTGCGAGGGCCAGCAGTCCCAGGTGGAAGCGCTGGTCGGCCTCGACGTACGCGATGAGGTCGCCGGACGCGGCGGAGGTGACGATCTCCTCGGCGATGGGGCGCAGCGTCTCGAGGGCGGCCGGGTCGGCGGTGGCCGCCAGGCCCGCCGTCGTCGGGATCTCGATGAGGGACCGGATGTGGGTGTACTCGTCGAGCTGTTCGTCGGAGACGGCGGTGACCCGGAAGCCCTTGTTGGGCACGGTGTCGACCAGGCCCTCCTTGGCGAGGTCGAGCATGGCCTCGCGCACCGGGGTGGCGGAGACGCCGAAGCGGGCGGCGAGGCCGGGCGCCGAGTACACCTCGCCGGGGCGCAGTTCGCCGGCGATCAGCGCGGCCCGCAGCGCGTCCGCGACCCGCTCCCGGTAGCTGGGCTTGCGGCCGCCGAGGACGGGCAGGGCGGGGCTGTGCTGCGGGGGCATGACGGTCGTCCTCCTTCAGCCGCCACCCTGATGGCGGCGATTGCATACAGTGTGCTGTCGTCCGCCTACAGTACGAAGCCGGCCGGGAAGGGGTCCTCGGGATCCAGCAGGTACTGGGCGGTGCCCGTGATCCAGGCCCGGCCGGTGAAGCTGGGCAACACGGCCGGGATGCCCGCCACCTCAGTGGTGCCGAGTAGACGGCCGGTGAAGTGCGTCCCGATGAAGGACTCGTTCAGGAACTCGGTGTGCAGCGGGAGTTCACCGCGCGCGTGCAGCTGCGCCATGCGCGCGCTGGTGCCCGTGCCGCAGGGCGAGCGGTCGAACCAGCCGGGGTGGATGGCCATCGCGTGCCGCGAGTGGCGGGCGGTGGAGCCGGGTGCGGCCAGGTAGACGTGGTGGCAGCCGTGGATGGACGGGTCCTCCGGGTGGACCGGCTCGTCCTCGGCGTTGATCGCGTCCATCAGCGCCAGGCCCGCCTTGAGGATGTCGTCCTTGCGGGACCGGTCGAAGGGCAGGCCGAACCGCTCCAGGGGCAGGATGGCGTAGAAGTTGCCGCCGAAGGCGAGGTCGTACGTCACCGTCCGCCCGTCGGCGAGGGTCGCCTTGCGGTCGAGGCCGACCGCGAAGGACGGCACGTTGTGGAGGGTGACGGCCTTGGCGGCGCCGCCCTCCACCGCGACCTCGGCGACGACGACTCCGGCCGGGGTGTCCAGGCGGATGGTGGTGACCGGCTCGACGACCTCGACCATGCCGGTCTCCACCAGCACGGTCGCCACGCCGATGGTGCCGTGCCCGCACATCGGCAGATAGCCGGAGACCTCGATGTAGACGACGCCCCAGTCGCAGTCGGGCCGGGTCGGCGGCTGGAGGATCGCGCCGCTCATGGCGGCGTGCCCGCGCGGCTCGTTCATCAGCAACTGCTTGACGTGGTCGCGGTGTTCGCGGAAGTACAGCCGCTTGTCGTTCATCGTGGCGCCGGGCACGGTGCCGATGCCGCCGGTGATCACGCGGGTCGGCATGCCCTCGGTGTGCGAGTCGACGGCGTGCAGGACGAGCTTGCTGCGCATGTGTCCTCCCCTTACGCCAGTCCGGCCGCGACGGCCTTCTCGGTGGCCGCGCGGACGGCCGCCTCCTGCTCGGGCAGCAGGGGCGTGCGCGGCGGGCGGCAGGGTCCGCCGTACCGGCCGACGAGGTCCATGGACCGCTTGATGGCCTGCACGAACTCCACGCGCGAGTCCCAGCGCAGCAGCGGGTGCAGCTGCCGGTACAGCGGCAGCGCGGTGCCCAGGTCGCCGTCGACGGCCGCCCGGTACAGCTCCACGCTCGCCCGGGGCAGCGCGTTGGGGTAGCCGGCCACCCAGCCCTTGGCGCCCGCGACGGCGAGTTCCAGCAGGACGTCGTCGGCGCCGATCAAAAGGTCCAGTTCGGGGGCGAGTTCGGCGATGCGGTAGGCGCGGCGGACGTCGCCGGAGAACTCCTTCACGCCGTGGATGTACCCCTCGCCGTGCAGGCGGGCGAGCAGCTCCGGCACGAGGTCGACCTTGGTGTCGACGGGGTTGTTGTACGCCACGACCGGCAGGTGGGCCTTGGCGACCTCGGCGTAGTGGGCGAGGACGGAGCGCTCGTCGGCGCGGTAGGCGTTGGGCGGCAGCAGCATCACCGCCCCGCAGCCCGCCTCCGCAGCCTGTTCGGCCCAGCGCCGGGCCTCGGCGGACCCGTACGCGGCGACGCCCGGCATGACGCGCCGCCCGCCGACCGCGGCGACGGCCGTCTCGACGACCCGGGCGCGCTCCTCGGGCGTGAGCACCTGGTACTCGCCGAGGGAGCCGTTCGGGACCACGCCGTCACAGTCGTTCTCCACCAGCCACGCGCAGTGCTCGGCGTACCGGTCGTAATCCACGCAGAGGTCGTCGTTCAGCGGCAGCGCGGTGGCGACGAGGACGCCGCGCCAGGGGCGGTGGTCGGTCATGAGGGTCCTCTCTCGGTGTGCTGTCGGGCGAGTACACCCAGCGGCACGGGCCGCGCGAAGGGCCGCCGCGTGGGGGTGGGTTCACATCCGGCGAGCCCGGCGACGGCGGGTCCGCACATCCGGCCCTGGCACCAGCCCATGCCGGCCCGGGTCAGCAGCTTCACCGTGCGGACGTCACCGGCGCCGAGGCCGAGGGCCTCGCGGACGGCGCCCGCGGTGACCTCCTCGCAGCGGCACACGACGGTGTCGTCGGTGACCTGGCCGGTCCAGTGCGCGGGCGGCGCGTACGCGGAGTCGAGGGCGGCGGCGACCCTGAGCAGCCGCGCGCGGGACCTGACGGCCGCGGGCGCCGGGTCGAAGGCGGTGCCCTTGAGGTGCGCGGCGACCGAGCATCCCGCGAGGTGCCCCTCGGCGAGCGCGAGGGCGGCACCGCCGATGCCGGTGGCCTCGCCGGCCGCCCACACGCCGGGCACGTCGGTGCGCTGTTCGCCGTCGACGCACACCGCCGGCCCGTCGAGGCGGCAGCCGAGGCTCCCGGCGAGGTCGGTGTGCGGGAGCATGCCGTGACCGACGGCGAGGGTGTCGCAGGCCAGGTGCCGCTCGGTGCCGGGCCGCACGCGTCCGTCGGCGTCGAGGGCGGCGACGGTGACGCCGGTCAGCCGGTCGCCGCCGTGGGCGCGGACGACGGTGTGGCGGGCGAGGAACCGTACGCGGTGCCGCACCAGCCCGGCGGCGTACGCGGCGGCCTCCGGGAGCTTGGCGGCGAGCGCCCGGGCGTGGCGCGGCAGCCGCCCGGGACCGGCCGACTCGACGAGCGCGGCGACCTGGACGCCGGCCGCGGCGAGCCCGGTCGCCACGGGCAGCAGCAGCGGCCCGGTCCCGGCCACGACGGCGGTCCGCCCCGGCACCACGAGCCCGCCCTTGAGCATGGCCTGCGCACCACCGGCGGTGACGACGCCGGGGAGGGTCCAGCCGGGGAACGGCAGCACGGTCTCGTAGCCGCCGGTCGCGAGAAGTACGGCATCGGCGCGCACCTCGACCGGCTCCTGCTGTTCCGGGCCGAGCAGCGCGTGCACGGTGAAGCCGCCGGAGTCCCGCTCCACACCCCATACGTGATGCTCCGTCAGCACCTGTACGTCACTGGCGGCGATCCCGTCTCGCAGCCGCCTCCAGGCGCGCCACTGGTGGTGCAGTGCCTCGGGCCTTCGCGCCCCGAGCGCGGCGGCGGGCTGCCGCCAGAACTGCCCGCCCGGCTCCGCCGCCCCGTCGACGAGCGCGACCCGTACGCCCCGCGCGGTTGCCGCCGACGCGGCGGCGAGCCCCGCCGGGCCCGCGCCGATCACCGCGAGCTCGGTCCGCGTCACCCGCTTCACCGCGCGGTCAGTCCGCATGGCCCGTCCCCTCCCGCGTGCCGATCACCAGCTCAGTCGCCATGGCCCGTCCCCTCCTGCGTCCGGATCACGTCGCCCGGGCGCACCGGCACGAGACAGGCCCGCTGGTTCGGTCGGTCGTTGACGGTCACCAGGCAGTCGAAGCAGACGCCGATCCCGCAGAAGATCCCGCGCGGGCGGCCCGCGCCGCGGGTGGCACGCCAGGAGGTGACGCCCGCCGCCCACAGCGCGGCGGCGACCGTCTGGCCGGGCAGCGCCTGAAGGGGCCGCCCGTCGAAGGTGACCGTGAAGACGGGACCGGGTCGCGCCCCGGCCAGTTCCAGCGGATTCACTCGGCCTCCTCCACAAAGCGGTCGGGCCGGAAGGGGGTGAGGTCCAGGCCGGGCGTCCGCCCGGTCAGCAGCCGCGCGATCAGCTGCCCGGTGCCGGTGGCCAGCCCGATGCCCGCGCCCTCGTGCCCGCAGGCGTGCCAGAGGCCGGGCGCTCGGGGATCGGGGCCGATGGCGGGCAGGTGGTCGGGCAGATACGGCCGGAAACCCACGTACGTCCGCAGGGCCCGCACCCCGGCCAGGAACGGGAACAGCCGCGTCGCCCCCGCCGCCAGCGCCCGCAGCGCCGGGAACGACAGGGACCGGTCGAAGCCGACCCGCTCACGGCTGGCGCCGATCAGGACGGGCCCGGCGGCGGTGCCCTCCACCACCGGGGAGGTCTGCAGCGCCGCCGAGTCGCTGGCGACGTCCGCGACGTAGTCGGCGGCGTACACCTTGTGCCGGATGCGGGGCGGCAGCGGCTCGGTGACCAGGACGAAGCCGCGCCTGGGCAGGACGGGCAGGGACACTCCGGCGCGGGCGGCCAGCTCACCGCCCCAGGTTCCGGCCGCGTTGACCACCACCGGGGCGTACAGGTCTCCCCGGTCCGTGCGCACGCCGCGCACCGCGCCGTCCGGTCCGCGCAGCACCTCGGTCACCTCCCGGCCGGTGAGCAGCCGGGCCCCCGACGCCCGCAGGAGGTGTGCCGCGGCGAGGGCCGGCATCACCTGGGCGTCCTGCGGATAGCGCACGCCGCCCGCGAGGCCGGTCGCCAAGTACGGTTCGAGATCCCGGAGTCGGTCGGCGGACACGTCGACGGCCTCGACCCCGGCCGCCCGCTGCCCGGCCGCGAGCTCCGCCAGCCCGGTCAGCGCCTCGGGCGTGGCGGCGACGACGAGGCCGCCCTTGGCGTCGTACTCGACCGCCTTCCCCAGCTCCTCGGCCAGTTCGGCCCACAACCGGCCGGACAACAGGGCGAGTTCGAGCTCGGGGCCCGGCGCCTTGTCGGAGACGAGGAGGTTCCCCTCCCCCGCGCCGGTCGTGCCGCCGGCCACGGGGCCGCGGTCCACCACGGTGACGTCGAGTCCCGCACGGGCCGCGTAGAAGGCGCAGGCGGCGCCCACCATTCCGGCCCCGACGACCACGACATCGCAGGTCAGTCGCTGACTCACGCCAGTACTATGTCACATGGCGCTGTTCGGGAGAACAGTGCGTGAGCTGCGGGGACTGTGCGGGTCCCGGGGAACGGGTGTGCCGGGGCCGGTGGCGCCGCGCGCTCAGTCGGCCGCGGGAACGACCCTCAGATGCGAGGCGGCGCGGCGCGGCCTGCGGTCCCGGGACGGAGTGCGGCGCGCCTCGCGCAGGACCAGCGTCAGCCGCTCGCAGCCCATGTCCTGAAGCGTCCGGGGCGTCTCCACCACGATCCGGCAGTCGGTGGCGCCCCAGCGCGGGTCGGGGTGCAGCAGCGGACGTACGGCGCCGTCGTGCTCGACGGCCGCCTCCTCGCCGACCGCGCGGATCCAGTGCGGCAGGCCCTGCCGGTAGGCGGCCTCCATGATCGGGTCCTGGGCGATGTCGCGGCGGACGGCCTGCAGGGCGTGGTCGTGGCCGTACCGCTCCAGGGTGGCCGCGAAGTGCGCCAGCATCGGCAGGCACCAGCTCGACTCGTGCTCGCCGAGCACCGTGGCCGCGTCGGGGTGGAACAGCACGAACCGGAGGAAGTTGTCGCCCGGCATGGCCGTCGGGTGCGCGCCGACCTCGCGGAAAAGTGTCCGGAAGGCGTTGTTGGTCAGGAGCACGTCCCAGCGGTGGTCGACGACCAGCGACGGGAAGGGGACGGCCTCCATGAGGGCGGCGTAGTCCTGCAGATAGGCCTGGGCCTCGGGAGTCCCGGGGACGGGCCGCGGTGCCGGCCGCTGTCCTCCTGCCTGATATGCCATCGGGAGGTCACCCCTCTTGCTGTGCGGCCTCGACGCGGCCGCCCCGATCCTGCTGCCCGCACGCGAGGCGTGTCAACTATCGTGGCATTTCGTGCCTGTTGACGGCTGAAATTGGCCACAGTTGTGGCGAGACCTGGATGTGAGTTCGAACCACCCGTTAGTCTCCGGGAAGTTCACGACACCCGCTCGTGAAGAGCCTGCTTGTGAGAATCCTGTGAGAGACGTAGGAGATCTGTCGGTGACGGGTGGCTTCGAGAGTCCGGGCACCACACCGACGGCCGCGCTGCCGGCCGTGGTCGCCCGCGTCACCGCACTCGCCGACCGGCTCGGCGTGCCGCACTCCGAAGTCTTCGACGTCGGCCGCCTGTCCGTCGCCTCCGGCGTCCCGGAACCCGTGGTCAGGGCGTTGCTGAGCGGCCGTCCGGCGGGTGAGCCCGATGTGCAGGCGCGGTTCGTGCAGCGCCTGGACCTGCTGCGCCGCACCCGGCTCAAGCCGAACGGGCGCAAGTACACCCAGCAGGAGATCGCCGACGGCGCGGGCATGTCGCGGCAGCAGGCGGGCGCCCTCATCAACGGCGACCGGCGGCCCACCATGGAGCACTGTGACGCCATCCAGCGCTTCTTCCGCGTGCACGCCGGCTTTCTCACGGCCGAGGACCCCGAAGCGCTCGCGAACGTACTCCAGCACACCGAGCAGGAGCTGCTGCAGAAGCTCGCCGACCGGGAGCGGGAGGCCGCCGCGGCCGCCGAGGACCCGCTGGAGCGGCTGCTGCAGGACCACGGCGTCCGCGGGATCGCCTGGCGGGCCGCCCAGCTGCCCACCGACCAGCACCGCGACAAGGTCGCGGAATGGCTGGACATGCTCCTGGAGAGCGTCAAGCGGCCCGAGTCGTCGTGACCCTGGGGAGAGAAGTGGGCATCGGTAGGGAAATGCGCCGCCTGTGCGGCGAGTTGGTCGCGGAACTCACGCTCGACGCCCCGGCACGGCCCGCCGTCCTGTACGGCGCGCTGTGCGACGCGATGAGCAGACGCCGCGGCCGCCCCGTCCACTTCCGTACGGCCGCCTTCCCGCCCGGGACCGCCAGCGGACTGTGGCTCGACATGGCCGACCAGGACCTGGTGGTGATCGAGGAACGCACCGCGCCCGACCACCAGTTGGTGATCCTGGGCCACGAGCTGTGGCACATGAAGGCCGGGCACTGCAGCCACCACGTGGCGGGCGCCGCGGTCGCGGCCCGGCTGCTCGACGACGCCGCCGACCTGCGGGCGACCGTCCTCAAGGTCGCCGCGCGCACCCGCTTCGACCTCGCCGACGAGCAGGAGGCCGAGCGCTTCGGCCTGCTGCTGGCCAGCAAGTGCCGTGCGTGGCTGGCCGGTTCGTCGTTGCGGGGGCCGGTGCAGCGGGATCATCTGGCGGGGCGGATCGAGGCGTCGCTGGGGTATCTGGGGCCGCAGGGCTGAACGGCCGGCCGGGACCACGCCGTCCCGGCCGCCCCACTCGGTGAGGACTCGCCTTTGCCGGGCGGGCGAACCGGCATGCGGGGAAGCCGGAATGTCAGTGGTGGGCGGCATGCTGGTGGTGCGCCGCCGCGTGCGGGGGCGTGCGTGTCCTGGGTGCCCGCCGCCGTGCGGGGCGCATGCCCTGGGCGCGTGGACCGATGACACCGACACGGGGAGAGCCGACCGATGCCCACCGCCGTACTGACCGACCGCGAACGCACCGCCGTCCAGGCGTACCTGCGCCTGCTGCACACGGTCCGCGCCGCCTTCGATGTCACCCCCGGCCCGCCGGAGACGCGTCGGCCCCCGGTCGTTCCGCCCGCCGTGCTCGCCGAGGCGGAACAGGCCCTGGCGGAGGCGGGCCTGGCCGGTAACGAGGAGGAGTTCTTCCGGCTGTTGCGGAGCTGGTGCCCGCCGGAGTAGTCGGCAGCCGTGGCCCGCGCGGGAGCCGGCGGGGCGGCAGCCGCGGGCGGCCGTCGCTGACGGGACGGCCGCAGCGGGCCCGTCCGTCAGCCGTGCGGGACGGTGACCGCCGTCGCGAGCAGGCCGCGTCCGGCGGTCCAGCGGCCCTCGAAGTGGTCGAGGCGGCGGTCGCCCACCCACGGTCCCGGTACCAGGAGGGCCGCGCGGAAGCCGCCGCACACCCGTTCGCCGGGGTCCACGGAGATCTCGATGTCGGCCTCCATGAAGTCCAGCCACTTCCCGGTGAGGGGGAACCACGCCTTGTAGACGGACTCCTTGGCGCTGAACAGCAGCCGGTCCCAGTGCAGGTCGGGCCGGTCCGCGGTCAGCCGGCGCAGCCGCTGCTGCTCCGTGGGCAGGGACACGGAGGGCAGCACACCGTCGGGCAGCGGCCCGTCGGGCTCCGCGTCGATGCCGAGGGAGGCCAGGTCGGTGACGCGTACCAGCGCGGCGGCGCAGTAGCCATCGCAGTGGGTCATGCTGCCGACGAGCCCCGCCGGCCAGCGCGGGGCGCCGCGCTCACCGGGCAGCACCGGCTGCGGCGGCACACCGAGCTTCTCCATGGCGCGGCGCGCGCAGGAGCGTACGGCGGCGAACTCCCGGCGCCGCTTGGCCACCGCCCGCGCCACCAGGGCCGCCTCCTCCGGGTACAGCGACGCGTCCGCGCCGTCGTGGCCGTACGCCTCGACGGCGACCACCGTCTCCGGCAGCAGCTCCTCGATCAACGGTCCTCGCCCTCCCTCGGCAGGATGCGGCGCAGCCCCGGCTGCCCGGATCTCTTGCGCCACTCGCGGGGGTAGCCCACCGAGACCTCCTCGAAGCGGACGCCCTCGTGCCAGGTGGTCCGCGGGATGTGGAGATGGCCGTAGACCATCGTGTGGACGCGGAACCGGCGGTGCCAGTCGGCGGTCAGCCGGGTGCCGCACCACATGGCGAACTCGGGATGCCACAGGACGTCCGTCGGGTGGCGGTCCAGCGGGTAGTGGTTGACGGGGATCGTGGGCAGGTCCACGGGCAGTTCGGCGAGTTTGCGTGCGGTCTCGGCGACCCGGGCCCGGCACCAGGCCTCCCGGCTCGGGTAGGGGTCGGGGTGCAGCAGGTACTCGTCGTTGCACACGATCCCGGTCTCGTGCGCGTACGCCAGCCCCTCCTCCTTGGTCGCGCACCCGGCCGGCAGGAACGAGTAGTCGTACAGCAGGAACAGCGGCGCGATCGCCACGGGACCGCCGGGACCGTGCCAGACGGGGTAGGGGTCCTCGGGTGTCACCACGCCGAGCTCGCGGCACATCTCGACCAGGTGGTCGTACCGGGCGACGCCGCGCAGGGTGACGGAGTCCCTCGGATGGGTCCACAGCTCGTGGTTCCCGGGCACCCACACGACCTGGCGGAAGCGGCCGGCGAGTGTCTTGAGGGCCCAGCGGATGTCGGCCACGGTCTCCGCGACGTCACCGGCCACCAGCAGCCAGTCGTCGTCCGACGCGGGCTGCATCCGCTCGACCAGGGCGCGGTTCTCCGGGTAGCCGATGTGCAGATCGCTGATGGCCCACAGCTGACCGTCACCACCGGCCCTCGACGTCACCTCTCGCCCCCTCCGCACGCGCGAACGTCACCACGAGATCACATCCGCGCCGCCGGGACAAGCGGCCCGTTCCGGCGGGCGGCGGTCCCGGCGTCCGGACGGGCGTGATCCAGACCGCCATGAGACCACCATGGCCCGCCATGAGACCGGCATGAGACCGGCATGATCGGAAAATCCGTAACACGCACGTTGCACGAGACGGCCCGGCGAAGCCGTATGATCTGCCCCAACACCACCGCTGAGAAATTCCCTTCACACAGGGGCGGTTTGGTGTCCCTCCATTCGTCCTGCCCGGGCACGGGCCGCTGAGCCCTGCCCGCGAACCGTGAAAGGCGGCCTGCATGGTCTCTCGCGTACGCGTCTGGCTCAACCGCACGTACGCGGAGAACGTGTTCTTCATGGATCAGCTGCGGAGAAATCCCAGCGACCGGGCCGTCGAGATCCATGCCACGCACGGTGACCCCGACTCCCCCGTGCTGGCCGCCGCCGACACCGCCGAACTCGAACCGGAGGGCCTGTCCCCGGCCGCGTACGTCGAGTACGCCCTCGACCAGTGCGCGCGGCGCGGCATCGACGTGTTCGTGCCGCGGCTGCACCAGGCGGCCGTCGTGGCGCACCGCGCCGAGTTCGAGGCGGCCGGTACGGCGCTGCTGGCGCCGCCGCCGGAGGCCGTGGCCGTCTTCCACGACAAGGTGATCGCCTACGAGGCGGTCCAGACGATCGGCGTGCCGGTGCCGCCGTGGTGGCGGGTGCGGTCGGCCGACGAACTCCTCGCCGCCGTCGAGGAGTTGGAGGCGAGCGGCCACAAGGCGTGCTTCAAGCCCGCCTCCGGCGCGGGCGGGGTGGGCTTCCGCGTGATCACGCGCGCCCCCTTCTCGCTCATGCACCTCAACGGATTCCCGAGCCCGTACGTGCCGCTCGACCTGGTGCTGGAGGCGATGCACCGGGCCGAGGAGCCGGTCGACTGGCTGGTGATGCCGCGCCTGGAGCAGCCGGAGGTGTCGGTGGACTGCCTCACCGGCCCGGACAACCGGATCCGGCTCGCCGTGGGCCGCACCAAGAACGGCCGCCGCCGGGGCTTCACACTCCACGAGCAGTGGCTGGAGCCGGCCCGGCGGATCGCGGAGGGCTTCGGTCTGCACTACCTGTCCAACATCCAGTTCCGGATGCTCGGCGACCGGCCCGTCCTCATGGACGTCAACACCCGCCCGGCCGGTGGACTGCACCAGCTGTCCCTGTGCGGTGTCAACGCCCCCTGGGCAGCTGTGCAGTTGGCGCTCGGCGAGGACCCGGGCGAGGTGGTGCCGCCGTTCCTCGGCCAGGACTACACGGTGGTGTCCGGGCCGCGTCCGTTGCGGACGGTGCCGCTGCCGGTGCAGCAGCAGCGGGCGGAGGAGACGGCGCCGTTGCTGCCGGCGGTGCCGTCCCCGGTCGGGGCCGCGGCGGAGGCACTGCCGCTGTAGACGTGCCGTCGCAAGACGCCGCGCGCACGGCCGGTCAGCCAACCGGATAGCCCCACGCTCTCGCCAACTCGGCGAGCCGTGGCGGCAGTTCGGCGTCCGGTCCGGCCGTGCGGGCGGTCTGGATACGGCCGGACCTGATGGTGCTGGACCAGTCGCCCAGCTGGGGCCGGAACGTGCCGTGGTCCTTGCTGCCGTAGTCGAGCATGCCGGACTCCCAGGCAACGCCGAGGTGGTCGCAGATGCCCCGGGTCACCTTCTCCGGTTCGGCGGTCAGCTCCTCGTACCTGATCACATGCACGTTGGGGAGACGGTTCCGCGCCTCCTCCAGCTTCTCGCTGTAGCGGAGGACCTCGGCGCGGATCTCCTCGTGGTCGGGGTCCGCGCGGCGCTGGGTGAGGGACGTGATGACCGCGCCCGGGTGGCGCAGCAGGACGAGGTAGCGGGCGCTGGGCCAGCATCGGTGCAGGCGGGGCCAGATGAGGGTGTTGGGCGGTGTCTTGTCGACGATGACGTCCTTGCCACTGCGGGTGAGTTCCAGGTGCAGCACCCGGTCCCACAGGATGTGTTCCAGCTCGTCCTTGTCGAGCTGGAGTTCCTTCATGGCGTCCGCGGTGAAGTCGCGGGACAGGTGGACGTGCACGGTGCGCAGGTGCATCTCGTGCGGGGCGCGGATGCGGCTGTGGCTGTTGAGCAGGACGCGCAGCAGGGTCGATCCGGAGCGTACGGACGACAGCACGAAGACCGGGGACTCCACCAGGCGCGGGGCGGGCGGAGCGGTGTAGGGGTCGGTGACCGGCCGAGGAGCGGGGATCGCGTCGAGGTTCCGGCGCGGGGGGCTGACCGCCTGCATCACCAGCCTTCCGCGACGCTTCAGTCCCTTGCCGATCGCAGCCATACGCGGATCTCGCACCGTGACACCTCTCTCTTGCGCCGTGCGTTCCGCATCCCAGAGGGGGAAGATGAAGCTCAAATGTCACGGAGGGAAAGCACCCCGGTCGCAGACGTTCACAACCCGCCTGCGACCAGGGGATTCACCGCTTTCTTAATTCTTCGTCAGAACCGGCGCGCCGAAGCGGGCGGCTCGATCCAGAGCACGCCGGGGGTCTCGCACCTGGACGCCGTCGACGGCGTTGATGCCCCCGTGGACGAAGACCCCCAGCTTGGCGTCGGTGAACCAGGGTCGCGTGGGCATGCGTCAGGCCCTCTTCAGCCGCAGCGTGAGGATCTGGAAGGGCCGCAGCGTGACGGGGACCGCCCCGTCGCCGTCGAGGTCCGCGTCCTCCAGGCGCCGTTCCAGCAGGTCGGTGACCTGGGCGGCCGCCAGCTGGAAGCCGGTGCGCAGGACGCCGGTGGCGCGGCCGCCGCGGGACTCGTAGAGCCGTACGACGACGTCGCCGGACCGGTCGTCGGCGAGCTTGACCGCCTCCACGGTCACGCCCTCGCCGGTCACGGACACGACCGGTTCCGGCGTGCCCGCCGCGTCCGCCACGCGCAGCGGGAGGTTGAGGGCGTAGCCCTCCGCGACGGCGTCCGCGATGCTCGCGCCGGGCAGGAGCGCGTAGGTGAAGCGGTGCCTGCCCTGGTCGGCCTCCGGGTCCGGGATGCGCGGGGCACGGACCAGGCTGAGGCGGACCGTGGTCGTCGTGCCGCCGTCCTCGCGGACCGTGCGGGTCACGTCGTGGCCGTACGTCGAGTCGTTGAGGACCGCGACGCCGTAGCCGGGTTCGCCGATGTGCACCCAGCGGTGACCGGAGACCTCGAAGCGGGCCGCCTCCCAGCTGGTGTTGGTGTGGGTGGGGCGCTGGATGTGGCCGAACTGGATCTCGGCGGAGGAGTGCGGGGCACGGATGTCCACCGGGAAGCCGGCCTTGAGGATCTTTTCGGCCTCGTGCCAGTCGATGTCGGTCTCGATGTCGATGCGGGGGCTGCCGGCGCGGACGGTGATCGTCTGGGTGATGCGCGAGCCCTTGCCGAAGGCCCGCTCGACCCTGATCGCCCCGATCAGCGGGTCCTGCTCGACGACCGTGACCGACTCGGCGTCCAGCAGGTCCGTGTAGCGGTTCCGGTAGTGCTTGTCGATGTCCCAGGCGTCCCAGTAGTTGGGCAGGTCCGTGTGGAGGCGGAGGAGGTTGCCCTTGTCGGCGAGGACTTCGCGGTTCGACCGTAGATCGTAGACAGACGACAGTGTGCCGTCTTCGGCGATCTCGACCCGGACCAGCCCGTTGTCGAGGACCCGGCCGGTGACCGTCACCGGCTGCGGGGGCTCGGTGGCGGCGAGGGGCGCACTGCCGCTCGCGGGCACCGCCACGTACACCGGTGCTCCCTCGGCCGTGCGGACCACTTCGGCACGGTCGTACGGGCTGGTGTTGAACACCTGCGTCCCGCCGGCGCCCAGCGCGGCGATCGCCTGGGCCGTCAGGTCCTCCAGCTCCCGGCCGACGCGGGCGTATTCGGCCTCCGCCTCCCGGTGCACCCACGCGATCGACGAGCCGGGCAGGATGTCGTGGAACTGGTGCAGCAGGACCGTCTTCCACAGGCGGTCGAGCTTCTCGTACGGGTAGGTGTAGCCCGGCGCGTGCAGCGCCGCCGTCGTCGCCCACAACTCCGCCTCGCGCAGCAGGTGTTCGGAGCGGCGGTTGCCCTGCTTGGTGCGGGCCTGGGAGGTGTAGGTGGCGCGGTGCAGCTCCAGGTAGAGCTCGCCGTTCCAGACCGGGGCGTCCGGGTACTCCGCGCGGGCCTTGGCGAAGAACGCGTCGGGGTGTTCGACGACGACCTTGGGCGAGCCCTCCAGGTCGGCGAGCCGGCGCGCCCGTTCCATGATCTCGCGGGTGGGACCGCCACCGCCGTCGCCCCAGCCGAAGGGCGCCAGCGAGCGTGTACCGGCGCCCTTCTCGGAGTAGTTGCGCACGGCGCGGTCCATCTCCTCGCCGCTGAACCGGGCGTTGTAGGTGTCGACCGGCGGGAAGTGGGTGAAGATGCGGGTGCCGTCGATGCCCTCCCACCAGAAGGTGTGGTGGGGGAACTTGTTCGTCTGGTTCCAGGAGATCTTCTGGGTCAGGAACCAGTCGTTGCCGGCGAGCTTGGCGAGCTGCGGGTAGGCGGCGGTGTAGCCGAAGGAGTCCGGCAGCCAGACGCCCTTGGTCTCGATGCCGAAGTGCTCGATGAAGAACCGCTTGCCGTGGATGAACTGGCGGGCCATGGCCTCGCCGCCGGGCAGGTTGCCGTCGGCCTCGACCCACATGCCGCCGACGGGCGCCCACTGGCCCTTCTTCACCGACTCCTGGATGCGGGCCCACACGTGGGGGTAGTTGTCGCGCACCCACTCGTACTGCTGGGCCTGCGAGCAGGCGAAGATGAAGTCGTCGTACTCGTCGGCCAGGGACGTCACGTTCGAGAAGGTCCGGGACGTCTTGCGCTTGGTCTCGCGGATCGGCCACAGCCAGGCGGAGTCGATGTGCGCGTGCCCGACGCCGGAGATGGTGTGGGCGCTGGCGTGGGCGGGCTTGGCCAGCACGGGCGCGAGCACCTGGCGGACGGCCGGGGCGCTGCCGGAGACGTCGTCGAGGTCGAGGGCGTCCATGGCCCGGTCCAGGGTGTGCATGATCTCGTGGCGGCGCGGTTCGTGCTCGCCGAGGTGGACCATGAGGTCGCGCAGCACCTGGAGGTCCAGGTCGAGGTGCCAGACCTCCTCGTCGAGGATCGCGAGGTCGGCGCGGCGGAATGTATACAGTGGACGGTCGCCTGCCGTCCGTACATCGCCCAACGGCGTCGGGGCCGCGAAGTCGTTCGCCAGGATGTCGGGGTTCGAGGCGGCCTCGACCAGGTAGTGGATCTCCTCGCCGCCGGTGGCCGGGTTGGCGATCGGCACGTACTGGTTGAGCGGGTTGACCGCCTTCAGCGGTGTCCCGTCCGTGAGGTGGACCAGGGCCTCGGCCTGGTTGCCGGGCCAGTCGCCCGTGAATCCGAGGTCGATGACAGCCTCGACGCGCCGGCCGGCCCACTCGGCGGGCACCTGTCCGCGCATCCGGAACCAGGTGGTGCCCCAGGGCGGCCCCCAGGGGGTGTCCATGGCGAAGGGCTCGTAGGTCGCGGCGGCGGCCTCCTCGAAGGGGACCGGCTCTCCCGGTGCCTGCCAGGCCTCGACGGCGAGGGGCACGGTGGCCGCGTAGATCGCGGGCTTGATGCGCTGGGTGTGGAGGCGCTCGACGCGCTCCTCGATCCGGCGGCGTTCGTCGTGCATGAACAGCTCTCCTGACAGGGCTACTTGAGGTAGGCGAGGCCGGGGTGGACGGAGGTGTAGCCATCGACGAGGCGACGGGCCACGTTCACGGAGTCGACGAGCGGGTGCAGGGCGAACGCCTTCACCGCCGTCGTGCGGGAGCCGGACTCGGCGGCGGCGAGCACCTCGCGCTCGACCGCCTTGACCGCGCAGACCAGGCCGGTGGCGTGGTCGGGCAGCGGGTCGACCGCGACCGGATGCGCGCCGCCCACGTCGACGAGGCAGGGCACCTCGATGACGGCCTCGGCGTCGAGGACGGACAGGGTGGTGCGGTTGCGGACGTTGAGGATCAGCGTCGTGCGCTCGTCGCGGGCGATGGCCCGCATGAGGGCGAGGGCCACCTTCTCGTAGCCGCCGGACAGGTCGTCCTCGTCGCGTTCGCCGGCGCCCGCAGTCTCGCGGTTCTCGGCCATGTAGGTGGCCTCGCGTTCGGCGCGGGTGCGGTCCCAGATCTCCAGGGCGGGGGCGTCCGGGTTCCTCAACTGCGCGTAGAAGCGGGCCTGTTGGTCGTGGAGGAACGCGCCGCGGGTCTTCTCGGCCTGCTGGTAGGCCCGGACGGCTTCCCGGTTGAAGTAGTAGTAGTGCAGGTACTCGTTGGGGATCGCGCCGAGCGACTGGAGCCAGTCGACGCCGAACAGCTTGCCCTCCTCGAAGGAGCCGAGCAGATCGGGGTCGGCGAGCAGGCGCGGGAGTTCGTCGCGGCCGTCGACGCGCAGGCCGCGCACCCAGCCGAGGTGGTTGAGGCCGACGTAGTCGATGAACGCCTCGCGCGGGTTCGCGCCGAGCACCCGGGCGATACGGCGGCCGAGGCCGACCGGCGAGTCGCAGATGCCGATGACACGGTCGCCGAGGTGGCGGGACATGGCCTCGGTGACCAGCCCGGCCGGGTTGGTGAAGTTGATGACCCAGGCATCGGGCGCCAGGCGGGCCACGCGCCGGGCGATGTCGACGGCGACGGGGACCGTCCGCAGACCGTATGCGATCCCTCCCGCGCCGACCGTCTCCTGGCCGAGGACGCCTTCCGTGAGCGCCACCCGTTCGTCGTGCGCGCGGCCCTCAAGCCCGCCGACACGGATCGCGGAGAACACGAAGTCGGCGCCGCGCAGCGCCTCGTCCAGGTCGGTGGTGGCGGTCACCTCGGGCGCGTCGGGGACCCGGGCGGCCTGTTCGTTCAGTACACGGGTGACCGCATGCAGTCGACCGGCGTCCAGGTCGTGCAGCACGACCCGCGTCACCCGGCCCTCGGCGCGGTCCTGGAGGAGCGCCCCGTACACGAGCGGCACCCGGAATCCGCCGCCGCCCAGAATCGTCAGCTTCACGCCTGCACCTTTCCCACCACGACGACCTCGACGCCTGTCTCCTCCAGGGAGGAGCGCGTCGCCGTGTCGACCGGCTCGTTCGTCACCACCACGTCCAGGTCCTCGGGACCGCAGACCTTCGCCATCCCCGTACCCGGGAACTTCGCCGAGTCGGCCAGCAGCACCACCCTCTCACCGGCCCTGATCATGGCGCGCTTGACCGGCACCTCGACGACCGTGGTGTCCATGACCTGCCCGCCGGGCCGCACCCCGCTGGTGCCGAGGAAGAGCCAGTCGGCGTGCAGCTGGCGCAGGTTGTCCTCGGTGAGGAAGCCGACCAGGGAGCGGTACTCGCGGCGGACCATGCCGCCGAGCAGCACCAACTCGATGCCCTCGTCGTCGGCGAGTTCCTCGTACACCACCAGGTTGCTGGTGATCACGGTGATCCGGCGGCCGTGCAGCTGCCGGGCCAGCCGGAAGGCGGTGGTGCCGATGTCCAGCAGCACCGACTGACCGTCCCTGATCATCTGGGCGGCGCGCGCGGCTATGGCGTCCTTCTCCGGCACGCGCACCTCGGCGACCTCGGCGAAGGGCTGGTCGCCCTCCTCCACCACGGCGCCCCCGTGGACACGCGTGAGCAGGCCGTCCTCCTCCAGTTTGACCAGGTCACGCCTGATCGTGGCGGGGCTCACGCCCAGCTGCTCGGAGAGATCGGTCACGGCCGCGGGGCCGCCGGAGCGCAGGACCCGCAGGATGAGTTGGTGTCGTCGTTCCGCTAGCACGGCATGCACACTACTCGTCATCTTCAATCACCACCATGCTTATTTCTGCTCGGCTATTGACCAATCTCTCCGAGGGGCGCACGATTCCGGTCACCGAAATGAAGACTTTTGACGAGAGGACGGATCCGTGGACGACGACCGGCCCGATGTGCTGCTGACCGGGCTGCTCTTCTACGACCTCGTCCTCACGGGGCTGGGGAAGCCGCCGACGCCGGGCGAGGAGATCTGGACGGCCGGCATGGGCTGCGGCCCCGGCGGCATCGCCAACCTGGCGGTGGCCGCCGCCCGCTTCGGTCTGAGGACCTCCCTGGCGACGGTCTTCGGCGACGACTTCTACGGCGAGTACTGCCGTGACCTCCTGGACGACCAGGAAGGCGTCGACCTCTCGCTGTCCCGGACCGCGGACGGCTGGCCCACCCCGGTCACCGTCGCCCTCGCCCACGGTCACGACCGGGCCCTCGTCACCCATGGCCTCCAGCCGCCGTACTCGCAGGACGCGCTGATGGGCGACCCGCCCGAGGCGCGCACCGCCCTCGTGCACATCGAGGCGCAGCCCGGCGAGTGGCTCGCCAAGGCCGCCGCGAACGGTACGCGGATCTACGCCGACGTCGGCTGGGATCCCACCCAGGAGTGGTCCACCGACCTCCTGGACCAGCTCTCCCTGTGCCACGCCTTCCTCCCCAACGAGACCGAGGCGATGGCCTACACCCGCACCGACAGCGCGGTCGCCGCGCTCGGCGTCCTCTCCGAGCTGGTGCCGGTCACCGTGGTCACGCGGGGCGGCGACGGTGCGGTGGCCGTCGACCAGATCACCGGCGAGTACGCGGACGTCCCCGCCCTCGACATCGATGTCCTCGACGCGACGGGCGCCGGTGACGTCTTCGGCGCGAGCTTCGTCGCGGCCTCGCTCGGCGGCTGGCCGCTGGAGGAACGGCTGCGGTTCGCCGTACTGGCCGCCGGGCTGTCCGTACGTCACCACGGCGGGGCCCTGGCCGCCCCCGGCTGGTACGGCGTCGACCGCTGGTGGCGCTCCCTGACCGACCCCGGGCTGAAGCGGGCCTACGGGTTCCTCGCGGACCGGCTCCCGGAGAACCCGGGGCCGCCGGTCGCGTACGCCCCCGTCACCCCGCCCGCACGGCAGCGGTGACTCCCCACGTGCCCCCACGCACCCGCGTCCCCCTGCCCCCACACACCCACGTCCCGATGCGCCCCCATGCACCCATGTCCCCCCGCATGCCCCTCTGATGCGAAGTCCCGAACAGATCCGAAAGGCGGTGGGAGCTGTGCGGCTCTCACGAAGAGGCCTGCTGCGCGCGGGCCTGGCCGGTACGGCCGCCACGGCCCTAGGAGGCCTGGCGTCCGGCTGCGCCGTTCCGACCGGTTCCACCGGCCGGAACATGGTCCTGTGGTACTGGAGCGGTGGTCTGAGCGACACCGTCGTCAAGAACGCCAAGGCCCGCTTCGACGGCTCCGTCGACCTGCAGGCGATCCAGATCGGCGGCTACTACCGCTCGAAGCTGATCACGACCATGGCCGGCCGCTCCCACGTCCCCGACATCGCGGGGCTCAAGGGCGAGGACATGGCGTCGTACCTGCCGAACGCCGACCAGTTCATCGACCTGCGCACCCTCGGTGCCGAGAAGTACCGGAGCCAGTACCTGGCGTGGAAGTGGGACCAGGGCATCGCCGACGACGGCACGATGATCGGCTTCCCCATCGACTGCGGGCCGGTCGCGCACTTCTACCAGTACGAGGTGTTCCGCAGGGCGGGACTGCCGTACGAGCCCGCCGACGTGTCGAAGGAGCTGAACACCTGGGAGAAGTTCTTCGCGGCCGGTGAGCGGCTCAGGCGGCGCATCCCGGGGACCTCCCTGCTCAGCGACGTCAACGCGGTCTTCGAGAACGTCGTGAACCAGGGCAGCAGGCGCTTCGTCGACAAGGACCGGAACTTCATCGGCGACCAGGAGCACGTGCGGGGCGCCTGGGCGCTCGCCGTGGAGGCCAAGCGGCGCGGGATCGTCTCCGACCTCGTCAGCGGCACTCCTGACCAGCTGTCGGCCATAGAGAGCGGCAAGCTGCCCAGCCAGCTGGGCGCGTCCTGGGCGACGTACGACCTGAAGAACGGCGTGCCGAAGACCAAGGGGAAGTGGCGGATCGCCGACATGCCGGTGCGGCCCTCCAACAACGGCGGATCGTTCCTGTCGATCACCAAGGCGTGCCGGGAGCCCGAGCGGGCCTTCGAGATCATCACCTGGGTGCTCAACGCCGCCAACCAGGCGCAGGGGTACGTCGACGCGGGCCTGTTCCCCTCCACCCCCGCCAGTTACGGCCTGAAGCAGCTGCGCGAGCCCGATCCGTTCTTCGGCGGGCAGGTCACGACGGACGTCTTCGGACCCGCCGCGCAGAAGATCGCGATCGCCTACAACAGCCCGTACGACGTGGCGCTCGGGCAGCCCATCAAGGACGAGATCAAGAACGTCGGCGTCCTCGGCAAGGACCCGGAGAAGGCCTGGAGTGACGCCATGAGCACATGCCGGCGCATCGCGAAGCACCTGGGGGTGAGCTACTGATGGCCACCGTCCCCGCAGTGCAAGAGCCCCCGGTGGTCATGGCGCAGACCCCCGCCGTGCGGCCGAAGAAGGGCCTGCGCAAGTACTGGCACCTGTATGCCGCGATCTCCCCCTTCTATCTGCTGTTCCTCGCCTTCGGCCTGATCCCCGTGGGCTTCTCGCTCTATCTGTCCTTCCACCGCTGGGACGGCCTCGGCTCGATGGAGTGGGCGGGCTTGTCGCAGTACCAGTACCTGCTGAGCGACAGCGACTTCTGGCAGTCGATCGGGAACACGCTCGTGATCTGGTCGCTGGCCACCTTCCCGATGATCTTCCTGGCGATGGTCACGGCCGTGATGCTCAACTCGGCGGTCCGGTTCAAGAACGTCTACCGCTTCGCCTACTTCCTGCCGAACGTCACCTCGGTGGTGGCGATCGCGATCGTCTTCGGCTCGGTGTTCTCCACCAACTTCGGTCTGGTGAACGCCCTGTTGCAGGCGGTGGGGCTCGACCAGGTGGCGTGGCTGAACACGCCGTGGGGCATCAAGGCCGCCATCGCGACGCTGATGACCTGGCAGTGGACCGGCTACAACGCGATCATCTTCCTCGCCGGTCTGCAGACGATCCCCAGCGACCTGTACGAGGCGGCCCGTATCGACGGCGCCGGGCCCGTGCAGACGTTCTTCCGGGTGACGCTGCCGCTGCTGCGGCCGACGCTACTGTTCGTGCTGGTGGTCTCGACGGTCACGGGCCTGCAGAGCTTCACCGAGGCGCAGGTGCTGCTGCAGAACACCGCGAACGAGTCGACGTTCTCCGGCGGCCCGGACCACGCGGGCCGGACGATGGTCCTCTACTTCTTCCAGCAGACCTTCGACAACAACGACTTCGGCTACGGCGCCGCCGTGGCGTGGGGCATCTTCCTCGTCGTCGTCCTCTTCTCGATCATCAACTGGCGGCTGGTGCAGCGCCGGGGCGAAGCATAGGGAGGCCGTTCACCATGGCATCCACCCACGGCGTCAAGCCGTCCCGCAACGGCGTCAGGCCGCCGCGCAAGGGCATCAAGGGTTCACAACGCCGCGGCATCGGCCTGCACGCGGCCCTGATCGGCGGCTTGCTGCTGTCGGCCTTCCCCTTCTACTGGGCCGTCATCATGTCGACCCACACGACGAGCGAGATCTTTTCCTACCCGCCCAAGCTGCTGCCGGACACGCACTTCCTGGAGAACGTCCGCAACCTCTTCGACGCGATCGACTTCTTCGGGTCGATGGGGAACTCGCTGCTCGTCGCGACGACGGTGACGTTCCTGGTGCTGTTCTTCGACTCCCTGGCCGCGTTCGTCTTCGCCAAGTTCGACTTCCCGGGCAAGCGGCTGCTGTTCGCGGGGCTGATGCTCATCTTCATGGTGCCGATGCAGCTGCAGGCGATCCCGCAGTTCGTGATCATGGCGAAGATCGGCTGGATCGGGTCGATGACGGCGCTGATCGTGCCGGCGGCGGCCAACGCGTTCGGCATCTTCTGGATGCGGCAGTACATGAAGAGCGCCATCCACGACGAACTGATGGACGCCTCCCGGCTGGACGGGGCGGGCTTCCTGCGGCAGTACTGGCACGTGGCGCTGCCGGTGGTCCGGCCGGGCCTGGCCTTCCTCGGCATCTTCACCTTCATGGCCCAGTGGAACGACTACGCCTGGCCGCTGATCGCCCTCACCAACCCGGACAACGTGACCTTGCAGGTCGCCCTGTCCCAGCTCAACGGCACCCATGGCACCACGGACTACGGCATGGTGATGACCGGCGCGCTGCTCGCCCTCGTCCCGCTGCTCATCGTGTTCGCCCTCGGTGCCCGGCAGATCATCGGCGACCTCGCGAAGGGGGCCGTGCGCGGATGACGCAGCGGTGTGTGAAGGGGGCCCTGCGCCGATGACGAGCGATCCGCTGATCGCCCTGCGCCCCTGGGAGGCACCCGAGGTGACCTCCTGGGGGCGTCTGCCGATGAACGCCGTCGACCGGCGCCCGGGAGCGGTCTCACTGGACGGGGACTGGCGCTTCCAGCTGCTGCCCGCGCCGGACGCGCCGGACGGCGACGACTGGTCGTCGGCCTACGTTCCCGGTGTATGGACCATGCAGGGGACGGATGACCTTCCGCAGTACACGAACGTCCGTATGCCGTATACGGAATTCCCGCCGCGGTCGCCCGTCGCCAATCCGACGGGTGTGTACGAGCGCCCGGTGGACGTCCCCGCCGAGTGGACCGGGCGCCGGGTCGTGCTGCAGGTCGGCGCCGCCGAGAGCGTGCTGCTGGTGCACGTGGACGGGCAACCGGTCGGCGTCTCCAAGGACTCCCACCTGGCCGCCGAGTTCGACCTGACGGAGCTGGTCCGTCCAGGAAGGCGGTCCGTCGTACGGCTGACCGCCGTGAAGTGGTCGGACGCCTCGCACATCGAGGACCAGGACCAGTGGTGGCACGGCGGGATCACCCGTTCCGTGCTGCTGTACGCCACCGACCCGCTGCACCTGGCGGACGTCACGGTGCGGGCGCGGCGGGACGGCGAACTGCGGGTCGACTGCCGGGTGCGGGACGCCGGCGG
The DNA here is from genome assembly GCF_054782695.1 of Streptomyces deserti. Classification (NCBI taxonomy): domain Bacteria; kingdom Bacillati; phylum Actinomycetota; class Actinomycetes; order Kitasatosporales; family Streptomycetaceae; genus Streptomyces; species Streptomyces deserti. Next base: position 328,694 of record NZ_BAAGRZ010000002.1, read on the forward strand.
GGCACTGCCCGAGGGCTGGTACGTCAGCGGCGAGCTGGCCGGTCACCTCCTCACCCAGGACGAGGAGTTCGACCGCGCCAACGCCGAGACCGAGCGCGTCTCCGGCTTCCTCGGCGAGGCCCGGCTGCGAACCGCCGTCCCCGACGTGCGCCCCTGGACCGCCGAGACACCCGAGCTGTACGGCCTGACCGTCCGGCTGCACCGCGCCGACGGCACGGTCGCGGACATCTCCCGGCACCGCATCGGCTTCCGGGACGTGGCGATCGCCGGCCGGGACCTGCTGGTCAACGGCGAGCGCGTGTTCATCCGGGGCGTCAACCGGCACGACTTCCACCCGTTGACCGGGCGGACCGTGTCGTACGACGACATGCGGGCGGACCTGGTGCTGCTCAAACGTTTCGGCTTCAACGCGGTCCGCACCAGCCACTACCCGGGCGACCCCGCCCTGTACGACCTCGCCGACGAGCTCGGCCTCTACGTCGTCGACGAGGCCGACATCGAGTCGCACGACCACGCCCACGAGATCGCCGACGACCCGCGCTACCTGAACGCCTTCGTGGACCGCGTCTCGCGGATGGTGCTGCGCGACAAGAACCACCCGTCGGTCATCATCTGGTCGCTCGGCAACGAGTCGGACTACGGCGCGAACCACGACGCGGCGGCGGGCTGGGTGCGCCGCCACGACCCGACGCGGCCGGTCCAGTACGAGGGCGCGGCCAGACGCGGCTGGGCCGACCCGGAGCTCGCCTCGGACATCGCCTGCCCGATGTACGCGCCGCTGGAGGACTGTGTCGCGCACGCCCTGTCCGGGCGGCAGACCAAGCCGCTCATCCAGTGCGAGTACTCGCACGCCATGGGCAACAGCAACGGCACGCTCGCCGACCACTGGGCGGCCATCGAGTCCACCCCGGGTCTTCAGGGCGGCTTCATCTGGGAGTTCTGGGACCACGGCATCCTCCAGCGGGTGAGCGACGGCAGACCGACCGGGCGCGCGGGCGCCGGGCTGTACGAGGGCGGGGTCGCCGCGCCCGGGCATCGCTGGGCGTACGGCGGTGACTTCGGGGAGACGATCCACGACGGGGCGTTCATCGCGGACGGTGTCGTCTTCCCCGACCGCACGCCCAAGCCGGTGCTGTACGAGCACCGGGAGATCGCGGCGCCGGTGCGGCTGGAGTGCTTCAGACACGAGGGCATCGTCGTCGGCAACCACCAGCACTTCCGGGGTCTGGACTGGCTGTCGGCCGAGTGGGAGCTGGCGGTGGAGGACGGGCCCACGCTGACCGCGCCCGCCGAGCTGCCCGACCTGCGTCCCGGTGAGACGACCGCCGTGCCGCTGCCGTTCGAGCTGCCCGAGGAGGGCGGTGAGGCGTGGCTGACGCTGCGGGTGACGACCGCCGTGGACGAGCCCTGGGCGCCGCGCGGGACGGTGGTGTGCATGCCGCAGGTGCGGCTGCGGGCGGCCGCCCCGGTGACGTGCGTCCCGGTCGCGGACCGCACGGTCGAGGTCGACGCGGACGGGCTGCTGGTCCACCCGCTGCTGACGGCCCCGCCGACGCTGTCCCTGTGGCGGGCGCCCACCGACAACGACGAGCTGGGCGGCATGGCGGCCCGCTGGCGGGAGTGGGGGCTCGACGCGCTGGAGCGCAAGGTCGTCGGTATACAGCATGCGGTCGGCAGGATCACCGTGCGGGCGGAGTACGTCTCACCGGCCGGGGTCGTCCGCCACGAGCAGGTGTTCACCGCCATCGAGGGCGGGATCCTCGTCGAGGAGAGCGCCGACCTGCCCGAGACGCTGGACGACGTGGCACGGGTCGGATCCGTGTTCGAGACCACGCCCGGGCTGAACCTGCTGGAGTGGTTCGGTCAGGGCCCCTGGGAGTCGTACCCGGACCGCAGCGCGGGCGCGCCCGTGGGCCATCACTCCCGCCCGGTGGACGAGTTGTTCACCCCGTATCTGCGCCCGCAGGAGAGCGGCGGCCGGCACGGCGTACGGCGCTTCACACTGTCGGCGCCGGACGCCACCGGGCTGGCCGTGCACTTGGACCGGCCCCGCCAGGTCTCCGTCACCCGGTACCGCGCCGCCGACCTCGCGGCGGCCGCCCACCACGACGAGCTGGTGCCGCGCGCCGGCTGCGTGGTGCACATCGACGCGGCCCACCGCGGCCTGGGCACCGCCTCGTGCGGGCCGGACACCTCACCGTCGTACCTGATCCCGGCCGGGACCCACCGCTGGGCCTGGACGCTGCGCGTTCTCTGATCCCCGCTGTCGCCGTCACCTCCCACGGAGCACACGTGTGCACTTCGCATGAGCACGACCAGGGCTGCGAGGCCGCCCAGGCAGGCGCCGCACGACGCGGTTTCCTGCGGGCCACCGCGCTCCTCGGCGCCGCCGCCACGGCCGGTGCCGTGCTGACGACGGCCGCCGGGGCGGCACCGGCGGGCCTCCGGCGGCCCGATGCGGACAGCCGTCGTTTCACACTCGCCGTCATGCCGGACACCCAGTACCTCTTCGACGGTCCGAGCATCGACAAGACGCCGGTCGAGGCGTCCCTGCGCTACCTCCTGGAGCACACCGAGGACGAGAACATCGTCTTCCTGACCCACCTCGGCGACCTCACACAGAACGGCGCCCGGCCCGAAGTCGCCGCGATCAGCGAGGCGTTCCGGCTCCTGGACCGGCGGGAAGTCGGCTACAGCGTCCTCGCCGGCAACCACGACGTGAAATCGTCTACGGACGACCAGCGCGGGTCGACCGCATACCTCGAGGCCTTCGGGCCGCAGCGCTTCCGGGGCAGGCTGACCTTCGCGGGCGCCTCCCCGGACGGCTACAACACCTGCCACCTCTTCAGGGCCGCAGGCCGCGAGTGGATGGTGCTGGCGCTGGACTGGCGGCTGTCGGCGAAGGGGTACGCGTGGGCGAAGGAGGTGATGGCCGAGCATCCCAGGACGCCGGTCGTCCTCACCACGCACGAGCTGGTCGCCGAGGACGGCGCCCTGTCGTCGTACGGGCAGCAGCTGTGGGACCGGCTGATCGAGGACCACGACCAGATCTTCCTCACCCTCAACGGCCACTACTGGCCCGCCGCCCGCACCACCCGCCAGAACGCGGCCGGGAACGACGTCCACCTGCACCTGACGAACTATCAGAACCGTTACTTCGGCGGCGCGGCGATGATCCGTCTCTACCGCTTCGACCTGGACCGGAACGTCATCGACGTGGAGACCGTCTCCCCGTGGATCCTGGGCCGGGCCGCGAAGGGGCACAACGAGCTGGAACGGCAGGAGAGGGAGCTGAGCGGGGACGCCGACCGGTTCTCCGTCGAGATCGATTTCGAGGAACGTTTCTCCGGCTTCGCTCCGGTGCCCGCGCGCCCCTCCCGGCCCGCCTCGCGCCTGCTGGTACCGGGCACGGTCGCCTACTGGCGCTTCTACGGACACGAGTCGGGTACGGCCGTCACCGGCACGGTCCGTGACCTGTCCGGGCGCGGCAACGACCTCGCCCTGGTGGCGGTGGGCGGTGGCACCCTCACCTGGTCGTCCGACCACCACCCCGACCAGCCCGGCCACGGCAGCCTGGAGTTCCAGGGCAACAAGTCGCCGCTGCGGGGCGCGTACCTGCGCACGGTCGACGGCGCCCCGCTCAACTCGATGACGTTCGAGGACGGTTACACCATCGAGGCCTTCTACCGCCTGCCCGCCGACTGGGATCCGGCGCACCACGCCTGGTCCGGCCTCGTCGGCCGCACCGGCACCGGCGGCGCCGCCGGCAAGACCGCCGACGACCCGGACGAGCCGCTGGCCACGCTGTCGCTGTCCGACGACCGCGAACCGCAGTGGGCGGTGCGGCCGCTCAACCAGGAGGGCATCGCCACCAACTGGGGCCAGGAGACCCCGCTGGAGACCTGGTGGCACCTCGCGGTCGTCAACGACGGCGCGCACACCACCCTCTATGTCGAGGGCTGCCCGGTCGTCCGCAACCCGAGGGCGACCGCCGTCGGACTCGCCTCGGTGGGGCTGCCGTGGCTGCTCGGCGGCTACGAGTACGCCGGGCGGATCGACCAGATCCTGCACGGCCGGCTCGGCGACGTACGCATCGTCGAACGGGCGCTGCCCGTCACGTCGTTCATGAACCACTGACCGCACCCAGCGGACCGTCATGACCGAGCAGCGGCTGCCCCCACCGCACCGGTCACCTCGGCGCCGCCATCGACCCGCACGGTCCGATCGCACGGTCCGATCCCCCACGCGCCCGGAGACGGTGACCCGTGGGCCGATGCGTGGTTCTATTCCAACCCCATCTTCGTCGACGTGGAAGGTTCCTGATCCCTGATGAAGCGTCATATTCTCGCCTGTGCCGCCTTATTGGTACGTCCGTGCTCGGTATGTCCGTGCTCGGCGCGGGTACGGCGTCGGCCGGTGAGCCGCGCTGGGTGGAGAGCGGCACGGCGTACACCGGCACCCTCGGCGGCGGTCAGGGCCTGGCCAGCCGCGCGGACGGCTCGCTGCTGTACCGCGGGCTGGCCTCGATCCCGCTGGACCTGCGGGCCAAGGGCTGGAACCACGTCGGCGACCCGGACATCGCCCGCGGCCACGTCTTCGACGCCTACCAGGGCGCGGACGCGGCGACGTCGAAGATGTTCGCGGTGACCACCCCGGCCGGGAAGCGCTACGAGTACGTGCACCGGCTCAACCCGGGCGAGAAGGTGAACAACTCCTTCGCCGCCGTCTCACCCGACGGGCAGTGGCTGGTGTCGGGCGAGTGGGGCGAGCAGCGCAGACTCCAGGTCTTCCCCGCTCCCCTGCTCAACCCGTCCACCCCACCCGCCGGCGGGGAGCTCAAGGAGGCCGGGCAGATCACCCTGGACCAGCCGGTGCGCGACATCCAGGGCTGCGACTTCGTCACCGACACCCGCCTGGTGTGTGCCTTGAACGACGCCTCGGGAATCCTCTTCCCCGAGATCCGGCCGCTCCTCCAGGTCGACCTGGAGCACAGACTCGACGGCCGGCCGGTGACCGGCGCGGTGACGAGCCTGTTCGCGCTGCCGCAGCGCAGCGTGTGCACGGGCACCTTCGAGACGGAGGGCGTCGACTACGACGCCGGCAGCGGCACCCTGCGCGCCCAGATGATCCCGCCGGGCGTATGCGCCGTATCGACGGCCGTATACGCGTACCGGCAGGTCACGGACTGATCCACGAGGGCGTACGGTGGGCCGCGTGACCGGTGAAGAGTCGCTGCGGCCCCAGTCCCTCATGCTGACGTTCCTGGGCGACCAGGTGCTCGGACGTGACGTGTGCGTGTACTCGGGCAGTGTCATCGACGTGTTCGCCCGCGCCGGGATCGGTGAGCAGGCGACACGCTCGACGCTGACCCGCATGGTGAACCGCGGTCTGCTGCGCCGCCAGCGCGAGGGCCGCCGGATGTACTTCGGGCTGACCGAGCGGTCCGAGGCGGTGCTGCGGGACGGCGAGCGGCGCATCTGGCAGACCGGCGCCGTCAACCGGACCTGGGACGGCACCTGGACCCTGCTCGGCTTCTCACTGCCCGAGTCCTGGCAACGCCAGCGCCATGACCTGCGCTCCCAGCTCACCTGGAGCGGATTCGGCCCGCTGTTCAGTGGCCTGTGGATCGCCCCCGGCGAGGTCGACGTCTCCGGCCTGGTGGCCGAGCTCGGCCTGTCCGCCCACGTGAAGGTGTTCCGCGCGCACGCCGACCCCGGCATGGACGTCGGCCAGATGATCGAGGAGACCTGGGAACTGTCCGACCTGGCGGCCGGCTACGCGGCGTTCGTACGGCGCTGGCAGCCGTGGGAGGACGACCTGCCGGACGCCGACGACGCGCTCGTCCTGCGGCTGCGGCTGCAGACGGAATGGCTGCGGCTCGTCCGCCGCGACCCGCGCCTGCCGGTGAAGCACCTGCCGGACGACTGGCCGGCCGAGCAGGCCGAGAAGACGTTCCGGACGGTGCACGACCGGCTGTCACCGCTCGCCCGGGAGTCCTCGGAACGCCTTCTCGACCTGGTACCGGTGCGCGGCGGTCAGGCGTAGCACCGCCGCGGCCTTCAAGGCATGGAACGTCAGGCGTGGCACCGCCGCGGCTCTCAAGGCATGGAACGTCTCAGGCGTAGCACCGCCGCGGCTTTCAGCCGTAGCACGGCCGAGGCCCTCAGGCGTGGCACCGTCGCGGCTCTCCGGCGGAGCACCGCCTCTTCTCAGGTCTTCTCAGGCGCGGAACGCGGGCCGGATCGCAGGCCTGTCGCCGCCACGGTCTCAGGCGTAGAACCGCGACAGGCTCCGCAGCACCGCCGCCGGCTTCGCACCGCCCTCGATCTCGATCGTGCCGTCGACGGTGATCTGCACCCCGCCCGGTACCTCCTCGACCTCCGCAAGCTTCGCGGCCAGCCGGATGCGCGAGCCGACCTTCACAGGGGCCGGGAAACGCACCTTGTTCAGGCCGTAGTTGACCTTCGTGGTGACGCCCTGGACGTCCAGCAGTTCGGTGAAGAGCGGGATGAAGAGGGAGAGGGTGAGGTAGCCGTGCGCGATGGGGGCGCCGAACGGGCCGTCCTTGGCGCGCTCGGGGTCCACATGGATCCACTGGTGGTCGCCGGTGGCGTCGGCGAAGGTGTTGACGCGCTCCTGGGTGACCTCGATCCACTCGCTGGTGCCGAGGTCACTGCCGGCGAGCTTCTTGAGCTCGTCGAGGCCGTTGACGGTGATGCTCATAGAGGGGTCCTTGGCTAGGAGTTGCGTGGAGATGGGCGTCAGGTAGAGCTGGGAGTTCCGCAGAGCCGGGAGTTCCGCAGAGCTATGAGTCGCCGTAGCGCTTGCGCACGCGGGACTTGAGGAGCTTGCCGGAGGCGGTGCGCGGCAGTTCGTCCGCGACGACCACCGACTTGGGGATCTTGTACTTGGCGAGGCGGCCGGCCAGCGACGCGAGGACCTCGTCGGGATCGAGCGCGGCGCCCTCCCGGGGCACGACGACCGCGCGCGGCACCTCGCCCCACTTGTCGTCCGGCACGCCGATGACCGCGCACTCGACGATGTCCGGGTGGGCGAGGAGCTGGTCCTCGATCTCGGCGGGGTAGATGTTCTCCCCACCGGAGATGATCATGTCCTTCATACGGTCGACGATGTACACGTAACCGTCGTCGTCGACGCGGGCCGCGTCCCCGCTGCGGAACCAGCCGTCGGCGAAGGAGGCGGCCGTCTCCTCGGGCAGCCCCCAGTAGCCGGGCATGACGTGCGGCCCGCGCACGACGACCTCGCCGGTCTCGCCGACGTCGACCGGGGTCATGTCCGGCCGTACGACCCGTACGTCGCTGAAGAAGTGCGGCACGCCCGCCGAACCGGCCTTGCTCACGGCGTGCTCGGCGTCCAGGAACAGCGTGCCGGGGGCGGCCTCGGTCATGCCGTAGCCCTGGAGGAAGGTCAGGCCGCGCTCCTGGTACGCGGCGATCAGCGGGGTGGGGACCGGGGAGCCGCCGCAGGTCAGGATGCGCAGTGAGGACAGGTCCGCGTCCGGCCAGCGCGGATGCCGAGCCACCTGGTCGAACATCGTCGGCACGCCGAACATGAAGGTGATCCGGTGCCGTTCGATCAGGTCGAAGGTGGTCTCCGGATCGAAGGCCTCGACCAGGACGCAAGTGCCGCCCTTGAGGAGCACCGGCAGGGTCAGCATGTTCAGGCCGGCGGTGTGGAACAGCGGGGCGGAGACCAAGGCGCGTTCGTCGGCGATCAGGTCGTGGTCGATCAGGACGTTGACCGCGTTCCAGGTGAGGTTGCCGTGGGTGAGCATCGCGCCCTTGGGGCGGCCGGTCGTGCCCGAGGTGTACATGATGATGCAGGTGTCGTCGGTGCCGACCGGTTCGTCGATCGGCTCCTCGGAGGCCTCGGCGACCGCCTGCTCGTACTCCGCGCCGACCTCGACGTACGCCCGTACGTCGGTGCTGCCCGGCAGTCCGGCGACGAGCCCGGCGTGTGAGGGACCGTAGACGAGCGCCTTGGCGCCGGAGTCGGCGAGCTGGTAGGCGACCTCGGGCCCGGCGAGGCGGATGTTGAGCGGGACGAAGACCGCGCCGAGCGTGCCCGCCGCGAACAGGGTCTCCAGGAAGGAGGGGTGGTTCGGGCCGAGGTAGGCGATGCGGTCGCCGCGGCGCACGCCCCGCTCGCGCAGGGCGTGGGCGAGACGCGTGGTGCGTGTATACAGCGTGCGATAGCTGGTATGCGATGTGCGGTCGTCGGTCGACGACGCGTCGCCGTGGATCAGGGCGGTGCGGTGGGGCGTCTTACGGGCCCGGCGTGCGGGCCATGACCCCAGTCCCTCGTTGCGCATCGTCGCGCCCCTTTACGGTTTCGTCAGCCCGAGCAGGCGGGCGGCGTTCTCCTTGAGGATCTTCGGCCTCACCTCGTCCTTGACCGGCAGCTTCTCGAAGTCGGCGAGCCAGCGGTCGGGGGTGAGGACGGGGAAGTCGGAGCCGAAGAGGACCTTGTCCTTCAGCAGCGTGTTGGCGTACTGCACCAGCTGCGGCGGGAAGTACTTCGGCGACCAGCCGGACAGGTCGATGTGCACGCCCGGCTTGTGCGTGGCGACGGCGAGGGCCTCGTCCTGCCAGGGGAAGGACGGGTGCGCCAGGATGATCTTCAGGTGCGGGAAGTCGGCGGCGACGTCGTCGACGTGGAGGGGGTTGGAGTACTTCAGGCGGATGCCGCCTCCGCCGGGCACGCCCGCGCCGATGCCGGTCTGGCCGGTGTGGAACAGGGCGATCGTGCCGGTCTCCTCGATCACCTCGTACAGGTCGTACGCCACCGCCCGGTCGTTGGGGAAGAAGCCCTGGATGCTGGGGTGGAACTTGAAGCCCTTCACCCCGTACTCCTCGGCCAGGCGCCGGGCCTGCTTCACCCCCGCCTTGCCCCGGAACGGGTCGATGGAGGCGAAGGGGATCAGCACGTCCGGGTTGGCGGCGGCGGCCTCGGCGACCTCCTCGTTGGGGACCGGCGGCGTGCCGGTGGCGGACTCGGCGTCCACCGTGAAGATCACGGCGGCCATCTTCCGCTCCCGGTAGTACGCGGCGGTTTCCTGGAGGGTCGGCTTCCGCTTGCCCTCCACCTTGAAGTAGGCGGAGGAGGCGTCGTGCAGGTCGTCGTCCAGGGAGGAGTGGCCCTTGGAGGAGACCTCCGCGTGGGTGTGGACGTCGATCGCGACGAGTTCCTCGACGTTCATGACGGGTTCCTCGACGTTCATGACGGGTTCCTCGACGTTCATAGCGGGGTCCATCACGCCTCCGGGAACTTCGGCGCCGGAATGCCGACCGTCTGCGGTTCCGCGCCGACCGAGGTGGGCCAGGCGTCGGCCAGGGCGTCGGGGGTCCAGCCGCCGTCGGCGTACGCCGCCCTGATCTCCTGCGGATGCGACCAGAGTGCCACCTTGTCGCCGCCGATACCGATGCACTGGCCGGTCACGGAGCGGGCGGCCTCGGAGGCGAGGAAGGGCACGAGGGCCGCGCAGTCCTCGGGGGTGCCGAATCCCTCGCCCTTGCGCAGGAAGTCCGGCAGCGGCTCGCCGTCGCGCAGGGCCTCGATGTACGGGGCGAAGGCGGGGATCGTCTCGGTCATCGCGGTCGCGGCGACCGGGACGATCGCGTTGACGGTGATGTTCGCGCGGGCCAGCTCCATGGACCAGGTGCGGGCCATGGCGGCGATGCCGGCCTTGGCGGCCGCGTAGTTGGTCTGCCCGAAGTTGCCGCGCTGCCCGGCCGGGGAGCCGACCAGGATCAGCGTGCCGCCCTCGCCCTGCTCGCGCATGCGGACGGCGGCGGCGCGGGCGCAGGTGAAGGTGCCCTTGAGGTGGGTGGTGATCACCGCGTCGAAGTCGTCGTCGGTCATCTTCCACAGGACCTTGTCGCGCAGGATGCCGGCGTTGGTGACCAGGACGTCGAGCCGGCCGAACTCCGCGACCGCCCGGTTCACCAGCCGGTCCGCGGCCTCGGAGGTGCCGACCGGGACGACCTCGGCGACGGCGGTGCCGCCGGCCTCGGCGATGGACTTCACGGCCGCCTCGGCCACCGCCTCGTCGACGTCGTTGACGACCACGGACGCACCGTGGGCGGCCAGGGCGTGGGCGTAGGCGAGGCCGAGACCACGGCCGCTGCCGGTGACGACGGCGGCCTTGCCGGTGAGATCGATGCTGGGCACGGGTGAGTCCCTTCACGAGCTGGTGCTGGTCCTGGTGCTGGTGGTGCGGCTACGGGATGCCGGTGACGTTGCTTGCGGATGCGGGTGACGCTGCTTGCAGGTGCCGGTGACGCGACCGCGGATGCGGATACCGCGACCGCGGATGCAGGTGGCACGGCCCGAGATCGAAGCTAGGAGCAATAATTGTGGACGTCAATAGTTGTTGCCGACCGGCAGGGTGCGCCAGACTGGAACCAGCACGCATCAACCACCGCACGACCAGGGAGTCCGTCATCGCCCGCCAGCCGCACCCCACGAGCCCCGCCCCCGCTCCGATCGACGCGCACGAGCCGTGGATGCGCGGGCTGCACGCCGACACGGGCTACCTGCTGTACCGGCTGGGCCTGCGCTCGGGGCAGCTGTTCAACGCCTCGCTCCAGGAGTCCGGTCTGCGCCTGCGCCACTACGCACTGCTGCGCTTCCTCACCACCACCGAGGGCGCCCTGCAGCGCGAACTGAGCGCCCGGCTCGGCTACGACCCGAGTGCGATCGTCGGCCTGGTCGACGACCTGGAGAAGCTGGGCTTCGCCGAGCGCCGCCCCTCCCCCGACGACCGCCGCAGCCGGATCGTCGCGCTGACCGAGGCCGGCCGCGCCTTCCTGCGCGACACCGACGAGGCGGGGCAGCGGGTCACCGACGAACTGCTGGCCCCGCTGGACGCCGCCGAGCGGGAGACGCTGCACGCGCTGCTGCTGCGGGTCGCCGAGGACGGCCTGAACTGACGCGTACCGGACGTGCCGGCGATTGATGTTGTGCAAATGATTGACGGCCGCTCAATAGGTGCCTAACTTCACCGGGCGCCGGTAGTCCCCTCCGGCCCCACCCGCCCGGCAACGGCATCAGGGAGCTCGTCATGCAGCCGTCCCGCCCCTCGTCCTCCGGTCAACTCCCCCCCGACTCGCGGCAGTTGCGCCGCGTCGCACTGTCCGGCCTGCTCGGCACGGCAGTGGAGTTCTACGACTTCCTCGTCTACGGCACGGTCGCCGCGCTGGTCTTCGGCGACCTGTTCTTCCCCCAGGCCGATCCCGCGGTCGGCACCATCGCGGCGTTCGGCACCTTCGCCGCGGGCTATCTGGCCCGCCCGCTGGGCGGCATCGTCTTCGGCCACTTCGGCGACCGGATCGGCCGCAAGTCGATGATGCTGCTGACCATGGTCCTGATGGGCTGCGGCAGCTTCCTCATCGGCCTGCTGCCGACGTACGACGCGATCGGCGTGTGGGCGCCGATCCTGCTGGTCGCCCTGCGGGTCGTGCAGGGCATCGCGATCGGCGGCGAGTGGGGCGGCGCGATGCTGATGGTCGTCGAGCACGCCGAGCACGCGCAGGGTTCCCGGCGCGGCCTGTGGTCCAGCTTCACCCAGCTCGGCGCCCCGCTCGGCTCCGTCCTGTCGGCCGGGGTGGTCACCCTGGTCTCCGCGCTGCCCGACGACGACTTCCGCTCCTGGGGCTGGCGGGTGCCGTTCCTGCTGAGCATCGTGCTGCTGGGCGTCGGCCTGTTCGTGCGCCTCAAGGTCGCCGAGAGCCCGCTGTTCGCGCAGGCGAAGCGGGAGCCGCTGGACAGGCCGCCGGTGGTGGAGGTGCTGCGCCGGCCGAAGCCGGTGCTGCTGGCCGCCTGCGTGGGCATCGGCGCCTTCACCGCCCAGTCGCTGCTGACCAGCTTCATGATCTCGTATGCGGTCGACCAGGGATATACGCGTCCGCAGGTGCTGACCGCCGTGACCGTCGCGTCCTGTGTGGCGCTGGCCGTGCTGCCCGCCGCGTCCGCGCTGTCCGACCGGGTCGGCCGCCGCCCCGTCGTCCTCGCCGGAGCCGTCGCCTCGGCCGCGCTCGCCTTCCCCGTCCTCGCCCTGGTCGACTCCGGCTCACCCGGCCTGCTGATCCTCGCCCTGGCCCTCGGCCACGGCGTCGCCCAGTCGACGATGTACGGGCCGCTCGGCGCCCTGCTCGCCGAGATGTTCGGCACCCGCGTCCGCTACACCGGCGCCTCCCTCGGCTACCAGGCGGCCACCCTGATCGGCGCCGGCTTCTCCCCGCTGATCGCCGGGAGCCTGCTCGCCTCCACCGGCGGCGGCAGCACCCCGGTGTCGCTGCTGCTGTGCGCGGGCGCCGCGATCACCGCGGTCACGGTGTGGCGGCTGCGCGAGACGCACACCGACGCCCTGCACACCCCCGCCGTCCCCGCCTGCGCCCCCGCCCCGGAAGGAACCCCGCGTTGAGGATCCGTCTCGCGCTGCTGACCGTGTCCCTGTGCGTGGCGACCGCGCCGCCCGCGCAGGCCACCGCGACCGACACCCACCTGGAGGGCCGACTCCCCTCCGGCGCCCGCTACGCGATGGACGTCCCCGCGTCCTGGAACGGCACCGTGCTCCTGTACAGCCACGGCTACGCCCCCGCCGGATCCCCCAACCCGGCGCGGAACACGCCGGATTCGGCCGTCCTCGACAAGCTGCTGGACGAGGGATACGCCCTCATCGGCTCCTCGTACGCCACGACCGGCTGGGCGGTGACGGAGGCGGTGCCCGACCAGCTCGCCACCCTGGAGGAGTTCACGCGGCGGTTCGGGGCGGCCCGGCGGACGCTCGCCTGGGGCACCTCGTACGGCGGGTTGGTCACCACGATGCTCGCCGAGCGGCACGCCGGCCGGTTCGACGGTTCGCTGTCGATGTGCGGACTGGTGCAGGGCGGTGTCGCCAACTGGAACAGCACGCTGGACCCCGTGTTCGCGTTGAAGACGCTGCTGGCTCCCGGCGCGGACGTCCCCCTGACCGGTTTCACCGACCAGGCGGAGGCAGCCGGCGCGGCGAACACGCTCACCACGAAGGTCGACGCCGCGCAGCGGACCCCCGAGGGCCGCGCCCGCATCGCGCTGGCCGCCGCGCTGCACAACGTCCCCGGCCACAACGACGCCTCGCAGCCCCGGCCCGGCCCGACGGACCGGGACACCCGGCAGGCCAACCAGTACACGGCCATCAGAGGTCTGATCCAGCTCCCCGCCTTCCGCTGGCGGCAGGAGGCCGAGGCCCGGGCCGGGGGCAACCCGTCGTGGAACACGGGCGTCGACTACTCGGCGATGCTCGCCAGGTCCCCGCTGTACAAGGAGGTCACCGAGCTCTACCGGAAGGCCGGTGTCTCCCTGCGCGCCGACCTCGCGGCCCTGAACCGGGCGCCCCGGATCTCCGCCGACCCGTCGGCCGTATGGTGGATGCGGCATACGAGCGTCTTCACGGGTCGTCTCACCGACCCCCACCTGACGATCCACACGACCGGCGACGCGCTGATCCCCGTCCAGGCGGAGAGCGCCTACCGGCGGGCCGCCACCGCGGCGGGCTCCGGGCCGCTGCTGCGGCAGGCGTACGTCGACGGCCCCGGCCACTGCACGTTCACCACCGGCGAGATGCTCGCCGCCCTGCACACCCTGGAACACCGGCTGGACACCGGCCGCTGGGACACCTCGGTCGGCGCGCTCAACTCCCGTGCGCAGAAGGAGGATCCGGCGGCCGAGGCCCGCTATGTTCCGTACCGACCGGCGGCCTACCCCCGCCCCCACGACCTCGCCCACCCGGGAGATGCCCGGCCATGACCGCCCGCCCCCAGGTTCTCGGCTCCGCTCGGACAGGGAACACCCCCACGGCGCCCGACCGGCTGCTGTCCGTGCTCGCGGCCTTCGACCACGAGCATCCGGCCCTGTCGCTGACGGACATCAGCCGCCGGGCCGGTCTCAGCCTGACCACCGCGCACCGGCTGGTCGGCGCGCTCACCCGGTGGGGCGCCCTGGAGCGCGACAAGTCCGGCGTCTACCACGTCGGGCTCAGGCTGTGGGAGGTCGCGGCGCTCGCCCCGCGCGGGCTGGCGCTGCGGCAGCTCGCCCTGCCGTACCTGGAGGACCTGTACGAGGCGACGCACGAGAACGTGCAGCTCGCGGTGCGCGACGGGTCCGAGGTCGTCTACATCGAGTGGCTGTCGGGACGCTCTGCGGTCGGCGTGCACATCCGGGTCGGCGCCCGTTGGCCGCTGCACGCCACCGGGGTCGGTCTCGCGCTGCTGGCCCACAGCGAGCCGGAGCTGCAGGACGAGTACTGCGCGGGCCCGCTGGCGTCCTTCACCCCGTACACGATCACCGATCCGGCGCGGCTGCGCCGGGTGCTGGCCGAGGTGCGGCGCTCGGGCGTCGCGGTCAGCGACCGGCAGGTCACCCAGGACGCGCTGTCGGTGGCCGCTCCGGTGCGCGGGGCGGACGGCACGGTGGTGGCCGCCGCGTCGGTCGTGGTGCCGCAGGCCGACGCCCAGGTTCCGGTGCTGGTCCCGGCGGTGCGGCTCGCGGCACGCGGGATCTCCCGGGCCCTGGGCTGGCAGCCGGAGGCCGCCACGCGGCCCGGTCACTGAGATCCCAGGGCTCCACCGGCGTAGCGTCACGGCGGGCTCGGCGACCCCGGGGATCGGGCAGGTGTGGAGCGATTCGAGGACCTTCTCGGCGGCCTTGGTGGACCATGGTGCCGACAGCAAGAAAAGTTGCCCGAAAAAATCCGGGCGCCGATGTCGAGAACCCGTGACCGGCTCCGTCCCCGGGGTGAACGCGACCACAATGGGTCGCACCAGACCAGGAGAACCACGATGGCCAAGTACTTGCTGCTCAAGCACTACCGTGGCGCGCCGGCCGCGGTCAACGACGTGCCCATGGACCAGTGGACGCCTCAGGAGATCTCGGCGCACGTGCAGTACATGCGGGACTTCGCGGCCCGGCTGGAGGGGACCGGCGAGTTCGTCGACGGTCAGGCGCTCGCCCCCGAGGGGACGTGGGTCCGCTACGACGGCGAGGGGCGCCCGCCGGTCACCGACGGCCCCTTCGCCGAGACCAAGGACCTCATCGCCGGCTGGATGGTGATCGACGTCGACAGCTACGAGCGCGCCGTCGAGCTGGCCGGGGAACTGTCGGCCGCGCCCGGAGCGGGCGGGAAGCCGATCCACGAGTGGCTGGAGCTGCGCCCGTTCTACGGCGTGTCGCCCACCATCACGGAGTGACCTCACCGATGAACGAGGCCCTGCTCCGCAGCCTCACCCCGAGCGTGCTCGCCATCCTCGTCCGTCGCGGAGCCGACTTCGCGGCGGCCGAGGACGCCGTGCAGGACGCGCTCGTCGAGGCGGTCCGGGTCTGGCCGGCCCAGCCGCCGCGGGATGCGAAGGGCTGGCTGGTCACCGTGGCCTGGCGCCGGTTCCTCGACGCGACCCGGGCGGACGCCACCCGCCGGCGGCGTGAGGATCTCCTCGACGAGGAGCCCGCGCCCGGGCCCGCGCCCGCGGTGGACGACACGCTCCAGCTCTACTTCCTGTGCGCCCACCCGTCGCTGACGCCGTCGTCCGCGGTCGCTCTAACGCTGCGCGCCGTCGGCGGGCTGACCACCCGCCAGATCGCCCAGGCCTATCTGGTGCCCGAGGCGACCGTGGCGCAGCGCATCAGCCGGGCCAAGCGCACCGTCTCCGGTGTGCGGTTCGACCAGCCCGGCGACGTCGCCACCGTGCTGCGCGTCCTCTACTTGGTCTTCAACGAGGGCTACTCCGGTGACGTCGACCTCGCCGCCGAGGCCATCCGGCTCACCCGGCAGCTCGCGGCCGCGATCGACCACCCCGAGGTGGCGGGGCTGCTCGCCCTCATGCTGCTCCACCACGCCCGGCGCGCCGCCCGCACCGCGCCCGACGGCAGCCTGGTGCCGCTCGCCGAGCAGGACCGCGGCCGGTGGGACACCGAGTCGATCGCCGAGGGCGTCGCGATCCTGCAGGCGGCCCTCGCCCGCGACCGGCTGGGCGAGTTCCAGGCCCAGGCCGCCATCGCGGCACTCCACGCCGACGCGCCCACCGCCGAGGAGACCGACTGGGTGCAGATCGTCGAGTGGTACGACGAGCTCGCGCGCCTGACCGACAGTCCGGTGGTCCGGCTCAACCGCGCGGTGGCCGCCGGCGAGGCCGACGGACCGCGCGCCGGCCTGGCGGCGCTCGCGGCACTGGACGACTCACTGCCCCGCCACGCCGCGGTGGCGGCGTACCTCCACGAGCGCGACGGCGACCTGGTGACGGCGGCACGGCTGTACGCCGAGGCAGCCCGAAAGGCACCCAACCTCGCCGAGCGCGACCACCTGACGCGTCAGGCCGCCCGGCTCAACGCCCGCCGGTTTGACTGATCGGCCGCGCTCGGATCTGGTGTGGTCTTCCAGGACGGCCACCTGGCCGGGCTGCTGGGCGCCGAGGGCCTGGGCGCCCTCAGCCTCACCGCACCCCCGCTGATCATCGCGATCGCCTTCGGCCACGCCATGGACTACGAGTGCCCTGCTCGGCCGCCGGGCCGGCTCCGGCCGGGCGCCTCCTCTTCGGGCAGCCCGAACCGTTCGTGCGCGCGGCGCAGCGGCCTCGGCGCCCACCAGGCCGCCAGACCGCAGACCGCCAGACCGCCAACCCGCACATTCGCGCATTCATGGGATGAACCTGCCTGCCCCGCAAGGACTTTCTTTGTTTCACCTCTTGACGACCGGAGTGACGTGGAGCACATTGGCGGCACTTTGAGAGCGCTCTCATCACCTCCCCAGGGCGCTTTCAAAGTCACCTGCGCAGCAGAACTCCGTACCCGAGAGGCACCCCCACATGAGCGAAACCTCCGGCATACACCGCAGACGGCGCCCGTTGCGGCGGGCGCTGGTCGCCGTGGTCGGCGTGCTCGGCCTCGCGGCGGCCGCCGCGACCGTCGCCACCCCGTCCGCGAGCGCTTCGGCGCCCCCTCCCCCGTCGGGCTGGACCCAGGTCTTCCTCGACGACTTCAACGGCGCGGCGGGCAGCGGCGTCAACACGTCCAACTGGCAGTACGCGACCGGCACCGGGTACCCCGGCGGGCCCGCCAACTGGGGCACCGGCGAGGTCGAGACGATGACGTCCAGCACGAACAACGTCTCGCTGGACGGCAACGGCAACCTCCGCATCACCCCGCGCCGCGACGCGGCCGGCAACTGGACCTCGGGCCGCATCGAGACCAACCGCACCGACTTCCAGCCCCCGGCCGGCGGCAAGTTGCGCGTGGAGGCCCGCATCCAGGTGCCCAACGTCACCGGGGCCGCGGCCAAGGGCTACTGGCCGGCGTTCTGGATGCTGGGCGCGCCCTACCGGGGCAACTACTGGAACTGGCCCGCCGTCGGCGAGCTGGACATCATGGAGAACACCCAGGGCCAGAACACGGTGTTCGCCACCATGCACTGCGGCACCTCGCCGGGCGGCCCCTGCAACGAGAACAGCGGCATCGGCGGCTCCACCACGTGTCCCGGCACGACCTGCCAGGCCGGCTTCCACACCTACCGCATGGAGTGGGACCGCTCGACGAGCCCGGAGGAGATCCGCTTCTACCTCGACGGCACCAACTTCCACACGGTGCGCGCCAACCAGGTCGACGCGACGACCTGGAAGAACGCCACGGACCACGGTTTCTTCATCATCCTCAACGTGGCGATGGGCGGCGGCTTCCCCGACGCCTTCGGCGGCGGCCCGGACGCCGGCACCCAGCCGGGGCACCCGATGGTCGTCGACTACGTCCAGGTCCTGTCGGCAGGTGGGAGCGGTACCACGCCCCCGCCGACCGGCGGCACCCGCGACGCCTACGGCACCATCCAGGCCGAGTCGTACGACGGCCAGTCCGGGGTGAGCACCGAGTCGACCTCGGACTCGGGCGGCGGCCAGAACATCGGCTCGCTGGCCAACGGCGACTGGGCGCTCTACAAGGGCGTCAACTTCGGCTCCACAGCGGCAAGGCAGTTCAGCGCACGGGTGGCCAGTGGTGCGGCGGGCGGTGTCAGCGGTCTGGTCGAGGTGCGCCTGGACAGCCGCAGCAGCGCGCCCATCGGCAGTTTCTCGGTGGCCAACACGGGCGGCTGGCAGTCGTGGCGGACCATCCCGGCGAACATCACCGGCGTCACCGGCACGCATGACGTCTACCTGACGTTCACCAGTGGCCAGCCGGCCGACTTCGTGAACGTGAACTGGTTCAACTTCAGCCGCTGACCGGCGGTTCAGGCGGCCGACGAGTGCGGCGGGGCTCCACGCGTACGCGTGGAGCCCTTCGGCCGGGAACACGTGTGCGCGGGCCTGCCCGCTGTGACGGGCTCCGCCGGTGCAGCGCGAGCAGACCTCCCGGCTCGCCCACGCGGACCATCCACATCTCCGGGAGCGCGCCGGCCCGTGCCGGGCGGGCCGCGGACGTCCTCGGCGTCGGCGTCGGCGGCCGACTCGTCCTGCACCGCGAGGACGCCGCCGCCTTCCCCGCCTCCCGGGCCTTCGACCTGGTGCTCCGCGTCGGCTCCACGCACGCCTTCGGCGGTCTGCCCGCCACCCTCGCGGCGGCGCGGAAGCATCTGGCTGAGGGCGGGCGCGTCCTGGTCGGCGACGGCTTCTGGGAGCGCGCGCCCTCCCCGAAGGCGGTCGACATGCTCGGGGACCTCGCCGACCTGCCGACCACGGTGGGCCGCGTGGTCGCCGACGGGCGGGCTCCGGTCCACGGCCACATCGGCACATGCCACGAACTCGACGCCTACGCAGGGGGCCTGGACGGATCCGCCGGCCTCCTGGGCTCGGGGCAACCGCCGCGATCCGGACAGCACCCAGGCGCTCGCGGCGGCCGAGACCCACCGGGCCGGACGGCTGCGCGGCCACCCGGAGTCGTTCGGGTTCGTGGGCATGGCGCCGCGGCCGACGGCTGGGTGAGCCGGGCGGGGCCCGCGCCGGACGTCCGGGGGTCCGGGGGTCCGGGGGTCCGGGGGGCCAAGGGCGGGCCGGCGTCCGTCGTCCGGGCCCGGACGGCACCTGCGCTGTCAGCGCAACTCCGCCCGGAACCCCGCCGGCGTCATGTCCGTGTGCTGGTGGAAGAACTTGGAGAAATTCGCGGCGTCGGGGAAGCCGACCGCCGCGCCGACGCGGCCGATCGGCAGGTCGGTGTGGGCCAGCAGCCGCTTGGCCTCGAGGATCACGCGTTTGTCGATGAAGGCCTTCGGGGTCTCGCCGGTGGCTGCGCGGACCGCGCGGACGAGGGTGCGACGGGAGTAGCCGAGCGCGTCGGCGTAGGCGCTGACGCTGTGGTTGGTGGCGAAGCCGTGCTCCACCGCGTCCCGGAAGCGGGTGAAGGTCGTGTCGGTCTGCCCGGGCGCCGCCTGGGCGGAGCTGGTCGCCAGGTGGGCCAGGCGCAGGAGGAACGCGCTCAGGGAGTGGCGCAGGACCGCGGTGTGCAGGTTCAGCGGCAGGGTGGTGGTGTCCTCGTACTCGCGTCGCAGCTGGGCGAGCGCCGCCCGCAGCGCGGTGAGCTGTGGTTCGTCGGGGTGCAGCAGGGGCGGGAGGTCGTAGCGGTACAGGCCGGTGGCTTCCACCGTGGAGCGGGGCAGGAAGCCGGGCTGCATGGTCAGCACGGTTCCGCGGTACTCGCTGGTCCGCGAGAAGCGGTGGACCTGCCCCGGGCGGATCCACAGCAGGTCGCCGACCGTGGCCTCGTACTCGGCGAAGTCGATCATGTGACGGACCGGGCCGTCGCTGAACAGCATGACGACGTGGAAGTCGATGCGGTGCACGCGTTCCAGCGGCACCCCGTCGGGGCGCCAGTCGCGGCCTTCGCCCATCGGGCCGACCTGCATGCCGACGCCGAGGACGCTCAGATCGACCGGGAAGGGGAACGTTCTGATCCCGTCGCCGCCATCGTCCCCGTCTCTTCCCCGCAAGGGTCTGTCCGTCATGTCCGTCTCGTGCCGTCCCGTGCGCGTGTCCCGTCGTGGGGGTGTCCCACTTTCACCACAGGCTGGCAACCGCGACCTTCCACCAAACAAGTCAGACTTTTAGTTTTGAACGCGTCAAACCAGCTACTTCGCTCGGATCGAGGACTTCTTGAAGATGAGCACGCAGACAGCCGACAGCTTGGAGTGGACCGAAGTCGACCGGCGTGCCGTCGACACCGCCCGCCTTCTGGCGGCCGATGCCGTACAGCGGGTCGGGAACGGCCACCCGGGCACCGCGATGAGCCTGGCCCCCGCCGCGTACACGCTCTTTCAGAAGGTGATGCGTCACGATCCGGCCGACCCGGAGTGGACGGGTCGTGACCGCTTCGTCCTCTCCCCCGGCCACACCTCGCTGACGCTGTACACGCAGCTCTTCCTCGCGGGGTACGAGCTGGAGCTCGACGACCTGAAGGCGTTCCGCACGCATGGTTCGAAGACGCCCGGCCACCCCGAGTACGGGCACACGGCGGGTGTGGAGACGACGACCGGCCCGCTGGGTCAGGGGGTCGCCAACGCCGTCGGCATGGCGATGGCCGCCCGCTACGAGCGCGGCCTGTTCGACCCGGACTCCCCCGAGGGCAGCTCGCCCTTCGACCACACCATCTGGGCGATCGTCTCCGACGGCGACCTTCAGGAGGGCGTCTCCGCCGAGGCGTCCTCGCTGGCCGGCCACCAGAAGCTCGGCAACCTGGTCTTCCTCTACGACGACAACCACATCTCCATCGAGGGCGACACCGCGACCGCGTTCTCGGAGGACGTGCTGAAGCGGTACGAGGCGTACGGCTGGCACGTGCAGCGGATCGCGCCCGCCGAGAACGGCGACGTCGACGTGCACGCGCTGTACGCGGCGCTCAAGGCGGCGCAGGCCGAGGCCGGGCGCCCCTCGATCATCGCGATGCGCACCATCATCGCCTGGCCCGCGCCCAACGCCCAGAACACCGAGGCCGCGCACGGCTCTGCGCTCGGCGACGACGAGGTCGCCGCCACCAAGCGGGTTCTCGGCTTCGACCCGGAGCAGAGCTTCGTCGTCGAGCCGGAGGTGCTCGCGCACACCCGCAAGGCCCTCGACCGGGGTGCCGAGGCGCACGCGGCCTGGCACAAGCGGATCGCCGCCTGGCGCGAGGCCGACCCGGAGCGCGCCGAGCTGTTCGACCGGGTCAGCAAGGGTGAGCTGCCCAAGGGCTGGGAGGACGCCCTGCCGGTGTTCGAGCCCGGCAAGGCGGTCGCCACGCGTGCCGCGTCCGGCAAGGTGCTCCAGGCACTCGGCGCGGTCGTCCCCGAGCTGTGGGGCGGCTCCGCCGACCTGGCCGGTTCGAACAACACCACCATCGACAAGGCGTCGTCCTTCCTGCCGAAGGGCAACCCGCTGCCGGAGGCCGACCCGTACGGCCGGACGATCCACTTCGGCATCCGCGAGTTCTCCATGGCCGCGGAGATGAACGGCATCGCGCTGCACGGCAACACCCGTGTCTACGGCGGCACCTTCCTGGTGTTCTCCGACTACATGCGCAACGCCGTGCGCATGTCGGCCCTGATGCAGGTGCCGGTGACGTACGTGTGGACGCACGACTCCATCGGCCTCGGCGAGGACGGCCCCACCCACCAGCCGGTCGAGCACCTGGCCGCGCTGCGTGCCATTCCCGGCCTGAACATCGTGCGTCCGGCCGACGCCAACGAGACCGCGATCGCCTGGGCCGAGATCCTCAGGCGGCACTCCACCGACCCCGCCCCGCACGGCCTCGCGCTCACCCGCCAGGGCGTGCCGACGTACGAGCCGAACCCGGACGCGGCGCGCGGCGGTTACGTCCTCCAGGACGCCTCCGGCGAGACGCCGGAGGTGATCCTCATCGCCACCGGTTCCGAGGTGCAGCTCGCGGTCGCCGCGCGGGAGCGGCTGGAGGCCGAGGGGATCGGCGCGCGGGTGGTGTCGATGCCGTCCGTGGAGTGGTTCGAGGAACAGCCGCACGAGTACCGCGAGAGCGTCCTGCCGCCGTCCGTGAAGGCGCGCGTCGCGGTGGAGGCCGGTATCGGACTGACGTGGCACCGGTTCGTCGGTGACGCGGGACGCATCGTCTCCCTCGAGCACTTCGGCGCCTCCGCCGACGCCAAGACCCTGTTCGCCGTGTACGGCTTCACCCCCGAGAACGTCGTCGCCGCAGCCCGCGCATCACTCGCCGCAGCCCGGGAATCCCTCGCCGCCGCGCGCGGTTGATCCGACCGCCGGAAAGAAGATGATCACTGTGACCGAATCAACCGCGACCGCGGGACCCCTCAAGCGCCTGTCCGACGAGGGCGTGTCGATCTGGCTCGACGACCTGTCGCGCCGGCGGATCGAGTCCGGCAACCTGGCCGAGCTGATCGGGACGAAGAACGTCGTCGGCGTCACCACCAACCCGTCCATCTTCCGGGCCGCCATCGGCTCCGGCGAGGGCTACGAGGAGCAGCTCGCCGATCTCGCCGTGCGGGGTGTGACGGTGGAGGAGGCGGTCCGCATGATGACGACCGCCGACGTGCGTGCCGCCGCCGATGTTCTGCATCCGGTATACACCGCGACCGGTGGCCGGGACGGCCGGGTCTCCATCGAGGTCGACCCGCGCCTGGCCCACGACACCGCCGCGACGATCGCCGAGGCCAAGCAGCTGGCCTGGCTGGTCGACCGCGCCAACGTGATGATCAAGATCCCGGCGACGAAGGCCGGTCTCCCGGCGATCACCGAGGTGATCGGCGCGGGCATCAGCGTCAACGTGACGCTGATCTTCTCGCTGGAGCGCTACCGCGAGGTGATGGACGCCTACCTCGCCGGTCTGGAGAAGGCGCAGGCGGCCGGGCTCGACCTGTCGGCCATCCACTCCGTCGCCTCCTTCTTCGTCTCCCGCGTCGACACCGAGATCGACAAGCGGCTGACGCTGCTGGGCACGGACGAGGCCCTCGCCCTGAAGGGGCGGGCGGCGCTGGCCAACGCCCGGCTCGCCTACGAGGCGTACGAGCAGGTCTTCGCCGGGGAGCGCTGGCTCGCCCTGTCCGGGGCGCGCGCGAACAAGCAGCGCCCGCTGTGGGCGTCCACCGGTGTGAAGGATCCCGCATACAAGGACACGCTGTACGTCGACGAGCTCGTCGCCCCCGGCACCGTCAACACCATGCCGGAGGCCACGTTGAACGCCGTCGCCGACCACGGTGCCGTCACCGGCGACACGGTCACCGGCGGCTACGCCCAGGCCCGCGCCGACCTCGCGGCCGTCGAGCGGCTCGGCATCTCCTACGAGGAGGTCGTCCAGCAGCTCGAGGACGAGGGCGTCGCCAAGTTCGAGGCGGCCTGGCAGGACCTGCTGACCGCGGTCACGAAGTCCTTGAACAGCAAGGGAGTTGACGCGTAAATGAGCGAGGAGATCCCCGTGACGGAAGCGGCCGCCTCCCTCGGCGCCGAGGTCCCCGTGGCGGACACGGCCGCCGCCTTCGCCCCGAGCACGGCCGTCCTCGAAACCGCCCGCACCCCGGAGGACCCCGGCAGCCCCGGCTTCTGGTCCAACCCGCTGCGCGACGCGCGCGACCGGCGGCTGCCCCGGATCGCGGGCCCGTCCGGTCTCGTCATCTTCGGCGTCACCGGCGACCTGTCCCGCAAGAAGCTGATGCCGGCCGTGTACGACCTGGCCAACCGGGGTCTGCTGCCGCCGGGCTTCTCGCTGGTCGGTTTCGCCCGCCGGGACTGGGAGGACCAGGACTTCGCGCAGGTCGTGCACGACGCGGTCCGCGAGCACGCCCGCACCCCGTTCCGCGAGGAGGTCTGGCAGCAGCTCGCCGACGGCATGCGCTTCATCCCCGGCGACTTCGACGACGACACGGCGTTCAAACAACTGCGCGCAGCCGTCGAGGAGTTGGACGCCTCCCGGGGCACCAGCGGCAACTACGCCTTCTACCTGTCCGTACCGCCGAAGTTCTTCCCGAAGGTCGTCCAGCAGCTGAAGAAGCACGGGCTGGCGAACGCGCCGGAGGGCTCCTGGCGGCGGGCGGTCATCGAGAAGCCCTTCGGGCACGACCTGGACAGCGCCTGCGAACTGAACGCGATCGTGCACGACGTGTTCGACCCGGAGCAGGTCTTCCGCATCGACCACTACCTCGGCAAGGAGACCGTCCAGAACATCCTGGCGCTGCGCTTCGCGAACCAGATGTTCGAACCGATCTGGAACCGGTCGTACGTCGACCACGTGCAGATCACCATGGCCGAGGACATCGGCATCGGCGGCCGGGCGGGTTACTACGACGGCATCGGCGCCGCCCGGGACGTCATCCAGAACCACCTGCTCCAGCTCATGGCCCTGACGGCCATGGAGGAGCCCGCCTCCTTCGACGCGGCGTCGCTGCTCACCGAGAAGCTGAAGGTGTTCCGGGCCGTGCAGCTGCCGCAGGACCTGGGCCGGCACACCGTGCGCGGCCAGTACGCGGCGGCCTGGCAGGGCGGCGAGCAGGTGCGCGGTTATCTGGAGGAGGACGGCATCGACCCGGCCTCCACGACGGACACGTACGCGGCGATCAAGCTGGGCATCGACAACCGCCGCTGGGCGGGCGTGCCCTTCTACCTGCGCACCGGCAAGCGGCTGGGCCGCCGGGTGACGGAGATCGCGGTCGTCTTCCAGCGGGCGCCGCACTCCCCCTTCGACGCGACGGCCACCGAGGAGCTGGGCCAGAACGCGATCGTCATCCGCGTCCAGCCGGACGAGGGCGTCACCGTCCGGTTCGGTTCGAAGGTGCCGGGTACGTCGATGGAGATCCGGGACGTGACGATGGACTTCGCCTACGGCGAGTCGTTCACGGAGTCCAGCCCGGAGGCGTACGAGCGGCTCATCCTGGACGTACTCCTCGGGGACGCCAACCTGTTCCCCCGTCACCAGGAAGTGGAAGAGTCCTGGCGGATCCTCGACCCGATCGAGCGGTACTGGGCCGAGAACGGCAGGCCCGCGCAGTACGCGGCGGGCAGCTGGGGACCCGCGGAAGCCGACGAGATGCTCGCACGAGACGGACGGAGCTGGCGCAGGCCATGAAGATCGACCTGACCGACACCACGGCAAGCAAGATCAACAAGGCGCTGGTGCAGGGCCGCCGCGCCATCGGCACCCCGGCCGTGGGCATGGTCCTGACGATGGTGATCGTCACGGACGAGGAGAACGCCTACGACTCGATCAAGGCGGCCGAGGAGGCCTCGCACGAGCACCCCTCGCGCACCCTGGTCGTCATCAAGCGGCACGCCCGCACCCCGCGCGACCGCACCCGCTCCCACCTGGACGCCGAGGTGAGGGTGGGCGCCGACGCGGGCACCGGCGAGACCGTGGTGCTGCGCATGTACGGCGAGGTGTCCGAGCACGCCGACTCGGTGGTGCTGCCGCTGCTGCTGCCGGACGCGCCGGTGGTGGTGTGGTGGCCGGTGGACGCGCCGGAGAACCCCGCGAAGGACCCGCTCGGCGCGCTCGCGCAGCGCAGGATCACCGACATGTACGCCGTCGAGCGCCCGCTGCAGGCGCTGGAGGCGCGGGTGACGTCGTACGCGCCCGGCGACACCGACCTGGCCTGGACCCGGCTGACCCCGTGGCGTTCGATGCTGGCCGCCGCGCTGGACCAGGCCCGGCTGACGGTGACCTCGGCCGCGGTGGAGAGCGAGGCGGAGAACCCGAGCGCCGAGCTGCTGGCCCGCTGGCTGGAGGCCCGGCTGCACGTTCCGGTCGACCGGGTGGAGACCGCCGGCCCGGTCGTCACGGGCGTACGGCTCGGTACCGAGAAGGGCGAGATCGTCATCGACCGACCCGAGGGCCCGCTGGCCACGCTGCACCTGCCGGGCCAGCCCTCGCGCACCCTCGCGCTGAAGGTCCGCCCCACCTCCGAACTCATCGCCGAGGAGCTCAGGCGCCTCGACGCGGACGAGATGTACGCCGTCGCCCTGCGCGGCGAGGGCACCAAGGAGGCCCCCGCACATGTCTGACTCCCCCTTGCTCACCCGGCGGCCCGAGTGGACCGCTCTGGAGGACCACCGGGCCGAGTGGCAGGCGCACCTGCGCGAGCTGTTCGCCACCGACCCGGGCCGCGCGGAACGGTACGTCGTGCGCGTCGGTGACCTGCGCATCGACTACTCCAAGAACCTGGTCACCGACGAGACCCTGGCCCTGTTGCAGGAACTGGCCACCGCCGCCGGCGTGTTCACTCTGCGCGACGCCATGTTCCGCGGCGAGAAGATCAACGTCACCGAGCGCCGGGCCGTACTGCACACCGCGCTGCGGGCGCCGCGGGACGCGGTGATCGAGGTCGACGGCGAGAACGTCGTGCCCAAGGTGCACGCGGTCATCGACAAGATGACCGACTTCGCCAACCGGGTGCGCTCCGGCGAGTGGACCGGCCACACGGGCCGCCGCATCCGCAACGTCGTCAACATCGGCATCGGCGGCTCCGACCTGGGGCCCGCGATGGCGTACGAGACGCTGCGGGCCTACACGGACCGGGAGTTGACCTTCCGCTTCGTGTCGAACGTCGACGGCGCCGACCTGCACGAGGCCATCCGCGACCTGGACCCAGCGGAGACGCTGTTCATCGTCGCGTCCAAGACGTTCACCACGATCGAGACGATCACCAACGCGACCTCGGCGCGCTCGTGGCTGCTCAACGGCCTCGGAGGCGACGACAAGGCCGTCGCCAGGCACTTCGTGGCCCTGTCGACCAACGCCGAGAAGGTCACCGAGTTCGGCATCGACATCGACAACATGTTCGAGTTCTGGGACTGGGTCGGCGGCCGCTACTCCTACGACTCGGCGATCGGCCTGTCCCTGATGATCGCCATCGGCCCGGACCGGTTCCTGGAGATGCTCGACGGCCTCCGCATCGTCGACGAGCACTTCCGCAACGCGCCTGCCGAGGCCAACGCCCCGCTGATCCTCGGCCTGCTGGGCGTCTGGTACGGCAACTTCTTCGACGCCCAGTCGCACGCGGTGCTGCCGTACTCGCACTACCTGTCGAAGTTCACCGCGTACCTGCAGCAGCTCGACATGGAGTCCAACGGCAAGTCGGTGCAGCGCGACGGGCGCCCTGTGGAGTGGCAGACCGGGCCGGTGGTGTGGGGCACGCCCGGCACCAACGGGCAGCACGCCTACTACCAGCTGATCCACCAGGGCACCAAGCTCGTCCCGGCCGACTTCATCGGCTTCGCGCGGCCCGTCGCCGAGCTGGGCGACGAACTCAAGGCACAGCACGACCTGTTGATGGCCAACCTGTTCGCACAGGGGCAGGCGCTCGCCTTCGGCAAGACCGCCGAGGAGGTCCGCGCCGAGGGCGTGCCCGAGGAGCAGGTGCCGCACCGCACCTTCAAGGGCGACCACCCCACGACCACGATCCTGGCCACGGAGCTGACCCCGTCGGTGCTCGGCCAGCTGATCGCCCTCTACGAGCACAAGGTGTTCGTGCAGGGCGCGATCTGGAACATCGACTCCTTCGACCAGTGGGGCGTCGAACTCGGCAAGGTGCTCGCCAAGCGCGTCGAGCCCGCCCTCACCGAAGGTGCCGAGGTGCCCGGACTCGACCCGTCCACCGCCGCCCTCGTGGCCGCGTACCGCTCGCTGAAGAACGCCGGAAACGCTCAGGGAGAAGTGAACTGACATGCAGCTGGGACTGATCGGTCTCGGAAAGATGGGCGGCAACATGCGCGAGCGGATCCGCCGCGCCGGCCACACCGTCATCGGCTACGACCGCAACCCCGAGGTCTCCGACGTCGGCAGCCTGGCCGAACTGGCCGGCCGGCTCGACGCCCCGCGCACCGTCTGGGTGATGGTCCCGGCCGGCGCCGCCACCCAGTCCGTCATCGACGAACTCGGCGAGCTGCTTCAGCCCGGCGACACCGTCGTCGACGGCGGCAACTCCCGCTGGAGCGACGACGAGAAGCACGCCGCCGAGCTCGGTGCCAAGGGCATCGGCTTCGTCGACGCCGGAGTCTCCGGCGGCGTGTGGGGCCTGGAGAACGGATACGCGCTGATGGTCGGCGGCGACAAGGAGCACGTCGACCGGCTCCGGCCGATCTTCGACGCCCTCAAGCCGGAAGGCCCCTACGGCTACGTCCACGCGGGCAGGGTGGGCGCCGGGCACTTCGCGAAGATGGTCCACAACGGCATCGAGTACGCCATGATGCAGGCCTACGCCGAGGGCTGGGAGCTGCTGGAGGCCGTGGACTCGGTGGACAACGTCCGCGAGGTGTTCCGCTCCTGGCAGGAGGGCACCGTCATCCGCTCCTGGCTGCTCGACCTCGCCGTGGGCGCCCTGGACGAGGACGAACACCTGGACAAGCTGCGCGGCTACGCCGAGGACTCCGGTGAGGGCCGGTGGACGGTCGAGGCCGCCATCGACAACGCCGTACCGCTCCCGGCGATCACCGCCTCGCTGTTCGCGCGGTTCGCCTCCCGCCAGGACGACTCCCCGCAGATGAAGATGATCGCCGCGCTGCGCAACCAGTTCGGCGGGCACGCCGTCGAGCAGGCGAAGAAGGCGTGACGACCGTGGGTGATCTGCTGCTGGTCCGCCATGGGGAGACGCAATGGAGCAGATCGGGACAGCACACCAGCTTCACCGACCTGCCCCTGACCCGGCACGGCGAGGAACAGGCCAAGTCCCTCGCTCCCCTCCTGGCGGGCCGGCCCTTCGCGCTCGTCCTGACCAGCCCGCTGGCCCGCGCGGCGCGCACCGCCGAACTCGCGGGCCTGTCCGGGGCCGTACCGGAACCGGACCTGCACGAGTGGGACTACGGCGACTACGAGGGCGTCACCACCGACGAGATACACCGCACACGCCCCGACTGGGACCTGTGGACCGACGGGGTGCCGCCCGGTCCGGGCGGGCAGCCGGGCGAGTCGCCCGAGCAGGTCGGGGCGCGCGCCGACCGGGTGCTGGCGCGGGTGGCCGCGGCACTCCCGGACGGTGACGTGCTGCTCGTCGCCCACTCCCACTTCCTGCGGGTCCTCACCGCCCGCCGCCTGGGCCTGCCACCGGCCGGCGGCCGGCTGTTCCGGCTGGAGACGGCGACGCTCAGCCGCCTGTCGACGGAGCACGGGCGGCCCGTGATCGCGGAGTGGAACACCCGGCCGTAGTCCGTGAGTTGACACCCGTGGCCGGCCGCGTCAGAGTCC
This sequence comes from Streptomyces deserti, assembly GCF_054782695.1. Classification (NCBI taxonomy): domain Bacteria; kingdom Bacillati; phylum Actinomycetota; class Actinomycetes; order Kitasatosporales; family Streptomycetaceae; genus Streptomyces; species Streptomyces deserti. The sequence goes on from NZ_BAAGRZ010000002.1 coordinate 357,854, forward strand.
CCGCTGATGGAGATCGACAATCTGACGCCGGCCGAGCTGCGGGTCTGGCAGGCCTTCCCGCGCGGGGAGGTCGTGGACTTCCGCACCGGCGGGGACGAGGACACCGCGGCGGGCGCCGACTGGGGAGCCGAACGCACCCTGCGCGCCTCGATGCTGAGGGCGCTGCTGGTCAGCGCCCCACAGGAGGACGGCGAGATCCCCGCCCTGCGGGTCAAGGGCGCCCGGATCACCGGCCCGCTCGACCTGACACACGCCGTCGTCGACCACCCGATCCGGCTGAGCGACTGCTACTTCACCGACCCGCCCGACCTGTACGGCGCCCAGCGGCGCAGGCTCAGCCTGCGCGGCTCGGTGCTTCCCGCCCTGGACCTCGGGAGCGCCCGGGTCGACGGCGTGGTGCGCCTGTCGGACTGCCGGCTGCGCGGGCGGGTGCAGCTGAGCGGGGCCCAGATATCCGGGGCCCTGTTCCTGGAGCGCACCGAACTGACCGCGCGGGACCCCGGGGAACCCGTCCTCAAGCTCCAGCGGACGGTGATCGAGGACGACCTGCGGGCGCCGGACCTGCGCGCACACGGCGAGGTACGGCTCAACGGCGCCACCGTCAACGGATCGGTCGACCTCACCGGCGCCCGCCTCAGCCACCCCGGCCAGATCGCCCTCGACGCGCAGACCCTCACCGTCGAGAGCGACGTCCTGCTGCGCAGCACCCGGGTCCACGGCTGGATCGGCCTGCGCGGCGCCCGTGTCGCCGGACGCCTGGACCTGTCGTACGCGCACCTGTCGAATCCGGGCGACGCCGCGCTGCGCGCCACCAGCTGCGCCATCGGGGAGCTGTGGCTGCGCAAGGGCCCGCCTCCGGAAGGCACCGTGAACCTGCGCCGCGCACAGATCGACGTGCTGTTCCTGGAACCGGAGACGGTGCCGGACCGGGTGCTGCTCAACAGCCTCGTCTACACCTCCCTCACCCCGCACGAACCCGCCGAACGCCGCCTGCCCATGCTGGAACGGGACGGCGACGGCTATGTCCCGCACGCCTACGAGCAGTTGACCGCCGCCTACCGCCGCATCGGCGACGACCACGCGGCCCGCCTCGTCCAGCTCGCCAAGCAGCGCCGCCACCGCGGCACCCTGCCCTGGTACGGGCGGCTGTGGGGCCGCGTCCAGGACGTCACCGTCGGCTACGGCTTCCGCCCGCTGCGCGCCTGCGTCTGGCTGCTGTCGCTGCTGGCGGCCGGCTCCGTCGCCTACGGACTGCACCACCCCGAGCCGCTCAAACCGTCCGAGGCGCCCCCGTTCAACCCGGTGTTCTACACCCTCGACCTGCTGCTCCCGGTGATCTCCTTCGGCCAGGAGGGCGCGTTCGCCCCGCACGGCTGGTACCAGACGCTGTCCTACGTCCTCGTCCTCACCGGCTGGATCCTGGCCACGTCGGTCGTCGCGGGCGTGACCCGGACGGTCAGCCGCCCGTGAGCGCCCGCACCGCGTGCTGCGCCGCCAGCCGCACCGGCGCGTTCGGGGCGCCGTAGCCCCGGTAGCCGCCCTCGCGCTGCACCAGTTCGAAGAAGACGCGGCCCACGGTGCGGGTGTAGCAGTGCCGGAAGACGCCGTGCGCGTCCCGGTCGTAGAGGATGCCCAGCTCGCGGTACGTCTCCAGTTCCTCGCCGGGGAGGTCGAACCGGGCCGCGAGGTCGTCGTAGTAGTTGGCGGGGATCGGCAGCAGACGGCCGCCGGCCGCGCGCAAGCGGCGGGCCGCGGCCACCACGTCGTGCGTGGCCAGCGCGATGTGCTGGGCGTGGACGGTGTCGTCCGTGGGTGCCGCGCCGACGGTGAGGGCGATACGGACGCTGCCGTCGGCGTTGGTGACGGCGCGGCTGCGCAGCAGACCGTAGGGGTCGGCGACGTCCACGCTCTGCTGTGCGTGCAGCCCGAGGACGCTGCGGTGGAAGAGGGCGGCCTCGTCGACGTGGTGCCAGGGCTGGGTGAGGGCGACGTGGTCGACGCCTCGCACGTGCGGGGCTTGCGCGGTGTGCCCGACGTCCGCGAAGTCGGCTCGCCAGTCGGGGAGTTCGGGCCGGTTCGTGGCGCAGAAGAACAGCTCCGTGCCGTCGGGTGCGGCGACCGCGTCGAGCGGGGCGTCCTCGGGTGCGCGGCGGCGCGGCAGTACCGGCGCCAGCAGGGCCTCGGCGCGCCGGGCCGCGCCCGCCGGGTCGGGTGACTCCAGGCCGAGCGCGGCGAGCCGGGTGCCCTCGCGTCGCCCGGCCGGGCCGGTGTTGACCAGGATGCGGGCCTCGCCCTGCTGCCACAGGTCGACGGGTTTGCCGCGGTGCCGTGCGGTGCGGTCGAAGCCGAGCGCGCCGAGCAGCGCCGCGAGGGGTTCGGCGTCGGGCGTGACCAGCTCGGCGAAGGCGACGCCCGTGGGGACGACGGGGTCGGGCAGGGCCGCCGCGCCGACGGTCTCCTTCAGCAGGAGGAGGGAGCGGTGGGCGTCCACCGCCGTGGGACCGGCCTCGGCCTGCCGGAAGACGTCGTTGAAGACCTCCAGGGACAGCGGACCTTCGTAGCCTGTATGCAATACACGGCGTACCAGTCCGGCGATGTCGAGGCCGCCCTGGCCCGGGAAGCAGCGGTAGTGGCGGCTCCACTGCAGCACGTCCATCGCGAGCAGCGGGGCGTCGGCCAGCTGGAGGAAGAAGATCTTCTCGCCGGGGATGTCCTCGATGCCCTTGGGATCCGAACCCCGGGACAGGATGTGGAAGCTGTCCAGGCAGGTTCCGAGCGCCGGATGGTTCGCGGACTCGACGATGCGCCAGGCGTGGTCGTACGTGCTGACGTGCCGGCCCCAGGCCAGCGCCTCGTAGGCGACCCGGATGCCGAACTCCCGGGCCAGGTCGGCGAGCCGGCTGAGCTGTTCGGCGGCGAGGGCATCGTCGTCCACGGTCGACGGGGCGACGCTGGAGCAGACGAGGACGGTGTCGGCCCCGAGCCTCGTCATCAGCTCGAACTTGTGCCGGGCGCGGCGCAGGTTGCGCGCGAACTCGTCGGCGGGCACGGCCTCGATGTCCCGCATCGGCTGGTAGAGGTCGATGGTGAGGCCGAGGTCGGCGCAGCGGGCCCGGACCTCCTGCGGGGTGAGGGGGCTGGCCAGCAGGTCGTTCTCGAAGATCTCCACGCCGTCGAAGCCGGCTCGGGACGCGGCCGTGAGCTTCTCGGTGAGGGATCCGCTCAGGGAGACGGTGGCGATGGACGTACGCATGCGGGTACCTCTCTGCCGGTCTGCTTTCACCTGTCTACTTCGGTGCCGTGACGGGCCCGGCCAGCTCCGCGATGTCCGCGAGCATCCGCGCGCTGTCGGGCTCCCGCCCGCTGAACAGGCGGAACGCGTCCGCCGCCTGGAAGACGGCCATGCCGCCGCCGTCCAGCGTGGCGCAGCCGAGCGCGCGGGCGGTGCGCAGCAGCTCGGTCTCCAGCGGGCGGTAGACCACCTCGGCGACCCACAGGCCGGGATGCAGCAGTGCGGCCGGCAGGGGCAGGCCGGGGTGGGCGGCCATGCCGGTGGGGGTGGCGTGCACGATGCCGTCGGCGCCGGCGAGCAGCTGCGCCAGACGGTCCGGGGGCGCGGCGCCCGCGCGGCCCGCCCCGAAGGTGCGGTTCAGGGACGCGGCGAGGGCGGCGGCCCGCTCGGGCAGCGCGTCGACGACGGTGACCCGCTCGGCGCCCAGGGTGAGCATGGCGTGCGCGACGGCCGCGCCCGCGCCTCCGGCGCCCAGCTGCACCACCCGCTCCAGCGGCGCGTCGGGCAGGCCGCGCGCGAAGGAGGCGGCGAAGCCGGTGACGTCGGTGTTGTGGCCGACGGAGCGGCCGTCCTCGAAGACGACGGTGTTGACCGCGCCCAGCGCCTCGGCCTGCGGGGAGAGCACGTCCAGGTGCCCGGTGACGAGCTGCTTGCAGGGATGCGTGATGTTCAGCCCGTCGAAGCCCAGGTCACGGGCGGCCCGCACCAGGTCGCCCACCGCCTCGGGTGGCACGCCGAGCGTGTCGATGTCGATGAGCCGGTACAGATACCGCAGGCCCTGCCGGTCGGCCTCCCGCTCGTGCAGTGCCGGACTGAGCGACGGGCCGATGCCGGAACCGATCAGTCCGACGAGATACGCGTCCTTGGCCATCGCGGGACCTCCTGAGCGGCTCGCTAATGTACGAACTAGTACGTTAGCTATATCAGGAGGGCGGGACCGGCGGGAAGACCTGCGAGGGGACCTGCAGTCAGACCCGGCCGGGACGCGGGGCCTGCTTCTACAATCACCGGCACTGGCCGCCCGTCGCCCGAAGGAACCCCATGACCAGCGTCGAAGAACCGGCACGACCCGGCGAGCGCATCCGTGACGCCGCCCGCACCAAGGCCGAGATCCTCGACGTCGCGACGCAGGAGTTCGCCCGGGCCGGCTACGACGGGGCCCGCGTGGACGAGATCGCCGCCCGCACCCGCACCACCAAGCGGATGATCTACTACTACTTCGGCGGCAAGGAGCAGCTGTTCACGGCCGTGCTGGAGCGGGCGTACGGCGTGATCCGCGAGGCGGAGCAGCAACTCGACGTCGAGCACCTGGACCCGGTGGCGGCCATCCGGTGCCTGGCGGAGCTGACCTTCGACCACCACGAGCAGCATCCCGACTTCATCCGCCTGGTGAGCATCGAGAACATCCACGGCGCGGAGCACATCGCCGCCTCCGAGAAGCTCGGCAGGATCGGCTCGCCGGCCCTGGACGTGATCCGCCGCATCCTGGCACAGGGGCGGGAGTCGGGGCTGTTCACGGCCGACGTCGACGCTGTCGACCTGCACGCGATGATCAGCGCCTTCTGCTTCTTCCGGGTCGCCAACCGGCACACCTTCGGCGCGCTGTTCGGCCGGGACCTGGTCGACCCCGCCCAGCGCGAGCACTACCGCACCATGCTGGGCGACATGGTGATCGCGTACCTCACGGCGGAGCGTGCGGGGGACTGAGCGCCGTACCGGCTGAGCCTCGTACCGGCCGAGCCTCCCGTCGGCTGAACTTCCTACCGGCCGAACCCTCCTACCGGCTGAGTGCCGTACCGCACGACCCCTTGACACCCGGGAAACGTGGGCGCAACATCCCTAGCCAACCGCTACTAACTATCCAGTGGGTTAATTAGCCGGGCAGCGCACCCGGCGCGGCCGACCCGTCACCCCAGGGATCCGGCACTTCTCGCCTCCGTCCCCCTCCGCTTACGTTGGAGCCTTCCCGAAGGAGTACGCCGTGTCCGTCCCCGCCGCCTCCCGCGACGCAGCCCCGCCCGGACAACCGAAGAAAGCCGCGACCGCCGCCTGGATCGGCAGCGCCCTGGAGTACTACGACTTCTTCATCTACGGCAGCGCGGCCGCTCTGATCTTCCCCGCGGTCTTCTTCGACGAGTCCGACCCGGCGACGGCGACCCTGCTGTCGCTGGCGACGTTCGGTGTCGCCTACGCCGCCCGGCCGATCGGGGCGCTGTTCCTCGGCCACTTCGGCGACCGGCTCGGCCGCAAGAAGATCATGGTCTTCACCCTGATCCTGATGGGTCTGTCGACGTTCCTCATCGGCTGTCTGCCCACCCGCGACCAGATCGGCACCCTGGCTCCGGCCCTGCTGGTGCTGTGCCGCGTGCTGCAGGGCATCTCGGCGGCGGGCGAGCAGGCCAGCGCCAACTCCATGACGCTGGAACACGCGCCACCGCACCGGCGCGGCTTCTTCACCAGCTTCACCCTCAGCGGCACCCAGGGCGGCCAGCTCCTCGCCACCCTGGTCTTCATCCCGGTCGCCGCCCTCCCCGAACAGCACCTCATGTCGTGGGGCTGGCGGGTGCCGTTCTGGCTGAGCATCGCGGTCGCCGTCGTCGGCTACGTGATCCGCCGCAAGCTGGACGAGACCCCGGCCTTCGCCCAGCAGACCGCCACCGAGGGTGTCGTGAAGCTGCCCCTGATGGTGCTGGCGCGCGAGCACTGGGCGGACGTGCTGCGGGTGATCGCGGCCGCGCTGATCGCCTCGGTCAGCACGATCTTCACGGTGTGGGCGCTGGCGTACGCGACGAGCGACTCCGTCGGACTGAGCCGGTCCTCGATGCTGTGGGTGGGTGCCCTGGCCAACCTGGTCGCGCTCGCCGCGATCCCGCTGTGGGCCTCCCTGTCCGACCGCATCGGCCGCCGCCCGGTGTTCCTGATCGGCGCGGAGGGCAGCGCGGTGACGATGTTCTTCTACCTGTGGGCGATCTCGACGGGCTCCTACCCGCTGACCCTGATCCTGGGCATCGTCGCCTTCGGTGTCGTCTACAGCGCCGCCAACGGCGTGTGGCCCTCCTTCTACGGCGAGATGTTCTCCACCCGGGTCCGGCTGTCCGGCATGGCGATCGGCACGCAGATCGGCTTCGCCGTGGCCGGTTTCGCGGTGACCTTCGCCGCGCAGATCGCCGGCCCGGACGGCGACGACTGGTCGGCGGTGGCCCTGTTCACAGCGGCCCTGTGCGTCCCGCCGGTGATCGCCGCCCTCTCGGCCCGCGAGACCCACAGGATCCCGACGGAGCGGCTGGGCGAACGGTGCCGCCAGGAGGCCTCCCAGCCGGAGACGGTGACGGCCTGATCCACGCGCCCGCACGTCCCCGGACGCCGCGTCGGCTCCGGGGACTTGGGGCATGCGGCGCCCGTTCCGCGCCCGGGTCAGGTGGCGGCAGCGCCGACGCAGAACTCGTTGCCCTCGGGGTCGGCCATCACGACATGGTGCCCGTCGAACTCCACCAGGACGGTTCCGCCCGCCCTCACCAGACGCCCGGCCTCCGCCCGGATGCGGGCCCAGCGTTCGTCGGGGCTGCCGTGCCCCGGTACCCGGATGTCGAGGTGGAACCGGCCGACCACCGAGCGACTGCCGACTGCTGACCGGCCCGACTGGCGACAGGGACGGGCGACGGGCGACAGGCGACAGGCGACAGGCGACACAGGCGACAGGATCCCGTGGCTCGCGGCCCAGCGCCAGGCGGCCAGCCACAGGGGCCAGCCGAGTCGCCCCGGCATCCGGCCGCCCGCCCGGCCTACCCCCGCGGAATCCCGTACGCGCGTTCCACACGCAGCCGCAGCACCAGGCGGCGGTCGCGGACCATGGCGGCGCGGTAGTCGTCCCAGTCGGGGTGTTCGCCGAGGACGTCGCGGTAGAGGCGGATGAGTTCCTCGACCGTCTCGTCGTACGGGTCCTGCGCGACGGGCGAGAGGTCGGCGGTGCCCTCGGCGACCGTGTAGGCCCACCGGTCGGCGGTGGTGACGTGGTAGGAGGCCCGGGGGTCGCGGCGCAGGTTGCGGGTCTTGGCGCGGTCGTCCGTGAGCGAGACGCGGATGATCCGCTCGTCGGGGTAGTAGGCGTGGTTGACGTTGGACAGCTGGGGGCGGCCGTCGCGTTTGAGGGTGACCAGTACCCCGCCGTTGCCTGCGGAGAGCAGGCCGAGGAGTGCTTCCTGCGTCGCGTCCTGAGTCATGCCTGCGTCAACCGCCGGGCGCGGTCACGGCATTCCCCGGCTGTGACGAGGACGACCGTTTTCCGGTCCTGCGTGATCATGAGGGGTTCCTGAGCCACGATGGGGTCTGAGGCGGTCCGGGCGGGGTATGCCGGACTCACCTCGACGAGCACGACGGAGGAGAGCCATGGCACTGCTGCGACAAGAGGTCGACCCGGGTGAAGCCGGGCTGGATCCGAAGGCGCTGGACCGCCTGGACCAGCACTTCGCCCACTACGTCGACGAGGGGCGTCTGCCGGGCTTCCTCGTGTCCGTCGCGCGCGGCGGACACGTCGCACACCTGAGGACGCACGGCCTGCGGGACATCGCGGCCGGGCTGCCCGTCGAGGCCGACACGCTGTGGCGGATCTACTCGATGACCAAGCCGGTGACGGCGGTGGCCGCGCTGATGCTGGTGGAAGAGGGCCTGCTGTCGCTCGACGACCCGGTCGACCGCTACCTCCCGGCCTTCGCCGAGCCGCAGGTGTACGTCGGCGGCTCCGGGCCCGACGACCTGACGACCCGCCCGGCCACCGGGCCGATACTCGTCCGGCACCTGATGACCCACACCGCGGGCCTGACCTTCGGCTTCTACCACACCCACCCGGTCGACGCCCTGTACCGCGCGGCCGGTCTGGAGTCGTCGGTGCGCCCTGGCGCGGACCTGGCCGGCACGATCGACCTGTACGCGAGCCTGCCGCTGCAGTTCGAGCCGGGGACGCAGTGGAACTACTCGGTCGCCTCGAACGTGCTGGGCCGGCTCATCGAGGTCGTGTCCGGGAAGCCGCTCGACGCGTTCTGCGCCGAGCGGATCTTCGGCCCTCTCGGCATGACGGACGCCGGATTCCACGTCACGGACGAGCAGGCGGGCCGACTCGCCGAGATGTACGGGGAGAGGGGCGACCGCGGTGGCATCGAGCCGATCCCCGGGCTGCCGCTGCGGGGCCGGCCGCGGTTCCTGTCCGGCAGCGGCGGCATGGTGGCCTCCGCCCATGACTTCCATCGCTTCATGGAGCTGCTGCGCCGCCGCGGCGAACTCGACGGCGTCCGGCTCCTCGCCCCGCAGACCGTGGACCTGATGACCTCGAACCACCTGCCCGGCGGCGCCGACCTGCGTGCCTTCGGCAGCCGCCCGGCCCACGACGAGCCCGGCAACGAGGGCGTCGGTTTCGGGCTCGGCGTCTCGGTGGTGATCGACCCGTCGCGGACGCAGGCCCCGTCGGGGCTCGGCACGTACGGCTGGAGCGGGGTGGCGACGACGACGTTCTGGGTCGACCCGGGCCGCGACCTGACGGTGCAGTTCATGACGCAGCTGCGGCCCAGGTCCTCGCACACGGTCTTCCGGGACCTGAAGACGCTGGTCCACGAGGCCGTGGTGGAGTGAGCGTCTACTGATCGACGCGGAGCGTGAACTCGACGCCGTCGCGGGCGAGTTCACGCAGCCACTCCTGCGAGCGGGATGCCGTGCCGGCGGCGCGGCTCAGTCCCGGCGGCAGCGAGCCGTCCAGGACGTGGCTCACACCGAGGGCGAGGGTGCGGGAGACGCAGCGGGCCATCGCGCTCTCCGCCGCGTCGCCGACGAGGTCGAGCAGGTAGCGGCCCGCCCAGGTGCGTCCCGTCCCGGACCGCACGTCCAGCGACACGGCCAGCACGACCCGGTCGCGGTCGTCGTCCGTGGTGGGGTAGGTGGCCGCCAGGTCCCGGGCGAGGGCGGCGATCCGCGCGTCGTCGCCGGTCCTCAGCTCCTCGAAGACGCCCTGCCAGGCCCGCAGCCAGCCCTCCAGGCGCAAGGTTCCGCGCACGAACGTCCGCGGTGTCCAGGCGGACGGCAGACCGTACTGCGCGACGAACGGGACGCTGTCGCGGTTGGGGTAGACCTCGAACGTCTCCCCGTCGACGACGTGCCGCCGGGTCGCCTCCCACGGCCGCTCGGCGACCGTCTCCACGCCGCCCTCGAGGTAACGGGCGGGCGAGCGCAGGGCGTTGAGGACGCCGAGGGGTGCCCAGCTGAAGCGGTACGTGAAGTCGTTCGGGACGGCGGGGACACCGCCGCAGTACGAGGTGAGGCTGTACGAGGCGGGCGTCGCCTCGCCGATCGCCTCCCGGGCCCGGGCGACGAGGTCGTGCGCGAAGAGGTGGTCGATGCCCGGGTCCAGCCCGGTTTCGGTGAGGACGACGAGCCCGGCCTGCTCGGCCGCGGGCACCTGCTCCAGCACCGCATCGGAGACGTAGCTGGAGCAGGCGAAGTGCGCCCGCCGGCGCACACAGGCCGCGAGCAGCGGCGCGTGCTCCGGCGCGGGCAGCATGGACACGACGACGTTCCCGGGCGCCAGTTCGCCGGTGAGCGCGGGGAGCGTGTACGCGCGGGGCTCGGCGCGTCCGGTCAGGCCGAGCCGGTCGAGGGCTTCGGACGCGCGGTCCGCGGTGCGGTGCCACAGCCGTACGTGCTCGGCGGCGCCGCACAGCGCGGCCAGTACGCTGCCCGTGGACAGTCCGGCGCCGATCCAGTGGACGGTGCCGCTCGCGGGCACCAGGCCGTCGGTCAAGGCAGTCGACGAGCTCAAGGAACTACCCCTCTGCGAGGCCGAGTTCACGGCAGGCCTGGCGGAACCGGTCCAGGCAGCGCCCCCACGGTCCGCCGACGCCGAAGTCGAGCAGGTGGGGCAGCAGGGCGGCGGAGAAGTCGGTGCTGGACTCCTTCGGCAGCAGGGAGGGCAGGTTGTCGATGGCGATCAGGTCCAGCGGGGGTTCCTCGCGCAGGCGGCGGACGGGCTCGTCCCAGTCGGTGGTGCGGTCGTAGACCGGCAGGACGTTCAGGGGGGACCGACGTCGCAGGTGACGTCGCACAGGGTGCGCAGGCGGCGGGCGGGGTCGTCGAGGTCCTGCTCGCGGAGGAAGGGCGGGACAGGGCCGGTGGCGAGGACCGCGTTCACCATCACGTCGTGCTCCAGCAGGGCCCGGCGGTCCAGGTCACGGGTCTCGGCCTGGTCCCAGCAGGTCGGGTCTGCGCCGGCGGTGCCGAACGCGACGCGGGCGCCCCGGCCGCTGCGGCCGAGTGCGCCGATCACCAGGGTGGTGAAGTCCGCGTCCCCGGCGGCCGGTCGCAGCGTCTCGTCCAGCTCGTCCTTCGTGGTGGGCGTCAGGGGCGCCGTCAGCCGGCCCCGGTGCTGGAGCACGGCCAGGGCGGCGCCCAGGTAGCCGGCCCAGAAGCCGAAAGCGGCGAGGCGGCGGCGTCCACCAGGTATTCCAGGTCGAGCAGTGCCCCTCCCCCGGCGGCGAAGCGGCGCAGCAGCCCGGCGGCGCCCGGCTGCCGCTTGTAGGCGTGCCCGAAGTAGACGTGCCGGTGCACCAACTCGGCCGGTTCGCCGGGGAGTTCCTTCAGTCCGACGACGACCGTCTCCGCGGGCGCCGACACCCAGGAGCCCGCGGGCGCGACCCGGCAACCGGCCGCCTCGTACTGCGCCACGGGGAAGATCCGCTGCGGGGACTCCTCGACGGTCACTTCCACGCCACTCTCGACGAGCCGCCGGGCGTCGTGGGGCACGATCGGCGTGCGCCGCTCGGTGGTGCGGGCCTCGTGGCGCAGCCACAGATGGAGCTCGGTCATACCAGGTTGGCCTCCGGGCGCGGGGCGTCCGGCCGCGAACCGGCCGGCGCTGAGCGGGCAGACGTCCTCGAAGGGTACGCGGCCCGGGCACGGGTCGCGCACGGCCTCGCCGACGGCCGGCCCCGGGGGGAAGCCGTGCCCGCGCAAAACCGGTGGCATGGCACGGCGTACGACGGGCGGCCCCGGTCAGGCGTCCGGGGCCGGCGCTGTCGTGTCGGGAGACCGCCCCGGGGGCGTCATGACCAGTGCGCCGCCGCGTCCAGGTGGGGCAGGTGGTGGTCGAGGCGCTCCCGCTTGGTGCGCAGGTAGGTGATGTTGTTCTCGCACGGCGGTATCAGCAGCGGGACCTGCTCGGCGACCTTGATGCCGTGCTCCAGCAACGCCTCGCGCTTGCGCGGGTTGTTGGACATCAGGCGGACCGAGCGCACGCCCAGGTCGTGCAGGATCTCGGCGGCGACGCCGTAGTCGCGGGCGTCCACCGGCAGGCCGAGCGCGAGGTTCGCCTCGACGGTGTCCAGGCCCTCCGCCTGCAGCGCCATCGCGCGCAGCTTGGCGAGCAGGCCGATGCCGCGGCCCTCGTGCCCTCTCAAGTAGACGACTACACCGGCGCCTTCGGCGACGACGGCGCGCAGCGCGGAGTCGAGCTGGTCGCCGCACTCGCAGTGCTGGGAGCCGAAGGCGTCACCGGTCAGGCACTCCGAATGGAGCCGCACGAGCACGTCGTCCGTGCCGATCTCACCGTAGACGAGCGCCACTTGCTCGTCACCGCGGTCGTGGTCGAGGTAGCCGACCACCTGGAATTTCCCGTACACCGTGGGCAGCGGGGCATTCACGACGCGTTCCGCGCCCGTGCGCTGCGGTGCCTTCTTGCCGAGTACGCCAACTTTTTCTGTCATGATTCTCGAGTTCCTAAGCAGAGACGAAAGGCCGTGAAGAAATGAGTGGTTCGGGAACGCGGTCGGCGGCATACGGTCCGGAGCACGGTCTGCTGCCGGCGGACACCACGGAAGACGTACGGACGCGGGGCGCCGGCGTCTCAACGCAGGTCGCGGTCCTTCCCGTCGGCAGCTTCGAGCAGCACGGTCCGTTTCTTCCGCTGGCGACCGACACCCTCGTCGCCTGCGCCGTCGCGCGGGAGATCGCCGACACGTACCCGGTGCACCTCCTTCCTCCGGTGACGATCTCCTGCTCGCACGAGCACGCGGCCTGGCCGGGGACCGTCAGCATCTCCTCCGTGACCCTTCACGCGGTGATACGGGACATAGCGGCTTCGCTGCGCCGGTCGGGCGTGGACGCCCTGGTGGTGGTCAACGGACACGGCGGAAACTACGTACTGGGCAACGTCGTTCAGGAATCCTCCGCGCGCGGCGAGCGGATGGCGCTGTTCCCGGCCCCGGAGGACTGGGAGACGGCGCGGGAGCGGGCGGGCGTGGCCACCTCGCTGCTCACCGACATGCACGCGGGGGAAATTGAGACCTCCGTCCTTCTGCACGCTCATCCCGAAATGATCCGCCCCGGTTATGAGACGGGCGATTTCGTCGCGGACGACCGGCGTCATCTGCTCTCCCTCGGTATGTCCGCCTACACCGATTCGGGAGTCATCGGCCGTCCTTCGCTGGGCTCGGCGGAAAAAGGGAAACGACTGCTGGCGAGCCTGGCGGAATCCTTCGGCGCGTATTTCTCGTTGCTGACCTCCGGACCGGACGAGAGGGCCGGACGGGGCTGACGCACCGTCGCTTCCGGGTCCGTCGCGGCGGGCCCGGAACGGGCGCGCAGGCCGCCGTACCAGCGGGCGACGAGCACGACGACGCCGGGCAGGCTCGCCACGAGGCTGAGCACCCCGTAGACGACGGCGACGGCGAGGCCCTTGCCCGCGCCCAGTCCGGCGGCGCCGAACGCCCAGGCGGTGACGCCCTCCCGGGGACCCCATCCGCCGACGTTCAGCGGCAGGCTCATGGCGAGCAGCGCCAGCACGGCGAGCGGCAGCAGCACCGTCACGGAGGCGGTGGTTCCGGCGACGCGGGCGGCGAGCACGAACATCGCGACGTACCCGGCCAGGACGACGACGGAGGAGACGACGACACCGGGCCCGTTCCGCCGGGAGACCAGCCCCTCGCGTGCCTCGGCGAGCGTGGCGCGCAGCGCCCGGCTCCGGCGGGAGGGCGCCCGGTTCATCCGCAGCGCCAGCACGACCGCGACGGCGCCGAGTGCGGCCAGGCCCGCGAGCGGGGCGATGTGCCGGGCCTCGGCCAGCACGGGGGACGGCATGGTCAGCAGCACCACCGCGCCGACGGCGAACAGCGCGAGCTGCCCGGCGGCCCGTTCCAGGACCACCGACCGCACGCCCCGGCCGAGGTCACCGGTGCTCTGCCCGTGCCGCACCGCCCGGTGCACGTCGCCGAGGACGCCGCCGGGCAGGGCCGCGTTGAGGAACAGCGCACGGTAGTAGTCGGCGACGGCCGGGCCGAGCGGCAGCCGGATCCGCAGGCCCCGGGCGACCAGGGCCCACCGCCACGCGCTGAACACGGTGGTCACCAGCCCGATCCCGAGCGCCGCGAGCAGCGTCGGCGCGTCGATCCTGCGCAGCCCGTCCAGGAAGACGCCGGTGCCCAGCCGCCACAGCAGGACGGTGAGGATGGCGACGCCGGCGAAAGTGCCGAGGTGGGTGCGGAGTCCGCGGGAGCCGAGGCGGGCGAGAACGGCACGGGGGGCACGGCGGGCTCGGGCTGCGCGGGGCGCGCGGGGCTCGGCGCTCGACCGCGTCTCATCGGGTACGGGCCGCGCCACGGCCCGTCCCTCGACCGTCTCTCCGCGTACGGGCCTTGCCACGACCCGTGCCTCGACCGTCTGCGTGCTCATGACGCCCCGCCCGCCGGCCGGCACAGGGCGAGCAGGTCGGTGTGGTGGACGACCACCCGCAACTCCCCCGCGGCGCAGGCGCCCAGCCGTTGCGTCAGGTACTGCTCGGCACGTTCCCGCAGCTCCGGGCGCTGCTCGACGGCCGCGCCGACCCAGCCGCGCAGCCACTGCCCGGTCAGCGCGGCCTGGTCGGGGCCGAGCCGCCAGGGGCTCGGGTGCAGCCGTACCGTCGCGCCGTGCCCGGCGAAGGCCTCGGCCGCGACCGTGACCGCGTCCGGGCCGAGCAGGCCCGTGCGGCGCTGGTGGGCGTTGAACGCCTCCGTGAGCTCCGCGTCCAGCGGGTGGGACGGGGTCAGCTCGACGCGTCCGGCCACGGAGAGCGTGAGCAGGGCCGGGCAGCCGGCTTGGGCGCAGGCGGCGGCGAGGGTCTCGATCTCCTCGCGGGTGAGCACGTCCAGGAGCGCGGAGGCGGTCACCAGGGCCGCGCCGCGCAGGGCGTCCGGGGTGAGGCGGGCGATGTCGCCGCGCCGCGTCTCGACGGTGACCCGGCTGCCGTCGGCGGCGGAGCGCGGGGAGCCGACCGCGGCGAAGTGCAGGAGGTAGGGGTCACGGTCGTGCAGGACCCAGTGCTGGGCGCCGTCGAGCAGCGGGGCCAGCCAGCGGCCCATCGAGCCGGTGCCGCAGCCGAGGTCGTGGATGACGAACCCGTCGGCCCGCCGGGGGAGGTTGGCGAGCCGGATCCGCAGCGGATCGAGCACCTCGTGTGCCCGCGCGGCGGCGTCGGCCGGCTCCCGCAGCTGAAGCCACTCGGGTGCGTAGCGGGGCGGCTCGCCGGTCTCCTCCGGCCCGGTCTCCCGCAGCCGCAGGGTGGCCCGCTCGCCGGGGCGCGGAGCGGGGCCCGCGCCCGGGATGACGGCGTCCGTCGCCTCGGCGGCCTGACCGGGCCCGGGCTGGGCCGGGAGCGTCCCGCTGTGCTGTGTCGTCGCCGGGTTCGTCATGCGGCCCTCCGGGGTTCGGTCGGGAGTCGGCGCAGGACCGCGGCCAGACTCTGTGCCGTGGCCGCCCAGCCGTCGAGGGCGACGCGGCGGCCGCGGGCGGCGGCCTTGAGGCGGCGGCGTACGTCGGCCTCGCCGAACCAGCCGCGCAGTTCGGCGGCGATGGCCGCCGGGTTCTCCGGCGGGACGAGGATGCCGGGCACCCCGCCGTCGGGGGCGCGTCCGACCGCCTCCGGCAGGCCGCCGACGTCCGTCGCCAGCACGGGGATGCCCCGCGCCAGCGCCTCCGTCACCGCCATGCCGTACGTCTCGGCGTACGAGGTGAGGACCATCAGGTCGGCGGCGGCGTAACTGGCGTCGAGTGCGGCGCCGGACAGCGGCCCCGCCAGCTCCAGCCGGTCCTGAAGGCCGTACTTGTCGATGAGTGTGCGCAGATGGGCGACGTACCCGGGGTCCTGGGTCAGGCCGCCCACGCACACGCAGCTCCAGGGCAGGTCGGCCACCTGGGCCAGCGCCTCCACCAGCCGGTGCTGTCCCTTGCGCGGGGTGACGGCGGCGACGCACAGCAGCCGGGAGACGCCGTCGGTGCCGGGCGCGAGCGGCGCGATGTCGGCGCCGGGGGCGGCGACGTGCACGCGGTCCGGGGCGAGGCCGTGGTGGGAGACGAGGCGGCGCACCGCCCAGTCGCTGGTCGCGATCACGGCCGGCACCGCCCGCAGCACCGCACGCTCCCGGGCGTCCAGTTCGGCCGCCACGGCGGGGTCGAGGCCCGTCTCGTCGCCGAGCGGGAGGTGGACGAGGACGGCCATGCGCAACCGTTCCGCCTCGGGGACGACGATCTCCGGGACGCCGCAGGCGACGAGCCCGTCGAGCAGGACGGCGGTGCCGTCCGGCAACTCCCGCAGCGTGCGGGCGAGTTCCGCACGGGCCGCCGCCCCAGGCCGGGGCCAGTCACCGGCCACCGCGTGCTTGAGCACCTGCCAGCCGAAGCCGGGCAGGTCCAGACACACGCGCCGGTCATAGGCGTTGCCCCCGCTGGGGACGGCCGGGTCGTCGACGCCGCCCGGCATGACGAAGTGCACGGAGCGCAGGGACATGGGGATGATCTCGGCGTTCTTCAGGGCGGCGTGCTGTACGGGCACGTAGTTCAAAGTCGCCCGCCCGGCCCGCTCCGGCCGCTCGATGGTCGTGTCGGTCACAACGCACACTCGTAACTCGCCCAGGCGATGTGCGACTCGTGCAGCGTGACGGTGATGCCCGCGATGCCCTTGGCGCCCTCGCCCATGGCGCCCTTGTGGATGCGCTCGGCGAGACGGTCGGCGATGACCTTGGCCAGGAACTCCGTGGACGTGTTGATGCCGGCGAAGTCGGGTTCGTTGTCGAGGTTGCGGTAGTTGAGCTCGCTGACGACCGCCCCGAGTTCCCGGGTGGCCAGTCCGATGTCGACGACGATGTTGTCCTCGTCCAGCTGTTCGCGCCGGAACGTGGCGTCCACGAGGAACGTGGCCCCGTGCAGGCGCTGCGCGGGTCCGAAGACCTCTCCGCGGAAGCTGTGGGCGATCATGATGTGATCGCGGACGGTGATGCTGAACAACGGACGACCCTCCAGGTGCGGCGCGTCTGCTCCCCGGCTGATCGCTGCCGGGGATGCCGGGTAGTACGGCTGTCCGCGATCCCGCGTTCAGCCTCCGGTACGTCTTTTCTCAGGTCAGGCGCTCCTCGTACCAGCCTGTCGTACCAGATTGAACGATTCGTCAGCGGATGTCTGGGCCCGGTGTCTTCGGCCGGGTCAGCCGGCGTCGCCGTAGCGGACGCGGTGGCACAGCGCCGGGATCTCGCCGGAGGCGATCCTCGGCAGCACGTCGGGCAGTTCCTCGAAGGCGGATTCTCCGGTGACCAGGGCGTCCAGGGCGGGGTCGGCGAGCAGGTCGAGGGCGAGGGCCAGCCGGTCGGCGTACGTACGGCCGGCGCGCCGCGGGGAGACGGTGCCGACCTGGCTGCTGCGGATGACCAGCCGCCGGGAGTGGAAGTCCTCACCCAGCGGGAGGCCGACCTTCCGGTCGCCGTACCAGCTCAGTTCGACGACCGTGCCCTCGGCGGCCAGCAGCTCCAGGGACCGGGCGAGGCCCTGTTCGGTGGCGCTGGCGTGGACGACCAGGTCGCAGTCGCCGAGGGCGTCCTCGGGCGAGGCGAAGGCGACGCCGAGCGCCTCGGCGACCTCGGCCCTCGCCGGGTCGGCGTCGACCAGTTGGAGGCGTACGCCGGGGAAACGGGCCAGCAGGGCGGCCACCGAGCAGCCGACCATGCCGCCGCCGACCACGGCGATCCGGTCGCCGACCAGCGGCGCCGCGTCCCACAGGGCGTTCACGGCGGTCTCCACGGTCCCGGCGAGCACGGCACGCTCGGCGGGCACGCCGTCCGGCACGGGCGTCACGGCACCGGCCGGGACGACGTACCGGGTCTGGTGCGGGTACAGGCAGAAGACGGTACGGCCGCGCAGGGATTCAGGTCCTGCCTCCACGACCCCGACGTTCAGGTAGCCGTACTTCACCGGGCCCGGGAAGTCGCCCTCCTGGAACGGCGCCCGCATCGCCGCGTACTGGCTCCCGGGCACTCCGCCGCGGAAGACGAGGGTCTCCGTGCCGCGGCTCACCCCGGAGTAGAGGGTGCGGACGAGCACCTCCTCCTCGCCCGGCTGGGGCAGTTCGGCGTCCCGTATCCGGCCGCGTCCAGGCGAGTCGATCCAGAACGCACGTGCGGTGCGGTTCATCCAAGTCCTCCTGAACGATCGGGAAGCTGCTTGCGTACCGAGTGGTGCATCGAGTGGTGCGCAGGCCGCGCACAAGGTAGCGGCGTTGATCGACTCTGTCACACGGCCGGAGGATGTTCGGTGGCCCTGAACAGTACATATGACGCGAGGCTCGTCCAGCAGGAGACCGCCGTGGGGGCGGGTGTGCAGGTCCTGTTGCTGGGCCTGCTCGGCACGGCCATCGGCATGGGCCCGGCCGGCTGGCTGACCGGCCTGGCGTTCGCGTTCGCCACCTGGGCGGTGCTCTCCCGGGCCCTGCACCGCTCCCGGCTGCGCAGCTTCGGCGCCGCCAACCGGGTCACCCTCGGCCGCGCGACGCTCGTCGGCGGGGTGACCGCCCTGGTCGCGGACTCCTTCCACAGCTCACCGCCGGTCTCGCTGTTCGTCGGTCTGACCGCGGTGGCCCTCATCCTCGACGGCGTCGACGGCAAGGTCGCCCGCCGCACCGGCACGTCGACGCCGCTGGGCGCCCGCTTCGACATGGAGGTCGACGCGTTCCTGATCCTGGTGCTCAGTGTGTACGTGTCGATGCAGATGGGCCTGTGGGTGCTGCTGATCGGCGGGATGCGGTACGTGTTCGTCGCCGCGGCCCGCGTGTGGCCCTGGCTGACCGCCCCGCTGCCGCCGAGCACGGCCCGCAAGACCGTGGCCGCGCTGCAGGGCGTACTCCTGCTGCTGGCGGGCGCGGACCTGCTGCCGTACGCGGCCAACTTCGGGGTGGTGGCGCTGGCGCTGGGACTGCTGGTGTGGTCGTTCGGGCGGGACGTGCTGTGGCTGTGGCGCACGTCGCGGGTCCAGGCGGCTCCGGCCGGGACGCAGGTGCGTGAGCTGGTCGCCGGGTGAGGTCCGGGGTAGTCGCTCCACGTTTCACGAGTCGGCCGCTGACCGCCGGATGACACCGGCTCAGTCGCGGCGCGGCAGCAGCACCACCGCCGCTGCCGGTACGGCGGCCAGCACCAGCCAGGGCACGGCCGGCGGCAGCCCCGCGTCGAGCAGGCCGCCGGTCGCGGAGCTGCCGAGCAGCACGATCAGGCCGGACACCGAGGACAGCGCCCCGGTGTACAGCCCGAGCCGGCCCTCCTCGGCGAGGTCGGGCACCCAGGCCCGCGCCACGGGCGCGACCAGCATCTGACCGAGGGTGAGCAGGACGACGAAACCGGCCGCGGGCACCAGCCCCGCCGCTCCCGTCCACCCGGCGGGCCGCGCCACCGCCACGACCGCGAACCCGGCGGCGATCAGCAGCAGTCCGGCCGCCATGGACCGGCGCAGCGCGAGCCGCTCCCCCACCCAACGTGTGACCGGCAGCTGCGCGGTCACCACCAGCAGCGACGACAGCGCGAACAACCAGGCCAGCGCCGCCTGTGAGCCGGTGGCGCGCTCCACCTCCTCGGGCAGGGCCAGATAGAGCTGGTTGTAGGCGAGCAGATAGGCGCCGTACGCGCAGCACAGCGCGAGGAAACGGCGGTTGCGCACCAGCATCCGCAGCCCGCCCTTCATCCGGGTGCGCGCCCGGCCGGGGATGTGCTGGGGAAGCAGCCGGGCGTGCCCGGCGAGGACCAGGACGAAGATTCCGGCACCGGCCAGGCAGGCCGTACGGAAGTCCACCGCGAGCAGCAGCGCGCCGAGCAGCGGCCCGAGGAACGCCCCGGCCTGACCGGCCACGGTGAACAGCGCCAGCACACGGGTCCGGGACCCGCCGCCCGCCTCCTCCCAGACGACCGCCTGCCGGGCGACCTCCGACTCGACCGCCGGTGAGAACAGCGCGGCGGCGAACCCGATCAGCAGCACCGCACCGATGACCGACCAGGTCTGCCGCGCGTATCCGAGCCACCCGAACCCGGCGATGCGCAGCACGCAGCCCGCGAGCACCACCGGCCGGATGCCGTACCGGTCCGCCAGCGCCCCGCCCACCACGAACAGGCCCTGCTGGCTGAACGTCCGCAGCCCCAGCACGAGGCCCACCAGCCAGCCGGCCATGCCGATCGCCTGCCCCAGGTGCTCGGACAGGAAGGGCAGCACGGCGAAGAAGCCGATGTTGAAGGCGAGTTGGGTGACGATCAGCAGCCGCAGCAGAGGCGACAGACGGGTCCGGCCGGGCGACCCGCGCAGGCCGGTCGCCCGGGAGGCCAGAGGGCGGCGGCCGGAGCCGCCCGGGTTCGTCCGAGTCATCGGGATCCCACCAACTCCGTTGCGGGCGAAGGTCGTTCGGTGACCTCCTGCGGTCTACGAGGGGTCCGGCGCGGTCGCCGTACGCCGCCCGCAGCGGTGACCGCCAGCGCACCGAGCAGGGCGAGGGCGGCCGCGGGGGCGAGAACGACCCAGGGGGCGCGTTCGGCGTAGGGCTGGTTCTCGGCGAGCAGCAGGCCCCATTCCGGGGACGGCGGCTGGGCACCGAGACCGAGGAAGCCGAGCGAGGCGAGGGCGAGGGCCACGCCGGGCAGCCGGAGCAGGGCGTGGCGGGTCACGGACGGCAGGACGGCGGGCAGCAGTTCGCGGCGCAGCAGGTACCAGCGGTCCGCGCCCAGGCCGCGGGCGGCCGCGAGGTGCAGGGTGGCGCGTTCCTGCCGCAGCAGCGCGGCGGTGTGCGCGGCGAGCGGGGCCCAGGCGACGGCGGTCACCGCGAGCACGGGCGTGGCGGCTCCGCTGCCCGCGACGGCGGTGACGAGGAGCGCGGCGAGGACCGGCGGTACGGCGTTGACGGTGTCGACGAGCGGCCCGGACAGCCGGGGCACCAGCCCCAGCAGGACACCGATGCACAGGGCCGCGGCACTGATGGCGAGGGCGAGCAGCAGCGTGTCGAGGGCGCCGTGCCCGACCCGGGCGAGCAGGTCCCGGCCGAGCGCGTCCGTGCCGAACGGGTGTGCCGGGGACGGAGCTTGGAGCCGTCCGCCGGTGTTGAGGGCGAGAGGGTCGCGGGGGAGGCCGAGTGCGAGGAGGCCGAGGAGGAGGGCACTGTATGCAATCGGCTGGATGCGGTAGGCAGTGGGCAGGAGTCGGCGGACGGTCGGCAGGATCCGGTCGGTGAAGGGAAGGACTCGGCGTCGGGGGGCTGTCGGCGGGATTCGGTCGGCAGTCGACGGGATCCGGCGAGCAAGCGGCGACCTCTGCCGAGCGAGCGGCGGGATCCGGCGAGCAAGCGGCGACCTCTGCCGAGCGAGCGGCGGGATCCGGCGAGCGAGCGGCAGACGGTATGCCATCCGCCGGATCCTGCGGACCGGCGCCAGGACTCGGTAGGCGATCGCCGGATTGCTGGCTGCGGACACCGGGCTCCTGTCCGCGAAAGCCGGACTCCCGGCCACAGACGCCCGACTCGCGGCGGCAGACACCGAAGTCCCAGCCTCAGACACCGGACTCCTGTCCGCAGACACCGAGCTCCCAGCCGCAGACACCAAACTCCCGGCCTCAGACGCCCGACTCCCGGCCGCAGACACCAAGCTCCCAGCCTCAGACACCGGACTCCCGGCCACGGCCACCGAATTCCCGTCGACAATCGACGGATTACGGTCGACGGCCGCCACCGGCCGGTGCAGCGTCGGCAGCGCACCGTCGCGCAGGGCCGGCCCGATGAGGAGCCGGGCCGCGAGCCGGCAGGCGCCGGTCGCCGCGGCCCCGATCAGGAGCAGAGCGAGGGTGCCGGCCTGGAGGACGGGCAGGTCCTGGGCGAGGGCGGCCTGGAGGGTGGTGCGGCCGAGGCCGGGGATGTCGAAGATCTGCTCGACGGCGACGGCCCCGCCGGTCAGGCCGACGACGAACAGGCCGAGGTTGGGCAGCAGGGCGGGCACGCAGCGGCGTACCGCCTGGCGGGCGATGCGCCGGCCGGGTATGCCGCGTGCGGCGGCGGCCAGCACCCACGGTTCGCCGAACGCGCCGGGCAGCAGGTCGTCAAGGAGCCGCCCGAGCACGGCGCCGGCGGGCAGGCCGAGGGCGAGCGCGGGCAGCACCGTCCACTGCGGCCCGTACCAGCCGAGCGCGGGCAGCCAGCCCAGTTGCACACCGACGACGGTGGCGAGTACGGACGCGGTGAGGAACTCGGGCAGGGCGGCGAGCATCGCGGAGCCGGTGCCGCCCCTGCGGGAGCGGCCGGCCGTACGGAGGGTGCGGGCGCACACGAGCCCGGCGGTGCAGACGGCGACCCCGAGCGCCACGGCCATCAGCAGCAGTGAGGCGCCCAGTGCCCGCAGCACGTCGGGCATGACCTCGCCGCCGGAGATCCACGATCGTCCGGCGTCCCCGCGCCACAGTCCGCCGAGCCACTGCCCGAGGAGAGTCAACGGGCCCTGTTCGAGGCCCAGTCGGCCGCGGATGTCGGCCAGCACCTCGGGGCTGGGGTCGCGGTCGGCGGACCGGGCTTTGAGCACGGTCAGGGCCGGGTCGGTGTGCGTCAGCCAGGGCAGCAGCCCGATGCCGCACACGAGGGCGATCGCGAGCGCGGCCCGCCACAGGACCTGCCTCATCGTTCAGCGCCGCGTTCCCGTGCCGACGAGGGTGCGCTCGTACGGGTCGAGGAGGACGCCCCGCACCGAGGTGCCGACGCCGGTGATGATGCGCTGGTGGACCAGCGGCACCACGGCGTCGGTGCCGAGGATCGCCGCCTCCGCCGCCATGGCCGCGTCCTGGCGCTTCGCGGCGTCGGCGGCCTGCTCGGCCCGGGCCACGGCCCGGTCGACGGCCTTGTCGCACAGCTGGGCGATGTTGAAGCCGCCGTCGCAGGTGTAGTCGCCGGCGAGGACGGCGACGGGGTCGCCGGTGTCGACGAGGGTGTTGCGGGCGAGGACGAACGCGTCGAACTTCCCGTTGAGGGCGTCGCTCTCCAGCCGCGAGTACTCGCGCACCTGGAGCCTGACCGTGAACCCGGCCTTCTCCAGCTGCTGCTTCAGCACCTGGGCCACTTCGGGGAGTTCGGGCCGGTTGTCGTACGTGGCGAGGGTGAGGGAGGTGCCCTTGGGGCCGGCCGCCTTCGCCCGGCCGGTGGGCTTGAGGCGCTTGCCCTCGGCCCAGGTCACCGCGGGCCCGTAGATGCCGGTGCCGGGATCGGCGTGGCCCTCGTACACGCCCTTGGCGAGCGCGGAGGTGTCGACGGCCCGGCGGGCGGCGGCGCGCAGTTCCGGGTCCTTGAAGGGGCCGGAGGCGGAGTTGAGCAGCAGGCTGGTGGTGCGGGTGGTTGCGGTCTCGCGGCGGGTGCCCTGGTCGAGGGTGGCCGCCTGGGAGACGGGGACGGCCTCGGCGAGGTCGACCTGTCCGGTGCGCAGGGCGTTGGCGCGGGCGGTGCCGTCGGCGATGAAGCGGGCGTCGATGCCGGAGGCCTGGGCGCGGCCGGCCCAGTAGTCGTCGAAGCGGTCGAGGGTGGCGGAGGTGGAGCCGTTGACCTCGGTGAGCTCGAAGGGCCCGGTGGCGGTGCCGACGGGGTCGACGCGGCCGTCCTTGCCGTAGGCCTGCGCGGAGAACACGGCGAGGCTCGGGCTGGACAGGCGCAGCGGCAGGACGGGGTCGGGTTCGGTGGTGGTGATCCGTACGGCGCGGCTGCCGTCGGCCTGGGCGGTGAGGGTGACGCCGGAGAGGGCGGCGGGTGCGGGCTTCGCCTTCGTGGCGCGGGTCAGGGCGGCGGCGACGGCGGCCGGTGTGACGTCGGTGCCGTCCTGGAAGACGGCCTCGCGCAGGGTGAACTGCCAGGTGCGGGCGTTCTCGCGGCGCCAGGACGCGGCGAGCGCGGGGGACGCGGCGCCGTTGGCGTCGAGCACGGTCAGGCCCTCGGTGACACCGAGCCGGCTGAGGATCGTGGCGTCGGCGCCGTACGGCGAGAGGCGCTCGGCGGGCGGGAAGGCGAGGGCGACGCGCAGCCGGGAGCCGCTGTCGGCGCCATCCGGCAGGTCGCCGCCTCGGGAGGCGAAGCAGCCGGTCAGGAGCGGGACGACAGCGAGGCCCGCGAGCAGACGGGAAGGCAGCGGACGCACGGGTCACCGCCCCATCGGTATCTCGAAGTGGACGACGCCGTTGCCGCCGCCCGGGTCCTCGCGCTCGTCGTGCACGACTTTGCCGATGGACCGCCAGAAGGCCTCGGCGCCCGGTACGGACGGGTCCGTGTGCAGGTAGACGGCGCGATAGCCGCCGTCCGCCTCGGCGAACGCGAGCAGTTCCCCGACCAGCCGGCGGGCCAGGCCCTGCCTGCGGTGGCCGGGACGGACGTACACGCGGCGCAGTTGCGCGGTCTCGTCCGAGGGGTAGCGCTCGGCGAGGTGGCGCGGGTTCGGCGGGTGGGCGGGTCCGCGGGAGTCGAGGGCGGCGGTGGCGACGACGTCTCCACTGTCCGGGTCGAGCGCGACGAGGAGGGTGTGGCGGGCGGGGGTGAGATAGGCGGAGGCCGGGTCGATGATGTCGCCGTGCCAGCGGGGCACGTAGCCGGTGCCGAAGTCGCGGTAGACGGTGTCGAGCATCACCGCTCGCGCACCGTCGAGGTGTTCCGGGGTCGCCGTCCTGATGCTGTAGTCGCGCACTTGCACATCATATGCATTAAGCGGAACCAGCTGATCACCGGCAGCGGGCGACCGCGGGGCCGCCCGCCAAGTCGGCTGCACGACAGCCGATTTGACACCACCCGGACCACACACCAACCTAGCCACATGACATTCATTTTCAACAACTCGGAGCGCTCGTGAGGATCGCGTTCGTCGGCAAGGGCGGCAGCGGCAAGACCACACTGTCGGCGCTCTTCTCCCGTCATCTGGCGCGTTCCGGTGCCCCGGTCCTCGCCATCGACGGCGACATCAACCAGCACCTGGCCCAGGCGCTCGCCCCCGAGGAGGAGCGGCCCTTCACCGCCCCTCCCCTGGGCCCGCACCTGGCGGAGATCAAGGACTACCTGCGCGGGACCAACCCCCGCGTCCCCTCCCCCGACGCCATGATCAAGACGACCCCGCCGGGCCGCGGCTCACGCCTGCTGCGCCTGCTCGGTGACGACGAACTGCACGCTCGGCACGTCGGCCGGGCGGGCGGCGTGCCGCTGATGGTGACGGGCGAGTTCGACGAGAGCGACCTGGGGGTGGCCTGTTACCACTCCAAGCTCGGCGCGGTGGAGCTGTACCTGGGCCACCTGGTCGACGGCCCCGGCGAGTACGTGGTCGTCGACATGACCGCCGGTGCGGACGCCTTCGCCTCCGGCCTGTTCACCCGGTTCGACATGACGTTCCTGGTGGCGGAACCCACCCGCAAAGGCGTCTCGGTCTACCGCCAGTACCGGGAGCACGCCGAGCAGTTCGGCATCCGGATCGCGGTCGTCGGCAACAAGGTGACCTGCGAGGACGACCTGCTCTTCCTCAAGGAGCAGGTGGGGGACGACCTCCTGACCCACCTGGTGCACTCCTCCTGGGTCCGCGCGGCCGAACAGGGCCGCACCGAGAGCGCCGGCCTGGACGCGCTGGACGCCCTGGAACCCCACAACCGGCACGCGCTGAACGTCCTGCGCGAGGCCGTCGACACCCACCCCCGCGACTGGGAACGACTGCACCGCCACGCCGTCGAGTTCCACCTGCGCAACGCCCGGTCCTGGGCGGACGCGCGTACGGGCCGGAACCTGGCCGACCAGGTGGACCCGGACTTCGTCCCGGGCCCGGCGGCCCTGGCCTGACCCCCGCCTTCCCGACCCCCGTCTTGCCAACCCCCACTCAAGCCAGCCACCACCAGACAGGACACCCCTACATGTCTCTCGACGTCTCCCCGAAGCTCCTCGCCGAAGCCGAGCGCGGTGACATCCTCGAGGAGGACTTCGTGGACACCGTCCGCACGTCCCTCCCCTACGCCTACGACCTGATCGCCTCCCTCGCCGCCGAACTCAAGGACGGCGACACCGAGTTCACCGACAACCAGACCCCTCCCCCGTCCGAGAAGGAGCGCGGCCAGCTCCTGCGCGCCCTCGCCAGCGACGCGATCCGCGGCAGCCTGGAGCGCCACTTCGGCATCTCCCTGGCCTTCCAGAACTGCCACCGGGTGGCGGCCTTCCGCCCGGAGGCACGGGACGGGGAGACGTACGCGCGGTTCACGTCGGTGCGGTCGCAGGTGCTGAATCAGTCGCCGGAGTTCAGGGACTGCTGACCCGGAAACGTCCCCGGCCCCCGTCTACTCGATGCCCGCCGCGTCGAGTAGACGGATCAGGCCGTCGCGGCCGCAGCCCGGCGGCGCGGCACGATGAGCGGCCATGAGCAGGGGGAAGCAGCCCCACTCAACGGTGTGCAGCCGGGGGGCGGGTTCTCGTGCGGCCTTGACGTTCCGTCACGGCCCTTCGGTGCGCGCCATACGTTGCGACGCGGCGACCCCCCGGTTCCTCACCTCAGGAACGTTCCCACGGCCGTCCCGAACCGCCCCGCATCGTCCAGCCACGGAAAATGCCCCGCCCCGGGCTGGACGACCAGCTCGGCATCCGGGAACAGCGCGGCGTACTCCGTCATCACGCGCACCGGCGCCGCCACGTCGTACTCGCCGGCCAGCACGAGGACGGGGGCCGGGAGCGCGGCGAGGGCCGTGCGGGTGGTGTCCGGGGCGAAGGCGCCGTCGGCGGCGTAGACGGCCGCCGCCTCGTCGTTACGCTGCTCGGCCTCGGCCGCCCGGACAGCGCGCGCCTCGTCGTCCCAGCGGGCGAAGTGGAAGGGGGCGATGGCCTCCCAGGCGTCGGGCGTGGCCCGGCCTTCGGTGATCGCCTCCAGGGCCGTGTACGCCGGGCTGAACCACGGTTCCTCACGGCGCAGGCGTGCGGTCGCCAGGCGGTCCTCGGCGGTGACCGGCAGGCCCACCGCCATGGTGCTGGGGGTGATCAGGGCGAGCCGGGCCACGCGGTCGGGGTGGCGGGCGGCGTAGAGGACCGCCAGGTTCGCGCCACCGGAGTGGGCCAGGAGGTCCAGCCGGTCCAGGCCCAGCTCCTCCCGGAGGGCCTCGACGTCGTCGACCTGCCGGTCGCACCGGTACGACGCGGGGTCCTCGGGTGTCGCCGAACGGCCCGTGCCTCTCAGGTCCAGCCGGACCAGGCTGCGGTGGGCGGTCAGTCCGCCGAGTTCACCCAGGTACACGGAGTCCTGCATCGGCCCCCCGGGCAGGCAGACCAGCGCCGGGCCGTCTCCGGTGACGTGGTGGGCGAGGGTGGTGCCGTCGGAGGCGGTGAAGGTGGGCATGGCGGCGAGCCTGACAGCGAGGGGCGAGGGGGGCAACCGGTTTAGGGGCCGGGAGCGATACTTGTGCGGATGCCGATGCGGACGCTGCTACGGATACGGGCCACGGGCCCGGGTTCGTGCCGCTCGGGGCGGAGCGGCACGTAGGAGGCGCTCGGGGCGGAGCGGCACGTACGCGACCCTGGACCGGGCCACGGCGAGAACGGCCCCTGATCCGGAGCTCGGTGCCACCGGGGCGGCCCCACCCCTCGTAACGGGTGGGGCCGCCCCTGCCCGCTACCGCGTCGGTGTCGCGAGCGGCGCCGCAGCGTACCCCGTCGGCCGCGCCGTGAACGTGCCGCGGCCCTGGGTCCGGCTGCGCAGGCGGGTCGCGTAGCCGAACAGCTCGGCCAGCGGCACGGTCGCGGTGACGACCGCCGCGCCGGCGCATGTGCCCGAGGGTGACGGAGCCCGTCACCCGGCCGCGGCGGGCCGCGAGGTCGCCGAGCACGCCGCCCACCGCGTCCTCGGGCACGGTGACCGTGACCTCGACGACCGGTTCCAGGAGGACCATCGAGCAGGCGCGCAGGGCCTCGCGGAGCCCGAACCGGCCGGCGGCGCGGAACGCGGTCTCCGAGGAGTCCTTCACGTGGGTCGCGCCGTCGGTGAGGGTGACGCGCAGGCCGGTCACCGGGTGACCGCCGAGCGGGCCCTCGGCCAGCGCGTCCCGGCATCCGGCCTCGACCGCGCGGACGTACTCCTGTGGGACGCGCCCGCCGACGACCGTCGAGCGGAACTCGAAGCCCGTCGCACCTTCCTCGGCGGCTCCCAGTGGCTCGACGTCGAGGACGACCTGCGCGAACTGCCCCGCCTCGCCGTCCTGCTTGACGTGCCGGTGGACGAGGCCGGTCACGCCGCGGGCCACCGTCTCCCGGTAACTCACCCTCGGCCGGCCGACGTTCACGTCCAGCCCCTGATGGCGCCGCAGCTTCTCCACCGCGACCTCCAGGTGCAGCTCGCCCATGCCCGACAGGACCGTCTGCCCGGTCTCCGGGTCGGTCCGCACGACGAGCGAGGGCACCTCCTCGGCCAGCCGGGCGAGGGCCGAGGCCAGGCGGCCGGTGTCGGTGGCCTTGCGTGCCTCGACCGCCACGGACACGACCGGTTCGGCCGCGCCCGGCGGTTCCAGGACGAGTGGCGCGTCCGGCGCGCACAGGGTCGCACCGGCGCGGGTGGATAGGGAACCGAAAAGGCCGCGGGCACGGGATTTCCGGCCCCGGTGGGCGTGGGGCGGCACGACGCCCCACAGGCGGGCCGGTAAGACACGCCCGCGCCTCGTCCTTACCTGCCGGGGCTAGCGTCACGGCGGAGCCGCCCCCTCCGGCTCCCACCACAGGCCCGAGGAAGGACAATCCGCATGGCCGGCAACTCGGCGGGAGTCCCACCGGAGTTGACCACGTCCCGGCTGCTGACCTCCTGGCAACCGGACGTGCCCGCGCTGCTGTTGGTCGTCGCGCTGGGCGCTCTGTACGGCTGGGGCGTGCTGCGCCTGCGCCGCCGCGGTGAGCGCTGGCCGCCGGGGCGCGTCGCGGCGTTCACGCTGCTCGGGCTGGGCGGGCTGGTCGTGGCCACGATGTCCGCGCTCGCCGGGTACGACCACGTGCTGTTCTGGCCGGCCACCGTGCAGAACGTTCTGCTCGACCTGGTCGCGCCGCTGGGCCTGGCCCTCGGGGATCCGCTGGGGCTGGCCGTCCGGGCCCTGCCGGAGCGCGTCGCGGCCCGGGTCCGGCGGGCCCTGACCGGGCGGGTGCTGCGGCTGCTGACGTTCCCGCTGGTCAGCACGGTCCTGGTGCTGGCCACGGAGCTGACGGTGTACCTCACGCCGTACTTCGCCACCGCTCTGCGGCTGGGCTGGCTGCACGAGCTGATGTATCTGCACCTTCTGCTGGCGGGCTGCCTGTTCGTGGTGCCGGTGCTCACTCACGAACAGGCGCTGCCCGCCTGGTGCAGCCACCCGGTCCGGGCGGCGCTGGTCTTCCTCGACGGGATCGTCGACGCCGTGCCGGGTGTGGTGGTGATGACCCACGGCACGCTGATCGCCGGGGCCTGGTACCTGCACCACACCCCGTCCTGGGCGCCTGATCCCCGGTACGACCAGCAGCTCGGCGGCGGGGCGATGCTCGGCATCGCCGAACTGGCCGCAGTCCCCTTCCTCCTGGCGCTCCTCGTGCAGTGGGCACGCCACGAGCGCGTCCGCGCCGCTGCCCTCGACCGTCGCCTGGAGGCGGAACTCGTCCCCGCGGCCCCGCGCACGCGGCGACCGGCCCCGGGGCCCGCGGGCGATCTCCTCCGCCCCTGGTGGGAGACGGAGCGGGGGGAGATCACCGACCGCATCCGGCGACAGAGGCAACGGGACTGACCAGAAGGGACGAGGCCCGTGCTCGGCCGCTCGGCGTGATCACCTCCGCGCCTGTGCCGGACCGTGTCATCGTCGCCGTTCAGTGAGCCGCTCACTCGGCTCCCCGCGAACAACGTGGGGCGGGCCCGGTGGCCCGGTGGCTGTGGGCAGCGGTCCGGTGCCTCAGGCCGCGGTGTATCCGAGCTGGCGCCTCATGTAGGGGGTCATGAGGGTCTTCGCCTTGGCGAGGGTGGTGGTGCGGCTGCCGAGGACCGTGGTCTCGCCGCCCGGCACGGGCAGCAGCGTCACTCCGTCCGCCGGGCCGAACGGCACGATGAGCGGGGTGCGCTGGATCGGCCGGTAGAAGCGGGGCTGTCTGCGGTGTCTGCCGGAACTGCGCAGGTGGGCGCGGATGTTGTGGGCGGCGAGGTCCGCCTGGGCGAGCGCGGCCGGGGTGATCTTGAGTTCGGTTGCGTCGTTGACGTCGCCCACCGCGAACACGTCCAGCCGGCCCTCGACGCGCAGCGTCCGGTCGACCTTCACGTGTCCGCTCCCGTTCAGCCAGTCACCGTGCCCGGCCAGCCGCAGCCAGAGGGTGTTCGGGGTGGTGCCCGTGGCCCAGAAGGAGAGGTCGGCTTCGATGACGTTCCCCTGGGCGTCGCGATAGGTGCCGTAGTCGTTGCCGGGGGACATGAAGGAGTCGAGCCGCACCTCCACGTCGTGGGACTCCAGCCAGGCGCGGGCCTTGTGCCCGGCCCGCGTGCTGCCCGTGGAATGGAGCAGTTCGGGCCCGGAGTGGGCGAGCGTGACCCGGGCGTCGGGCCGGGCCAGGCGGATCTCGGCGCTGAGCTCGACACCGGAGGGGCCGCCGCCGACGACGAGGACGTGTTCGGCGGTGGCGACCTTCTGCTGGTGTTCGGCGAAGGACTTGGCGGCCTCCTCGGTGGTGGTGCCGGTGAAGCGGGCCGGTTCCGGGTAGTCGGCGCCGGTGGCGATCACCACCACGTCGTACCGGAGCCGCTCGCCCGTCGCCAGGACGACCTGCCGCTCGGCGGTGTCGATGCGGACCACCTTGCCGACGGCCACGCGTCCGTGGTGCAGCAGCCGGTCGTACGGAATGAAGGGGGTCGCCGCCCACTCCGGGCGCACGCCGGCGCGCAGGGAGGCGATGCGGTGGAAGAAGACCTCCTTGCGGTCCACGAGCGTGACCCGCGCCGTCCCGTCCAGCCGTTTCGCCAGCCGGACGCCCGCATAGCCGCCGCCGATCACCACTACGTCGCCGTCATGCACACCGAGCTCCTGTGCCTGTGGGGAGGAAGGTGCGAGTGCCGCGGCGGGTGGGCCGCCTCGACCACTCGACTGCCGGTGAGCGTAGCGCTTGAAACTTAAAGGAGTAATGGGATGGTGTGTGTGTTCTGTGAAGCGACGGTACCGATGAGGGTCATGTGGCCTCTGCGGCCTGCGCGGACGAGCCCGAGTCCGGAGACGCCTCGTTCCCGGGAACGACTCGTTCCCGGAAACGACTCGTGCGGGCCAAGGTAACCCTCGACCCGCACAAGTGACTCATTGATACAGATTGATATGTCTTTGTGTAAGTGTCCGAGGGGGGACTTGAACCCCCACGCCCGATAAAGGGCACTAGCACCTCAAGCTAGCGCGTCTGCCATTCCGCCACCCGGACCAGGTGTCTGCCGCCTTGCCGGGGGGTCCCCCGCGGCGACATGGACAACCATACCAAGCTTTCGCAGTGCCTTTCACCTGCGTTTCCGTCCGCCGGAGGCGTCGGTGAGCCGTGTGACGCGACGCCCTCGCGATGTCACCGCGGGTGACGTGCCGACCACTCACGGGAGCACGCCGGCGGCCGAGGGTCGGGGGCCGTGGTCCGCGGGTCTGTGGATCCGCGGGTCTGTGGGTCTGTGGGGCTGTGGGGCTGGGCATCGAGCAAGTGGCGGGGCGGGCGGGGTGGCACCCGTGGATGCGGGTGCCACCCCGGAAGAGGGGGCGCGGTCACGTCATGAGCCGGTGGCTGACGGCAGCAGCTGGTGGTCCGGGAAGTTCCCGGGCAGCCGCTCCCCCGGTGGGCCCTGGGTCACGGCACGGACCAGGAGGTCGCCGCCGACGAAAGCGCCGCGCCAGGACGCGCCGAGCCCGCCGAACAGCTCGTCGCGGTCGCCCCTGGAGCGTGGCGTGCCGTGGCCGACCTTGAAGGCGCGGATCTGCGGGGCCAGCCGCTCGTAGGTCGCCCGGTCGTCCGTGGACAGGGTGGCCACCAGCGCCCCGTTGGAAGCGTTCATCGCGGCCAGCAGTTCCGCCTCCGTGTCGACCAGGACGATGGTGTCGACCGGGCCGAACGGCTCAGCGTGGTGGAGCGGGGAGGACGGGGGCGGGTTGAGCAACGTGACCGGCTGGACGTACGCCGAGGTGTCCTGGCCGGGCAGGAACCGGGCATCGGTCGGCCTCCCGCGGTGCAGGGGGACGGCGCCCCGGTCGACGGCCTCGGCGACCTGGTCGTGCAGTTCCTTCGCCTTGGCCGCGTTGATCAGCGGCCCGAAGTCCAGCTCCGGACAGGGATCGTCAGGGCTCTCGACGGCGAGCGGGTGGCCGACCCTGAGCGTGCGCACCGCCGGCAGGTACGCCGCCAGGAACGCGTCGAACAGGTGCCGCTGGACGACGAAGCGCGGATACGCCGTGCAGCGCTGCTTGCCGTAGTCGAAGAGCTTGGGGACGACCGCGGTGAACGCGTCCCAGTCCGAGTAGTTCCAGATGCCCCAGGTGTTGAGTCCTTCCTGTTCGAGGATGTGCCGCTTGCCGAGGTCGGCGACGGCCGTGGCCACCGCGGCGCCGGTGTCGCGGCCGCCGACGAAGGAGACGCAGCCGATCTCCGGCGCCCGCACGAGCGCCTGGGACAGCTCGCCTCCGCTGCCGCTGACGAGGGTGGCGGGAATCCCCTCGCGGGCGGCGAGCGCCGAGGCCAGGGTCAGACAGGCGACACCGCCGTCGGTCGGGGTCTTGGCGATGACCGCGTTGCCCGCCAGTGCCTGTACCAGCAATGCGTGAACGAGCACGCTCATCGGGTAGTTCCAGCTGGCGATGTTGGACACCGGGCCGTCCAGCGGGGCCCGGCCGGCGACCATCGGCTCGATGCCGTCGACGTACCAGCGCACCCCGTCGATGGCCCGGTCGACGTCCGCCTGCGCGAGCCGCCAGGGTTTGCCGATCTCCCAGACGAGCAGCAGCGCGAGCAGGTGGCGGTGCTCGGTGAGGGCGTCGAGGGTGGCCGCGACGCGGGCACGGCGTTCGGGCAGCGGGATGTGGCGCCAGGCGCGGTGCTGGTCGAGTGAGGCGCGTACGGCCTGCTGTGCGGTGGCCCGGTCCAGACGCGGCGGGCCGGCGATCGGGCTGCCGTCGACGGGGCTGACGGCGGGCAGCACCCGGCCGTCCGCCTGCCAGGCGCAGTTCCAGAGATTGAGGACGCGGTCGTCCCGGAAGGCCTCGGGTGCGACGGTGAGACAGCGCCGCCACGCGTCGGTCCAGGAGGTGCCGGATTTGAGGGTGAGGGTGGGTGCCATCGGGTTGCTCCGCTCACGGTGCACGGTCGGGGGCGGGACGGGCACGGCTCTTCGGCCGGGAGGGGCATGGCTGTTGGGTGGGGCGGGGCGTGGCTCTTGAGCCGAAGCGGCGCTCTTGAGTGGGAAAGGCCCGGCTCTTGAGCCGAAGCGGCGCGGCTCTTGAGCGGGAGAGGCGTGGCTCTTGAGTGACGTCACGCTCCGCGGCCGAGTGCGTCGAGTACCAGTCGGGCCGTCTCGGTCGGGGTCCTTCCGACCTTGACGCCGGCGGCCTCCAGCGCCTGCTTCTTCGCCTGGGCCGTGCCGGAGGAGCCGGACACGATCGCGCCCGCGTGCCCCATGGTCCTGCCCTCCGGGGCGGTGAAGCCGGCGATGTAGCCGACGACCGGCTTGGTGACGTGCTCGCGGACGTAGGCGGCCGCGCGTTCCTCCGCGTCGCCGCCGATCTCGCCGATGAGGACGATCAGTTCGGTGTCGGGGTCGTCCTGGAAGGCGGCGAGGCAGTCGATGTGGGTCGTGCCGACGACCGGGTCGCCGCCGATGCCGACGCAGGTCGAGAAGCCGATGTCGCGCAGCTCGTACATGAGCTGGTACGTCAGCGTCCCCGACTTGGACACCAGGCCGATGGGGCCCGGCTTGGTGATGTCGGCCGGGATGATGCCCGCGTTGGACTGGCCGGGGGTGATCAGGCCGGGGCAGTTGGGGCCGATGATCCGGGTGCCCTTCGTCTTCGCGTACGAGGTGAAGGCGACGGAGTCGTGGACGGGGATGCCCTCGGTGATGACGACCGCGAGGCCGATGCCGGCGTCGGCGGCCTCGACGACGGCCGCCTTGGCGAAGGCCGGCGGTACGAAGACGACGGTGACATCGGCGCCGGTCGCCTGTATACCGTCGACGACCGACCCGAAGACGGGCACCGCACGGTCGTCGAAGTCGACGGTGCGGCCGGCCTTACGCGGATTGACGCCGCCGACGACGTTCGTGCCGGCCGCGAGCATGCGGCGGGTGTGCTTCATGCCCTCGCCGCCGGTCATGCCCTGGACGAGGACCTTGCTCTCCTTGGTGAGGTGGATCGCCATGTCGTCCGGTCTCCTCAGGCTGCGTGGGCGAGTTCGGCGGCACGGCGCGCGGCACCGTCCATGGTGGTGAGCTGCTGCACGAGCGGATGGGCGCGCTCGTCGAGGACAGCGCGGCCCCGGGCCGCGTTGTTGCCGTCGAGACGCACGACGAGCGGCTTGGTCAACGGGACGGTGTCCAGGGCCTGCACGATGCCGTCGGCGACCGCGTCGCACGCGGTGATGCCGCCGAAGACGTTGACGAAGACGGACTTCACGGCGGGGTCGGAGAGGACCACCGACAGCCCGCCCGCCATGATCCGGGCCGACGCCCCGCCGCCGATGTCGAGGAAGTTGGCGGGGCGGGCGCCGCAGCCGGCGACCACGTCGAGCGTCGACATGACGAGACCGGCGCCGTTGCCGATGATGCCGACCTCGCCGTCCAGCTTGACGTAGTTGAGGCCCTTGGCGGCTGCCGCCGCCTCCAGCGGGTCGTCGCGGGTCGCGCCCTCGGCACCCCAACGGGCTTGGCGGAAGCGGGCGTTGTCGTCGAGGGTGACCTTGCCGTCGAGGGCCATGATCCGGCCCTGCCGCGTGCGGACGAGCGGGTTGACCTCGACGAGGAGGGCGTCCTCGCGGACCAGCACCTCCCACAGCCGTACGAGGACGTCGGCGGTCTGCGGCGGCAGCCCGGCCGCCTCGGCGATCTCTCCGGCCTTCGCCGAGGTGACGCCCGCAGCGGGGTCGATGTGTATACGGGCGACAGCCTCCGGGCGACTGGCGGCGACCTCCTCGATGTCCATGCCACCCTCGGCGGAGGCGATCGCGAGGAAGCGGCCCGCGGCGCGGTCGAGGACGTAGGAGACATAGAACTCGGCCTCAATGTCCACGGGTTGGGCCAGCATGACCTTGCGGACCGTGTGGCCCTTGATGTCCATACCAAGGATGTGACGTGCCGTCAGCTCGGCGGCGGCCGGGTCCGCGGCGAGCCTCACTCCCCCCGCCTTGCCCCGCCCGCCGGTCTTGACCTGCGCCTTCACGACAACGCGGCCGCCGAGCCGGCGGGTGATCTCGCGCGCCCGTTCCGAGGAGTCGGTGACCTCGGCCCTCGGCACCACGATGCCGTGTCCCTCGAAGAGTTCCCTTGCCTGGTGTTCGTACAGGTCCATCTCGGCTCCTGTCTGCGAAGTCATCGGCAGTCGCCGTCAGGCCGGACTCCGATGACGGAAAAGTGCCGCACGCCCCCTGGACACCACCCATCGGATGCGGGATAACAAGCTTCATACAGTATTCGTCGACTGTATGCAATGTACGAGCAACCCCGCGAGAGTGTTCCCACCCCCCTATGAAGGGACAGGACTTCGCCATGCCCGACGACACCCAGGACGTGATTTCCGGCGGTCATCTCGTCGCCAAGGCCCTCAAGGCCGAGGGGGTCGACCGCATCTACACACTGTGCGGCGGCCACATCATCGACATCTACGACGGCTGCGTCGACGAGGGCATCGAGGTCGTCGACGTCCGCCACGAGCAGGTCGCCGCCCACGCCGCAGACGGTTACGCCCGGATCACCGGCAAGCCGGGCTGCGCGGTCGTCACCGCCGGACCGGGGACGACCGACGCCGTCACCGGTGTCGCCAACGCCTTCCGCGCGGAGTCCCCGATGCTGCTGATCGGCGGTCAAGGGGCCCTCATCCAGCACAAGATGGGGTCCCTGCAGGACCTGCCGCACGTCGACATGATGACGCCGATCACCAAATTCGCGGCGACCGTGCCGGACACGGCGCGCGCGGCGGACATGGTGTCGATGGCCTTCCGCGAGTGCTATCACGGCGCGCCCGGGCCCTCCTTCCTGGAGATCCCGCGCGACGTGCTGGACGCCAAGGTGCCGGTGGGCAAGGCGCGCGTGCCGAAGCCCGGCGCCTACCGGGCCTCCACGCGCTCGGCCGGCGACCCCGAGGCGGTGGAGAAGCTCGCCGACCTGCTGGTGCACGCCGAGAAGCCCGCGATCCTGCTGGGCGGTCAGGTGTGGACGATCCGCGGCACCGAGGCGGCCATCGAGCTCGTCAGGACCCTCAACATCCCCGCGTACATGAACGGCGCCGGCCGCGGCACCCTCCCGCCCGGTGACCCGCACCACTTCCAGCTGTCCCGCCGGTACGCCTTCTCGGGCGCCGACGTCATCGTCATCGTCGGCACGCCCTTCGACTTCCGCATGGGCTACGGCAAGCGGCTCTCCCCGGACGCGACCGTCGTGCAGATCGACCTCGACTACCGGACCGTCGGCAAGAACCGCGACATCGACCTCGGGATCGTCGGCGACGCCGGCCTGGTGCTGAAGTCGGTGACCGAGGCGGCCTCCGGACGCGTCAACGGCGGTGCGTCCAAGCGCAAGGAGTGGCTGGACGAGCTGCGGGCGGCCGAGCAGACCGCGCTCGAGAAGCGGCTGCCGCAGCTCAGGTCGGACGCCTCCCCCATCCACCCCTACCGCCTGGTCAGCGAGATCAACGACTTCCTCACCGAGGACTCGATCTACATCGGCGACGGCGGCGACATCGTCACCTTCTCCGGGCAGGTCGTGCAGCCCAAGTCGCCCGGGCACTGGATGGACCCGGGACCGCTGGGCACGCTCGGCGTCGGCGTCCCCTTCGTGCTCGCGGCCAAGCAGGCGCGGCCCGACAAGGAGGTCGTCGCCCTGTTCGGCGACGGCGCGTTCTCACTCACCGGCTGGGACTTCGAGACCCTCGTCCGCTACGACCTCCCCTTCGTCGGCATCGTCGGCAACAACTCCTCCATGAACCAGATCCGTTACGGCCAGGCCGCCAAGTACGGCAAGGAACGCGAACGGGTCGGCAACACCCTCGGCGACGTCCACTACGACAAGTTCGCCCAGATGCTGGGCGGTTACGGCGAGGAGGTCCGCGACCCCGCCGACATCGGCCCGGCGCTGCGGCGCGCCCGCGAGTCCGGGAAGCCGTCGCTCATCAACGTCTGGGTCGACCCGGACGCGTACGCCCCCGGAACCATGAACCAGACCATGTACAAGTGAGGAGCGCTTGGCATGACCAAGACCTCGACCAAGGCTCTCGACGGCATCCGCGTCCTGGACATGACGCACGTCCAGTCCGGGCCCTCCGCGACCCAGCTCCTCGCCTGGCTCGGCGCGGACGTCATCAAGCTGGAGGCACCGACCGGTGACATCACGCGCGGGCAGTTGCGCGACCTTCCGGACGTCGACTCCCTCTACTTCACGATGCTCAACTGCAACAAACGGAGCATCACCCTCAACACCAAGACCGAACGCGGCAAGGAACTCCTCACCGAGCTGATCCGGCGCTCGGACGTCATGGTCGAGAACTTCGGCCCGGGCGCGGTCGACCGGATGGGGTTCACCTGGGACCGCATCAGTAAGATCAATCCACGGATCGTCTACGCCTCCATCAAGGGGTTCGGCGACGGCCCGTACACCAACTTCAAGGCGTACGAGGTCGTCGCGCAGGCCATGGGCGGGTCGATGTCGACCACCGGGTTCGAGGACGGGCCGCCGCTGGCGACGGGGGCCCAGATCGGGGACTCGGGCACGGGCGTCCACGCCGTGGCGGGCATCCTCGCCGCACTGTTGCAGCGCGAACGCACCGGGCGCGGGCAGCGGGTGAACGTGGCCATGCAGCATGCGGTGCTCAACCTGTGCCGGGTGAAGCTGCGCGACCAGCA
Organism: Streptomyces deserti; assembly: GCF_054782695.1. NCBI lineage: Bacteria > Bacillati > Actinomycetota > Actinomycetes > Kitasatosporales > Streptomycetaceae > Streptomyces > Streptomyces deserti. The sequence goes on from NZ_BAAGRZ010000002.1 coordinate 395,518, forward strand.
GCGCCTGGCCCATGGTCCACTCGCTGAATATCCCAACGAGGACTTCGGCGACGAGGTTCCCCGCTCCGGGAACGCCTCCGGCGGCGGCCAGCCGGGCTGGGCGGTCAAGTGCGCGCCGGGCGGCCCGAACGACTACGTGTACGTCATCGTGCAGCCGGTCGGCTGGAAGCCGATCAGCGAACTCATCGGCCGGTCGGAGCTGGCCGATGACCCCGAGTGGGCGACGCCCGAGGCACGCCTGCCCAAGCTGAACAAGATGTTCCAGCTGATCGAGGAGTGGTCCTCGACGCTGCCGAAGTGGGAGGTGCTGGAGCGGCTCAACGCGCACAACATCCCGTGCGGGCCGATCCTGTCCACCAAGGAGATCATCGAGGACCAGTCGCTGGTCGCCAACGAGATGGTCGTCCGCATCTCCCACCCCGAGCGGGGCGAGTTCGTGACCGTCGGCAACCCGCTGAAGCTCTCCGACTCCCCCGTCGAGGTGACCAGTTCACCGCTGCTCGGCGAGCACAACGAGGAGGTCTTCATCGGCGAGCTGGGGCTCGGCGACGAGGAGCTGCGCTTGCTGAAGTCGAACGGGGTGATCTGACGTGATGGCCGAAGACCGGGTGCTGCGCGTGCGCGCGCTCCTCGACTCCGTGCGGGCCGAGGGACGGACCGCGCTGACCGCGCCCGAGGGCAAGGTGGTCGCCGACGCGTACGGGATCGCCGTACCGGGCGAGGAGCTGGCGAAGGACGTCGAGGAGGCCGTGGCGTGCGCGGCGCGGTTCGGCGGACCCGTCGTGATGAAGATCGTCTCGCCGGACATCCTGCACAAGACCGACGCGGGCGGGGTGATCGTCGGCGTCGAGGGCGCCGCGGACGTACGGGCCGCGTTCCACCGGATCATCGCCAACGCGCGTGCCTACGACGCCGGAGCCCGTATCGAGGGCGTGCAGGTGCAGGAGCTGCTGCCGCAGGGGCAGGAGGTCATCGTCGGGGCGGTGACGGACCCGACGTTCGGGAAGGTCGTGGCGTTCGGGCTCGGCGGGGTGCTCGTGGAGGTTCTCAAGGACGTCACGTTCCGGCTCGCGCCCGTCGACGCGGACGAGGCGCTGTCCATGCTGGACTCGATCCGGTCGGCGGAGATCCTGCGCGGGGTGCGCGGACAGGCGGGCGTGGACCGGTGGGCGGTCGCCGAGCAGATCCGCCGGGTCTCCCAACTCGTCGCGGACTTCCCGCAGATCGCCGAGGTGGACCTCAATCCGGTGATCGCGACCGCGCAGGGGGCGGTCGCCGCCGATGTCCGGATCATTCTCGCCGAGTCGCAGCCGCCGTCCCGTCGACGGTATGCGCGCGAGGAGATCCTGACGACCATGCGCCGGCTGATGCAGCCGAGGTCCGTCGCCGTGATCGGCGCCTCCAACGAGCAGGGCAAGATCGGCAACTCGGTGATGCGCAACCTCATCGACGGCGGTTTCGCCGGGGACATCCATCCGGTGAACCCCAAGGCCGATGACATCTTGGGCCGCAAGGCGTACAAGAGTGTCACCGACGTTCCCGGTGAGGTGGATGTGGCGGTCTTCGCGATCCCCGCCAAGTTCGTGGCCTCGGCCCTGGAGGAGGTGGGACGCAAGAAGATCCCCAACGCCGTGCTGATCCCCTCCGGGTTCGCGGAGACCGGCGAGCACGCGCTCCAGGCGGAGATCGTGGCGATCGCCGAGCGGTACGGCGTCCGGCTGCTCGGGCCGAACATCTACGGCTACTACTCGACGTGGCAGGACCTGTGTGCCACGTTCTGCACCCCGTACGACGTCAAGGGCGGGGTGGCGCTGACCTCGCAGTCCGGGGGCATCGGGATGGCCATTCTGGGTTTCGCGCGGACCACGAAGACGGGTGTGTCGGCGATCGTGGGCCTCGGCAACAAGTCGGACCTGGACGAGGACGACCTGCTGACCTGGTTCGGGGAGGACCCGCACACCGAGTGCATCGCGATGCACCTGGAGGACCTCAAGGACGGGCGCGCGTTCGTGGAGGCGGCGCGGGCGACCGTGCCGAAGAAGCCCGTTGTCGTGTTGAAGGCGGGGCGTACGGCGGCGGGCGCGAGGGCCGCCGGCTCGCACACGGGTGCTCTCGCCGGGGACGACGCCGTGTACGACGACATCCTGCGGCAGGCCGGGGTGATCCGGGCGCCCGGGCTGAACGACATGCTGGAGTACGCGCGCGCGTTGCCGGTGCTTCCCGCTCCCCGGGGCGACAACGTCGTGATCATCACCGGAGCCGGCGGCAGCGGCGTGCTGCTGTCGGACGCGGTGACCGACAACGGCCTGTCGCTGATGGAGATCCCGCCCGACCTGGACGAGGCGTTCCGGACGTTCATCCCGCCCTTCGGGGCCGCGGGCAACCCGGTGGACATCACCGGGGGCGAGCCTCCGTCGACGTACGAGGCGACCATCCGATTGGGCCTTCAGGACCCGCGGATCCACGCGCTGGTCCTCGGCTACTGGCACACCATCGTCACTCCCCCCATGGTCTTCGCCGAGCTCACCGCGCGCGTGGTGGCCGAATTCCGGGAGCGCGGGATCGCCAAGCCCGTGGTGGCGTCGCTCGCGGGCGATGTGGAGGTCGAGGAGGCCTGCCAGTACCTCTTCGAGCGGGGGGTCGTGGCGTACCCGTACACGACCGAGAAGCCGGTGGCCGTGCTCGGCGCGAAGTACCGCTGGGCGCGGGCCGCGGGGCTGCTGGGGGGCGGTTCATGAGGTGAGTGGCGGGGGGGCCGGCCGACGGTGCGCGTCGGCCGGCCCCGGGACCCGAGCGCGCACGAAAGGCATGGGACAGGGGGCGCTGGCCAGATCTTTCGACGCAAGGGGTGCAACACGACATGACAACGACCGATCTGCCGACATCGGTTCCCTACCGAGAGGTGACCGACGCGAACGGACGCGTCTACCGCATCGGTGAGACCGACATCGACATTATGGGCCGCGAACGCAAGTGGATGGTCATCCTGCCGTGGGTCGGCATGATGGGCATCAGCTCGGCCGAGTACGCCTTCGCGTCCGCCGAGGACACGCTGCACACGGCACACCAGTGGAGCAGCGGGCACATCTTCTGGATGCTGGGCGTCTGGGTGTTCTTCCAGGCCTCGGTGGCCTTCCCCGCGGGCAAGCTGCGCGAGAGCGGCAGGCTTCCGGCCCGCTGGGCGATGATGCTCGGCGCGCTCGGCACCCTCCTGGGATACCTCTCACTCGCCTTCGCGCCGCATGTGATCGTCGCCTACATCGGCTTCGGCATGTTCAGCGGCATGGGCGCGGGCATGGTCTACGCGACCTGCGTGAACATGGTCGCCAAGTGGTATCCGGAGCGCAAGGGCGGCAAGACGGGCTTCGTGAACGGCGGATTCGCCTACGGCTCGGTGCCGTTCGTGTTCCTCTTCACCGGCTACATGGACCTCACCAACTTCCGCTGGGTGCTGGTCTGCGTGGGTGTCTTCCTGGCCGCGGTCGTCGCGGTGGCGGGCTACTTCTTCCGCGACCCGCCGAAGAACTGGTGGCCGGCCGACGTCGACCCGCTGAAGAAGCCCGACGACGCACGCGCCCGGCGCGCACTGGAGAAGAACCCGCCGGCCGTGCACCAGTACACCCCCATGGAGGCATGGAAGACCGGCCGCGTGGCCCTCATGTGGTTCTGTCTGCTGTGCACCTCGGGCGTGAACATCTTCGGTATCGCCTTCCAGGTGCCGTTCGGTGACGAGGCGGGCTTCGCGGGCGGCATCGTGGCGACCGCGATGTCCCTGAAGGCGATCGTCAACGGCACGGGCCGCGGTGTCATCGGCTGGCTCTCCGACCGCTACGGCCGCAAACAGTGCCTGATCTTCGTCTGTATCGTCCTCGGCCTGTCGCAGTACGGCATCCTGCTGTCCGGGAACCTCGGGAACCTGCCGCTGTTCCTGCTGTTCTCGTCGATCTCCGGTTTCGGCGGCGGCGCCATCTTCCCCATGTTCGCCGCGATGACCGCCGACTACTTCGGGGAGAACAACAACGCCTCCAACTACGGCCTGGTGTACTCGTCGAAGCTGGTCTCCGGCCTGCTCGGGTCCGGCATGGGCGCCGTGGTGGTGGCCAACTGGGACTACTCCGGCGCGTTCGTCCTGGCGGGCTCGATCTCCCTGTTCGCGGGCTTCGTGGCCCTGTTCCTGCATCCGCCGGGACGGCCCAGGCCCAAGCGCATCGTCCCCAACCCGCATCCGCTCGGCGAGGAGATGGCGTAAGCAGGACGGCAGACCTGCTCCTGGCACCGGCTTCGCCCAGAAGGTGGGATTCGGGTCCCTGGTGGCGGCGTACGCCACCAACTACGGTCCGGTGCACAGCGGCAAGCTGATCAGCGGCCTGGCCGGCGGCGGGCTGGGCTCCATGCCGGCGGCGGCCTGCGGCTACAACGGCGCGTACGCGCTCGCCGGGGGCGTGTCGATGGTCGCGGCGGCGCTCGCGCTGCTGCTGCGGCAGCCGAGGCCGGGGCCCCGACCGGTGGGCTGAGGCTGACCCGGCGTGTGACGGAGGAGGGCCTCCCCGGGGTCGGGGAGGCCCTCCTCCGTGCGTAGGGTCCGCCGGTCCGTGCGGCGGGATGTCAGCGCAGTGGGCGTCTCGAAGTCACGCCCCACGTAATCTCTTCCTGTGCCAGCCTCCCGCCTGCATCGCGTCGCCGTCCTGGTGCTCGAGGGTGCGAAGCCGCTCGATGTCGGCATTCCCGCGCAGGTTTTCACGACCCGCGCGAGCATGCCGTACGAGGTGCGGGTGTGCGGGGCGACACCCGGTCTCGTGACCGGCGGCGATGGCCTCGCGTACTACGTCGCCCACGGCCTCGACGCGCTTGCGTGGGCCGACATCGTCTTCGTCCCCGGCTACCGGTTCCCGGACCGCGACGACCCGCCGCAGGCCGTCGTCGAGGCACTGATCGCCGCCCACGACCGGGGCGCGCGGCTCGCCGCCATCTCGACGGGTGCCTTCGCGCTCGCCGCCACGGGCCTGCTCGACGGCAGGCGCGCCACGACGCACTGGCACTACACGCGGGCCCTCATGGCCCGGCATCCGCTCGTCCAGGTCGACGAGAACGTGCTGTTCGTCGACGAGGGCAGCGTGCTCACCTCGGCCGGCGCCGCCTCCGGCATCGACCTGTGCCTGCACATCCTGCGCGGCGACCTCGGAGTGGCCGCGTCCAACCACGCGGCCCGGCGTCTGGTGGCCGCCCCTACCGCAGCGGCGGCCAGGCCCAGTACGTGCCGCGCAGTGTCCCCGAGCCGCTCGGCGAGCGGTTCGCCGTCACCCGCGAGTGGGCGCTGCACCGGCTCGGCGAGCCCCTCACCCTCGACATACTGGCGCGGCAGGCCGGGGTCTCGCCGCGCACGTTCTCCCGGCGCTTCGTCGAGGAGACCGGCTACACGCCGATGCAGTGGGTGATGCGCGCCCGCATCGACCTGGCCCGCGAACTGCTCGAGCGCTCGCAGCGCGGCGTCGAGCAGATCGCCGCCGACGTCGGGCTCGGCACCGGTGCGAACCTGCGCCTGCACTTCCAGCGCATCCTCGGCACCACACCGAGCGAGTACCGGCGCACCTTCACCCGGGGTGAGTAACCCGCCCGGCACCGTGTGGCGGGGTCCTTTTGAACCGTGGCGATCCCGCCACTGTCAGCGGCGCGAGCCGCGGGCGAGCCTGGTGGCGAAGGGAAGGGACATCACTCATGACTCGCATCGCCATCAACGGATTCGGCCGCATCGGACGCAATGTGCTGCGCGCACTGCTGGAGCGCGACAGCACCCTCGAGATCGTCGCCGTCAACGACCTGACGGAGCCCGCCACCCTCGCCCGGCTGCTCGCCTACGACAGCACGGCCGGCCGGCTCGGGCGTCCGGTGACGGTCGACGGGGACGCCCTCGTCGTCGACGGCCGTCGGATCACGGTGCTGGCCGAGCGCGAACCGGCGCAGCTGCCGTGGGCCGAACTCGGCGTCGACATCGTCCTGGAAGCCACCGGCCGCTTCACCTCGGCCAAGGCCGCCCGCGCCCACCTCGACGCGGGCGCGAAGAAGGTACTCGTCAGCGCGCCGTCGGACGGCGCCGACGTCACGCTCGCGTTCGGGGTCAACACCGATGCCTACGACCCGGCCGTGCACACGATCGTCTCGAACGCCTCCTGCACCACCAACGCGCTCGCGCCGCTGGCCGCGGTCCTCGACGAACTCGCCGGTATCGAGCACGGGTTCATGACGACGGTGCACGCCTACACGCAGGAGCAGAACCTGCAGGACGGTCCGCACCGCGACGCGCGTCGCGCCCGGGCCGCCGGTGTCAACATCGTGCCGACCACGACCGGCGCCGCCAAGGCGATCGGCCTGGTGCTGCCGAACCTCGACGGCAAGCTGTCGGGCGACTCGATCCGCGTGCCGGTGCCGGTGGGCTCGATCGTCGAACTCAACACGACCGTCGCCCGTGACGTGACACGCGACGACGTGCTGGCGGCGTACCGCGCCGCAGCTCAGGGGCCGCTCGCCGGCATCCTCGAGTACTCGGACGAGCCGCTCGTGTCGTCCGACATCACGGGCAATCCCGCCTCGTCGATCTTCGACTCGGCCCTCACCCGCGTCGACGGCCGCCACGTCAAGGTGGTCGCGTGGTACGACAACGAGTGGGGCTTCTCCAACCGCGTGATCGACACACTCGAGCTCCTCACCACCCGCTGACCGGACTCCGGTGGGGTACCCCGCCTCCGGCGACCGCGCCGGCCAGCACTTCCCTTGGGCACTCTGGTTGACCAGTCGGGCCGACCAGAGCGCTCGGTCACACAAGCCGGTCCGCCCGGCCTCCGGAGGGTGCGGGAGCGCCACGGCCGGTCAAGGCACTCTTCGAGCGTCGCCCCGCGATGGCCTGCGGCCACCCCTCACCGTCCGCGAACAAGTGGGGATGAGGAGCGGGGCTGGAGATTTTCGAGGAGCCCCAACAGGGATACCCAGACCGGATTGTCGATCTGAAGCTCGTTCCCATCAGCGGGCCTGGCGAGGGCCGTGGCCGACGGCCTGGTCCGGAACGACGGGCGACCCTTTGGAGGCATCGACCTCGGGCCAACCCCTGCGACCGCACGACGCAGCAGCGGCTCGCAAGGACCATCCGCACGTCAACATGCGGATTTCCACCGGGAGATGGGCGAGAGAGTCCCCCTGTTATGGTGCGCCTGTGTCATCGATCAAGCAGTTCCAAGTCACCTTCGACTGCGCAGAACCTGAGCGCGTCGCTCGCTTTTGGTGCGAGGTGTTGGGGTACGTCGTACCGCCGCCACCGGAGGGGTTCGCTACGTGGGACGATTTCGATCGCTCTCTGCCGCCTGAGCGGCAGGGCTCGGCGTTCGCCTGCAGTGATCCCTCCGGTGTGGGCCCGCGACTGTTCTTTCAGCGCGTTCCCGAAGGCAAGGTCGTCAAGAACCGGGTGCATCTCGACGTAAGGGTCGGCACCGGGCTCGTGGGTGAAGAGCGCCTCGCCACACTCGAAGCCGAGTGCGCACGACTGGTCGCGCTCGGCGCGACACGCGTGCGACTGCTGCTTGCCGATGACCACAATGAGTCGTGCATCGTGATGCAGGACATCGAGGGCAACGAGTTCTGTCTCGACTGAGCATCCTCCGGGCCAGCGAGGTGGGAGCCGTCTCCCTTGGGCCTCTCTTAAAGGGTCCCGTCACCAGTGTCTTGACCGGGCCGTCCGTGCAGAGCAAGGCGTCGGTCAGCTCGAACAGGGCATCGTGGCGTCCGCTCCGGCACTCGTAGAACTCCGTCCGGAAGCGTGACGGCGTCGCGAGCACCCCAACACCTCACGCTTCTCTGGTTGTTGCAGCACACTCATGTCCACGGCCCCGGTCTGATCACGTGCGTTCCTTGGTGGGAGCACAGGATCAAGCCGGGGCCGCCCGCTTGTCCGGCGAACGCCCAGGTGAGCGACCAAGTTCCAGTCGCCTGCGGACCGGAACGTCAAACGGCGAGCTCAGTCCGTGCGCGACGGGCGTCAGTCGTGCAAAGGGACGTCAGGCCGTGCCAGCGGCGTCAGCACTTCTCCCGGAGGGAGTGCAGGTGCGCGCTGGAGCGGCGCGCGAACGTGAAGGACTCGGTGGGGTTGTCGTGCTCGGCCTGCCAGTGGTGGGCGAGGCGGTGGCCGCGCAGCCGGGTCACGGCAGAGATGAAGCGCTGGTAGTCGATGTCGCCGTCGCCGACGTCGACCATGCGGTATCCGTACGGGTTCGACGGGTCGCTGGCGCCGTCCTTCACGTGGAAGAGCGGGTAGCGGTGCGGCTGCTTGAGGACGTAGTCGAGGGGCTCGAACGGCGCGGGTGTGCCGTCCGGCCGCTTGGAGAAGCGGAACTGGCCCACGTACGCCCAGTAGATGTCCATCTCGAAGTGGACGAGGTCGGGGTCGGTCTCGGCGAGCAGGACGTCGTAGAGGCGGACCTTGGGGTTGTCGCTGGCGAAGGAGAACTCCTCGGAGTGGTTGTGCTGGTAGAACTTCATGCCGCGCGCCTTCGCCGCCGCGCCGTAGGTGTTGAAGTCCTCGGCGGCGCGCTTCCACGCGTCGACGGTGGAGCCGTAGCGGAACGGGCCCGCGGCCGTGCCGATGTGCTTGAGGCCGAGGGCCTCGGCGTCGTCGAGGACCTTGGTGAGGTTCTGCGCGAAGGTGTAGGCGTCCGGGTTGCTGGAGTAGTAGCCGACGTGGCTGCCGATCGGGTTCAGGCCGTGGTTGCGCGCCAGCCGCCTGAGCTGGGCGAGGGTGATGGGGCCCGCCGAGCCCTGGGTGTATCCGGCGAACTCGACCTCGTCGTAGCCGTACTTTTCCAGTTCGGCGAAGACGGGGGCGAAGCCGAGCGTGGAGACCTTGTCGCGCAGGCTGTACAGCTGGATGCCGAGCCGGCCGGGCGGCAGGACGGGGCGGCCGCGGCCCGCGGCGCCGGAGGCGGTCCCGGTGGTGGACTCGGTGCCGTTGGTGGACGCGGTGCCGGTGGCGGCGGTCGCGGGGGCCGCTGCGGCGCCGAGCAGCGCGGCGGCGGTGGCGCCGGCGGCCACGCCGAGCATGCCTCGTCTGGTGAGGCGGTGGGTCAGTTCGGGGTCGGGCTGGGACATGCGGCTCATGCCTGGAACTCCTCGGTGTGGGACGGCGTTGTCAGTGGTGAGTGCTTCACTTGTGACCAGTCGGAAGGGACTGGCCGGTAAGACCGGTCGTGCTCGTGCGGGCCGGTCCGTGCGGTCGTGACCGTTCGGTCAGCCGAGTCCGGCGAGGTGGAGCAGGAGTGACTTCACGTCGATGGCCGCTATGCGGTCACCGACAGCGCGGGGGGTGGAGCAGATGAGGAGCGGACCGTCGTCGTCGCTCGTGGGAAGGCGGCCGTGGCTGCCGCGAATAGGTGAGGGATCCAGAGGCACGACCGCCATGCGGTAGCGCAGGCCCAGTTTCTTGCGCGCCAGTGCGGCCGCCGCTTTGACCCTGACGTAGGGGTCGAGGGGATCCATGAAGAGTTCGGCCGGGTCGTAGCCGGGTTTGCGGTGGATGTCGACGAGCCGTGCGAAGTCGGGCGCGCGGGCGTCGTCGAGCCAGTAGTAGTACGTGAACCAGGCGTCCGGCTCTGCTACGGCGACGAGTTCGCCGGCCCGCGGATGGTCGAGGTGGTGGGTCTTCTTGCCCTCGTCGTCGAGGAGTTGCCCGATGCCGGGCAGGCCGTCGAGGGCGGCCCGGGTGGCGTCGAGGTCCTCGGGGCGGCGGACGTAGACGTGAGCGATCTGGTGGTCGGCGACCGCGAAGGCGCGCGACGCCATCGGATCGAGGTACTCCATGCCGTCCTGTGTGTGCACGTCCAGCAGGCCGGCGCGGCGCAGCGCGCGGTTGATGTCGACCGGCCGGCTCACGCGGGTGATGCCGTACTCGGACAGCGCTACGACGGTACGGCCCTCCGCGCGGGCGTCGTCCAGGAGCGGTGCCATGGCGGCGTCCAGGTCGGTGGCCGCTTTCAGGGAGCGCGGGTCGTCGGGGCCGAAGCGCTGCAGGTCGTAGTCGAGATGGGGGAGGTAGCAGAGCGCCAGATCAGGGTGCCGGGTGCGGATGATGTGGCGGGTCGCGTCGATGATCCACCGAGTGGAGACGAGGTCCGCTCCCGGACCCCAGAAGTGGAACAGGGGGAACGTGCCGAATGTCTCGGTGAGTTCGTCGTGCAGGGCCGCGGGCCGGGTGTAGCAGTCGGGTTCCTTGCGGCCGTCGGCGTAGTAGATCGGGCGGGGGGTGACGGTGATGTCGGTGTCGGCGCCCATGGCGTACCACCAGCAGATGTTGGCGACCGTGTAGCCGGGGTGCGCGCGGCGGGCGGCGTCCCAGAGCTTGTCCCCGGCGACGAGTCCGTTGTGCTGGCGCCACAGCAGGACGTCGCCGAGTTCGCGGAAGTACCAGCCATTGCCGACGATGCCGTGCTCCGAGGGGAGGGTGCCGGTGAGGAAGGTGGACTGGGCGGCGCAGGTGACGGCGGGCAGGACCGTGCCCAGCGGGGCGCGGGAACCGGACTGGGCGAGGGCCTTGAGGTGGGGCATGTGGTCGAGGAGATGGGGGGTGAGGCCTACGACGTCGAGGACGAGGAGCGGGGTGGGGGACGCGTCGGAGGGGTGGTGGCTCATGGCAGTTCCTTCAGGCCGAGGTCCGTCAGCAGGTCGCGGGCGAGGGTGAGTTCGGCGGAGATGCCGTCGGCGAGCTGGGCGCGGGCGCGGGGCCGCAGCTCGGGCGGGAGGGCCTGCCAGGTGTAGGTCTCGACCTCAAGGTGGCGGGTGAGTGGGTGTGGTCCGCCGACGAGCCGGGTCAGGGCGGCTTTCAGGACCGGGAGCGTGGAGGTGAGGGGCGCGGCGGGGGCCGCGTGCAGCGGGACGTGGAAGTGGGCGCGCCAGGGCGAGGAGTCGGGCAGGACGTCGCCCCGCAGTGCCTCGTCGAGGTCGTCCGTGCCGCGCAGTCCGGCGGCGGTGGCGGCGCGGGTCTGGTGCAGGAAACGGGGTTCGGCGAAGGCGGCGAGGGCGGCGCGGACCTCGGGCAGATGCGGGTGCTCGGCGTGCAGGGCCGCCGAGAGCTGGGACTTCACGACGGGGACGCGGGCCTCGTCGAGCGCGTCCAGGGCAGCGTGTGGATCTTCGAAGGAGGTGGCGAGGTGGCAGGTGTCGACGCAGATGCCGATGCGGTCGTGGGCGATCGACGACAGCGGGGCGAGGGCGTCGCGGGTCGTCTCGACGACGCAGCCGGGTTCGGGTTCCAGGCCGACGCGGATGGAGCGGCCGGTGAGGTCCTCAAGGGCGTCGAGGCGTTCGGCGAGGCTGAGCAGGGCGGTGCGGGCGGTGGTGGCGCGCTCCTTGTCGTAGGCCGTGCGCCAGGCGAGCGGCAGGGTGGAGATGCTGCCGTCGGTGACGTCGTCCGGGAGCAGAGCGGCCAGGACGCGGGCCAGCGCGGTGGTGTGGTCGAGGCGTTCGGGGTCGGCCCAGTCCGGCTTGTAGACGCGGTACTTGACCTCTTCGGCGCCGAAGCCCTCGTAGGGGAAGCCGTTGAGGGTGATGACTTCCAGGCCGCGGCGGTCGAGTTCGCAGCGCAGGCCGCGCAGGGCGGACGGGTCGGTGACCAGGGCGTGGGCGGCGGCGCGGGCGAGCCACAGCCCGATACCGAGGCGGTCGCGGCCCAGGCGGCGGCGGACGGGCTCGCAGTGGTCGCGGAGCTGGGCGAGGACGCCGTCGAGGGTTTCGGCCGGGTGGACGTTGGTGCAGTAGGCGAGGTGGACGGTGGAGCCGTCGGGGTGGCGGAAGCGCATGGCTCACGCCTCCGCGGCCGGAACACCGACCGGCTCGTGCCCGTCGTCTCTCGGCGCGCCGCGGAGGACGGAGTTGCCCTCGTGGGTGGCCGCGGTGGCCGTGACGTCGAGATTCAGCCGGCCGCTGAGTCCGTAGAAGGCGACGGGGTTGCGCCACAGCACCCGGTCGACGTCGTCCTCGCTGAAGCCCTCGGCAAGCATCAGGTCGCCGACCTCGCGGGTCTTGAGGGGGTCGCTCCTGCCCCAGTCGGCGGCGGAGTTCACCAGGACCTGCTCGGGCCCGTAGGCGCGCAGGATCGCGACCATCCGCTCCGCGTCCATCTTGGTGTCCGGATAGACGGAGAAGCCCAGCCAGCAGCCGCTGTCCTTGGCCTCCTTGACGGTGGTCTCGTTGAGGTGGTCGACCAGGACGCGCTCCGGGGGCAGTGCGCACTCGCGGACGACGTCGAGGGTGCGGCGCAGGCCTGCGAGCTTGTCGCGGTGCGGGGTGTGCACGAGTGCGGGCAGGCCGTGGTCGGCGGCGAGCTGGAGCTGGGCGGCCAGCGCGGTGTCCTCGGCGGGGGTCATGGAGTCGTAGCCGATCTCGCCGACGGCCACCACGTGGTCCTTGACGAGATACCTGGGCAGTTCGTCCAGGACGGGGACGCAGCGCGGGTCGTTGGCCTCCTTGGGGTTGAGGGCGAGCGTGCAGTGGTGGGCGATGCCGTACTGGGCGGCGCGGAAGGGCTCCCAGCCGAGGAGGGAGTCGAAGTAGTCGAGGAAGGAGGCGGGCGAGGTGCGGGGCTGGCCGAGCCAGAAGGAGGGCTCGACCACGGCGCGGACGCCCGCGGCGTACATGGCCTCGTAGTCGTCGGTGGTCCTGGACGTCATGTGGATGTGGGGGTCGAAGATGCGCATCAGGACTCCTTGCCGTGGGGGTCGTCCGAGCGGTGCGACGGGGTCGCCGGGGGCTCCGTCCCGGTCAGGGCCAGGACGCGGTTCAGGTCCTCGGGGACGGGGCGGCCCGCGGCGGTGCGTTCGGCGGCGTAGTCGCCGAGCATGCGGGCGAGTTCGCTGTCCCCCTGGGCGCGCCGGGCCAGGTCCGCCACGTGCTCGACCGAGACGCCGGTGAACAGGCACTTCAGTACGGCGTGGCGCCAGTGGTGCGGGGCGAGGTGCCGGGCGGCGTACGGGCCGACGGCGGCGGCGAGGAGCCGGGTGTCGTTGGTGCGCAGGGCGTCCTCGACAAGCGGAAGGGACTCGGGGCCGGGCACCAGGTCCGGCAGGGCGTGCAGGACGGCGCGGCGCTCGTCGGCGGTGCCCTGGAAGTAGACCCGGGCCAGGGCGTCGGCGTCGGCGCGGGCCGCGTGCAGGATGAGGACGCGGGCGGCGTCGGCGTGCGCGGGACCGCAGCGGCGGCCGGCCTCGGCGAGGCGCAGCTCCCACACGGTGATGGGGCCGTGGATACCGGGATGGGCGGCGGCCTCGTCGAGGGCCTGGTCGAGCCAGGCGCGGGTGGCTCCGCCGAGGTGCGTGGTGAGGTGACGGCGCAGTTCTTCCGGTGGCGTGAGAGCGAGGGTGGTGTCGTGGGCTTCCGCCGTGTGCCGGGGGCCCGGGCCGCTCGTGGTGGGTGCCGCCGCGGTGAGGTCGAGGCAGTGCGTCTCGGGGTGGTGCGTCGTGTGGTGTGTCATGGGGTGGTGCTCCCTTCGGGGGTGGCGGAGGGATCCCCGTGGGGTGGGGCGGTGTGGGACGTCGTGGGGGCGGAGGGAGCTTCGGGAGGTGGGGCGTCGGGTTCAGATGGCCTGGTGGCGGCGACAGCAGCGGCGTACCGCGGGGCGCCGTCCCCGTCCGGTGATGGGGTGGCCGCCGCCCCGGCGGCACGGCGGAGGAACCGGAGGGAGCGTTCGGCGAAGTGAGGGCCCGCGTGGGAGTGGCGGGGAAGTTCGACGACGGTCAGGCCCTGGTAGCCGGTTTCGGCGAGAGCCATGAGGACGGGCGGGAAGTCGATCTCCCCGTCGCCGAACGGGAGGTGTTCGTGGATGCCGCGGCGCATGTCCTCGATCTGTACGTGGCGCAGCCAGGGAGCGGCGGCGCGTACGCAGTCGGCGGGCGGGAGGGGTTCGAGGCATTGGCAGTGCCCGATGTCGAGGGTGAGGCCGAGGGCGTCGGGGTCGCCTAGCGTGCGGCGCAGGCGGTGGAAGCCGGCGAGGGTGGCGAGGAGGTGGCCCGGTTCCGGTTCCACGGCGACCGGGATACCGGCGGTGGTGGCGGCGTCCAGGACGGGGGTGAGCGTCTCGGCGAGGCGTTTCCACGCCGTGTCCTCGTCCGTCCCTGCCGGGACGGTGCCGCTGAAACAGTGCACGGCGTGGGCTCCGAGGTCGGCGGCGACCTGGACGGCCCTGGTGAGGAGGTCGACGCGGCGGGCGCGGTCGTCCGGGTCCGGGTCCAGCAGGGAGGGGCCGTGCTTGCGACGGGGATCGAGCACGTAACGGGCACCCGTCTCCACGGTGACGCCCAGTCCGAGCGCATGCAGGCGGTGCGCGACCCGCCGGGTACGGGCGGCGAGGCCGGGGGCGAGCGGGTCGAGGTGCATGTGATCGAGCGTCAGGCCGACACCGTCGTAACCGAGGTCGGCGAGCAGGGCGAGGGCGTCGTCGAGACGGAGGTCGGCGAGGCCGTTGGTTCCGTAGCCGATGCGGAGGGCCGGGGCGTGGCCGGGGCGGGTGGAGCAAAGGGTTGTCGTCGCAGGGTCGATGGCGCGCCCGGCTCGGGCGCTCGTGCGGCCTTGCCGGGGGCCAGGCCGCACGGGATCAGGCAGGGGTCCAGCCGTCACGCGATCAGGCTCGGGACCGGTGCTCGTGCGGTCCCGCGGCGGGCTGGTCCGCACGGGATCAGGCAGGGCTCCAGCGGTCACGTGACCGTGCTGGGGCCCGGTGTTCGCGCGGTCCCGCTCGGCTCCGGTGCTGACATGATCGTGCTGAGGCCCGGTGCTCGTGCAGTCCCACTGGGGCCCGCTGCTCACCTGATCCCGCTGGGCCCCGGCGCTCGTGCGATCCCGCTCGGCTCCGGTGCTGACGTGATCGTGCTGAGGCCCAGCGCTCGTGCGGTCCCACTGGGGCCCGCTGCTCACCTGATCCGGCTGGGCCCCGGTGCCCACCCGATCCCGCTGGGACCCGGCGCTCGCACGGTCCCACTGGGGCCCGGTGCCCACCTGAGCCCGCTGAGACCCGATGCCCACCCGATCCCGCTGGGCCCCGGTGCTCGCACGGTCCCCGTTCCGGTTCCGCTCCGCTCCAGCCCGCACGTCGCGCCGTGCTCCGCTGCTCATGTGATGCTCACCTTTCTCGCGAATCTCCGCCCGATCGGGGCGAGGGCCGCGACCGACAGGGCGGTGGCCACGGCGCCGGCGCGGGCGGTGAGGGCGGCCTGGAGGGGGATCGTCGCGCGGATGCCGGCGCCGACGGCTCGTTGGGTGAGGGGTGGTGAGGGGTTGAGGGTGGCGTGGAAATAGGGGCGGGCGGCGGTCGCGGCGTAGACGGCGCCGAGGGCGGTGGCGAGGCCGGCGGTGGCCTGTTCCAGCTGCGGCCGCCCGCGCTCGGTGGAGCGTGGGGCGGCCGGGTGCGAGCGGGTTCCAGACAAGTCGTCGGCAGCCACTTTCCGTTGACCGGTCGCCGGGGGGCGCGAGGGGCGGTGGGTCATGAGGCGGGTCAGCAGACCGGTCGTGGCGAGAGCTGCCAGAGGGACAAGAGGTGAGCCGCCCCGGGCCTCCTGGCGGGACACGCTCGTCACGGCGAGGGTGTGGGTGCCCAGGAGTGCTGCGGAGGGCAGGGCCACGCGGGTGCGACCGGTAGTGGCCGCGGCTCCCAGGAGCAGGTCCAGTCCGCGGGCCGCCGCCATCGCCACGGGGCCGGCGGGCGTGTGCTTCAGGGTGAGGTCGTACGCCCAGACCGTGGCCGCGAGGGGTGCGGCGACGGCGAGAGCGGGGCGGCCGGCGCGGGTGGCCAGGGCCAGCCCGGCTCCGGTCAGGGCGCAGGCCGCCGTGAGGGCGGTGGCCGGTCGGATGCGGCCGGACGGGAGGGGTCGGTGCGGGCGATCGGTGGCGTCCTCCTCGCGGTCCGCCCAGTCGTTGAGGGCCATTCCGGCCTCGTACAGGCAGAGGGAGGAGCCGATGGCGAGCAGGGTACGGCCGTCGGGCCGTGCGCCCATCGCGGCGGCGCCGGCCAGCGCATCGCCGGGGACGGTGAACAGGGCGGGCAGGCGCAGCAGTTCGGCCCAGGCACGCCCGCGGCTCCGGCTCTCGGACGTCCGCTCCGCCCGCTCACCCCGGCTCACTGCCGTTCCCCCGGCCCCTCGGTCCAGCGACCAACCCCCGTTGCCGACGGCATCCCCGCCTCATCGCCCCGCTCATCCGCAACGACCAGCTCCTCTTGGCCTCCAGCGCCCCGCACAGCAGGACCTTCCGTCGGCTCCCCTGGACCATCACCCGGCCCAGCAGAACCCCCCTCCCGCTTCCCCGGCGCATCGCCCCGCCCGGCCGCCCCCGTAGGCCGCTCCCCCGCCCCGGCTCCGCGCAGCCTCCGCGCGAACCCCAGCAGCGCCGCGTACTGCTCGGCGAGCCCCGAAGGTGCGTCCCCCACCGGGTCCTTGAAGTAGAAGCCGAGGTCACCGAGGGGGCCGGAGAGGCCGAGTTCGTGGGCGCGGGCGGTCAGGCGGGCCAGGTCGAGGACCAAGGGGGCCGCGAGCGCCGAGTCGCAGCCCTGCCAGATGGTCTGGAGGATCATGCGGGTGCCGAGGAAGCCGTCGAAGGCGATGTGGTCCCAGGCGGTCTTCCAGTCGCCGAGCGCGGGGACGTCGTCGATGTGGACCTCGCCCTCGGGAACAACGCCGAGGGTGTCGGCCAGCACCCTCTCCTTGCCCGCGTTCTTCGCCGCGGCGGCGGCCGGGTCGGCCAGGGCCGCACCGTCGCCGCCGCCCAGCAGGTTCGTTCCGGACCAGGCCCGCACGGTCAGCGCCCGCTGGGCGAACATCGGGCCCAGGACCGAGCGCAGCAGTGTCTGGCCGGTCTTGCCGTCGCGGCCCGCGTACGGCAGGCCGGACGACTCGGCCAGCGGGGCCAGCGCGGGGTGGTGCAGGCCGGTCGACGGGGTGAAGTTGACGTACGGGCAGCCGGCGCGCAGGGCCGCCGCCGCGTACAGGGAGCTCGGCGGCAGGGCGTCGCCGCCCGTTGCCGCGGGCTCGGTGGAGGCCACGTTGACGACCACCGCTCGTGCCAGACCGTGGCGTCGTACGAAGTTCCGTAGGTCCGCGGTGAAGGCGGCGATCAGGTTCTCCGCGGTGCAGGTGTCGCCCGCGGCCGGGCCGCCGGGTCTGATCTCCCGGTCGGCGGCGGCCAGTTCGGCCGTCACGGCGGAGGGGAGGCCCGGCAGCAGCACGCCGCCGGCCGCCAGGGCTTCCGCCCGTTTGGGCAGGGGGCAGTCGATCGTGTCGTGCCCGCCGAAGACCAGCGACGACAGCGCCGGCAGGCCGCTGTCCGCGAACGCGGGCGTCTCGGTCACCAGGCCCGTCGGCGGATGCAGGCCCGCGGTCACGGCGGCGCAGCCCGCCATCACGGTGGTGGCGACGGAGCCGCGCGCTCCGATCAGCCACACCCCCACACGGGAACCAGAACGGGACGCGGACATGCGCAGCCTCCTTGTCGAACGCGGACCCCAGCGGGGAGGTCAAGACGACGGGCGGGAGTCCGGCGTCCCCCGCCCGTCGCCGCTCAGTTGCCCTGGTCGGGCAGTTCCTTGATCCGGATGTCGCGGAAGGACACCTGGTCGCCGGCTCCGTGGTTCTGGATGCCGATGTGTCCGTCCGTGAGGCTCCGGGCCGGATCGGTGTTGGTGAAATCGTTGATCTTCACGCCGTTGAGCCAGACGCGCAGGCGTTCGCCCTCCACGCGGATCTCGTACGTGTTCCACTCCCCCGGCGGGTTCAGCGCACGGTCGCGCTTCTTCAGGTCGGCGGAGCGGAAGCCGTAGACGGACCCCGTGGTCTTCTCGGGTACGTCCGTGGCGTCGATCTGGATCTCATAGCCGTGGCCGACCGCCGACCACGGGTCGTCGGAGGGCGGGAAGCCCACGAACACGCCCGAGTTGTCGTCGCCGGCCATCTTCCAGTCGAGCTTCAGGGAGTACGACGAGAAGCCCGCAGCGGCGTACCAGAGCAGGCCCATCCCGCCGGTCGACGTCAGGGTGCCGTCGTCGGACAGGGTGAAGGAGCCCGGGCCGGCCTGCCGCCAGGCCTCCAGCGAGGCGGAGGTGCCGTCGAAGAGCGGACGGTATCCGTTCTCCGGTCGGCAGTCGGCCTGTACATCGCCGATCGCATACCGGATCCCGCCGAGCAGATGCTCCCGGAACGCCGGTTCGGCGTAGGACTCCTTCGTGTGGCCGCCGCCGGTGTAGAAGGCGCGGCCGCCCTGGTAAGTCTGGCACCAGGCGATCGGGTGGTCGCCGTGCATGGTGCCGCCGGTGTACGACGACTCGTCGAGGGAGGCGAGGACGTGGGCCCTCTCGCGCGGATTGGAGCGGTAGTTGTACCACTCGTCCGTGCGGTTCCATGCCCGCGGCAGGCCCGAGGTCGCCGGGTGCGCGTGGTCCTCGACCTGCACCGTCGCGGGCTGGATCGCCGGGTGCGACTGGAAGTAGGCGCCGGCGAGGCCGCCGTAGAACGCCCAGTCGTACTCGGTGTCGGCGGCGGCGTGGATGCCGACGTAGCCGCCGCCCCGGCGGATGTAGCCCTCGAAGGCGGTCTGCTGTGCGGTATTCAGTACGTCGCCCGTCGTCGACAGGAACACGACCGCGTCGTACCGCCGCAGGTTGGACGGTGTGAACGCGCCCGCGTCCCCGGTCGCGTCGACCGTGAAGCCGCCCGTCGTGCCGAGCTGCTTCACGGCGGCGACGCCGTCGGGGATGGAGTCGTGCCGGAAGCCGGCCGTCTTGGAGAAGACCAGCACCCGCTTCCCGTCGTCCTCGGCCTGCGAGGATGCGGGTCCCGAGACGCAGCCCAGCAGCAGGGCCGCGCCCACGGCTGCCGTGGTCAGTCGGCTGGTCGATCGCATGGCAGCCTCCCTCAGTCCGTCGTGAAGGTGAAGTCGTCCACGTCGTACAGGGCTCCGGAACCGCTGCCCTTGAAGACCAGGTAGAGCGTGGTCGTACCGCGCGGTGCACGCGACAGGTCAGCGCTTACGTCCTGGAAGTTCTCCCAGCCGCCCGTCACCGGCACGGTCGCCTTGCCGAGCAGGGTGCCCGTGGACGAGCCGGCGCGGATCTCGAGGGTGCCGCCGGTGCCGCCGGACGAGACGCGTGCCGTGATCTTCTTTGCGTTGCTGAGCAGGTACGGCGTGAAGGAGATCCAGTCGCCGTTGTGGATGTCACCGACGGTCCTGCCGCCGTGCGCGGTGCCCTTGGTGATCACCGAGACGCCGGAGCCGTTGCCGAAGTGCTCGGCCTGGCGGTGCCTGGGCTGGGCGACGTTCTGGTCGTGCGTGGTCAGCGGGGCCTGGCCGCCGCCTCCGCCGTCGGTGTACTCGGCGTCGATGACCCCGAAGATGTTGGCGTCCTCGTCGTGGCCGCCGTCGGCGCTGGTCTGGAGGGTGCCGGTGCAGCCGTTCGCGGAGGTGAGCGGGTGGCCGTGGGTGTCGTGGCCGAGGATGAAGGTGACCTTCACCTTCGCGCAGTCGATCGCCTGGCCGTCCTCCG
This sequence comes from Streptomyces deserti, assembly GCF_054782695.1. Taxonomy (NCBI): domain Bacteria; kingdom Bacillati; phylum Actinomycetota; class Actinomycetes; order Kitasatosporales; family Streptomycetaceae; genus Streptomyces; species Streptomyces deserti. Next base: position 415,070 of record NZ_BAAGRZ010000002.1, read on the forward strand.
GGTCGGTGACCTTCACCTTGAAGGGGATCGCGTCACCGAAGCTGAAGAGCTGCCCGTCCTTCGGTGTCTCCAGGACGACCTTGGGCGCGGTGTTGCCGACGACGATCTGCACGCTCGCGCTGCCGGTGCGGCCGGAGGGGTCCTTGGCGGTCAGTGTCGCCGTGTACGTGCCGTTCTTGCGGTAGGTGTGCGTCGGGTCGGCCGCGGTCGACTGCCTACCGTCGCCGAAATCCCAGCTGTACGTCAGCGCATCACCGTCCTGGTCGCTCGTCCCCTCGGACGAGAACTGCACCCTCAGCGGCGCCTGACCGGATGTGCGGTTGGCCGTGGCCTGGGCAACGGGCGAGTGGCCGTCGGTGGCGTTCTCGATGCGGTACAGGGCCGAGTTGTCGTCGCCGCCGAACCAGGCGGTGCCGTAGTCCAGGACGTACAGCGCCCCGTCGGGGCCGAAGGCCATGTCCATGATCTGGGTGCCGGTCCACGGGAAGTCGTTGATGGACTGCACGGTGCCGCTGCCGTCGCTGACGATCCGCTTGATCCAGCGCCGTCCGAACTCCCCGGCGAAGAAGTCCCCGTCGTACGCCTCGGGGAACTTCACCGGCGAGTCGAGCGAGGCGTCGTAGCGGTAGACCGGGCCGCCCATCGGGGATTCCGCGCCGCTGCCGAACTCGGGCACCGAGCCGCCGTCGTACGGGATCCAGGCGGGCTGGGCCGGGGGCAGGTCGGTCAGGCCGGTGTTGTTCGGCGAGGTGTTCTTCGGCGCGGCGCAGTCGAAGGCCGCGCCGGAGGTGCCGGTGGCGAAGTCGTAGTCGATGTACGCGTCGTTGTCGCCGGTGCAGTACGGCCATCCGTAGTTGCCGGGGCCGGTGACGCGGGCGAACTCGACCTGGCCGGCCGGGCCGCGCGCCGGGTCGGCGGCGCCTGCATCCGGTCCGTAGTCGCCGACATACAGGATCCCGGTCTCCTGGTCGACGCTGAAGCGGAACGGGTTGCGGAAGCCCATCGCGTAGATCTCGGGTCGCGTCTTGTCCGTGCCGGGCGGGAAGAGGTTGCCCTCGGGGATGGTGTACGAGCCGTCGGCGTTCACCTTGATGCGCAGGATCTTGCCGCGCAGGTCGTTGGTGTTGCCGGAGGAACGCTGGGCGTCGAAGGCGGGGTTGCGGTTGGCGCGCTCGTCGATGGGGGTGAAGCCGTCCGACTGGAACGGGTTGGTGTCGTCGCCCGTCGACAGGTACAGGTTGCCGGCCGCGTCGAAGTCGATGTCCCCGCCGACGTGGCAGCACAGGCCGCGGGAGGCCGGGACGTCGAGGATCTTCTTCTCGCTGGCGGCGTCCAGGGTGCCGTCGGCCTTCAGTACGAAGCGGGAGAGCCGGTTGACGCCGTCGAACGGGGCGAAGTCGGCCGCGGTGCCGGTCTCGGGCGCGTCGCCCACCGGGGTGTTCAGCTTCGGCGCGTAGTAGAGGTAGATGAAACGGTTCTCTGTGAAGTTCGGGTCGACGCCGATGCCTTGGAGCCCCTCCTCGTCGTGGGAGTAGACGTCGAGCTTGCCCACGAGCTTCGTGTTGCCCGCGGCGTCGGTGAGGCGCAGCTCGCCGTCGCGGGAGGTGTGCAGGACGGAGCGGTCCGGGAGGACGGCGAGCGACATGGGCTCGCCGACCTCCGCCTCCCCCTTGGCGAGGGTGACCTGCTGGAAGTCCTCGGCCGCGACCGCCTCCCCGTCGGCGACGGCTGCGCCGGCCTGCGGTGCGGCGAGGGTCAGGGAGGCGCCCGCCAGCAGCGCCCCGGTGAACAGGGCCACCGCCTTGCGGAAGGAGGGACGCCGCGGGGACGGGCGTCGTGTGTGGGTCTCGGTTCTGTCGGTGCTGGTGGTGCGGTCGTTCCCGTGCACGAATGCCTCCATCGATGGGGCCGGTTGTACGGGCGGGTGCGTACGCCGGGATGCGCCGTCATCCCGGAGAGTTCACGTGAGGCTCAGTTGCCGAACGCCGCGTCGAAGGAGGCCGACGGCGGCTCGAAGTCGTAGGCCTTGAGGCGGGTCAGGGCCTCGGGTGCGCCCTGGAGCCGGTCCATGCCGGCGTCCTCCCACTCGACGGAGACGGGGCCCTGGTAGTCGATGGAGCGCAGCATCCGGAAGACGTCCTCCCAGGGGACGTCGCCGTGCCCGGCGGAGACGAAGTCCCAGCCGCGCCGCGGGTCGCCCCAGGGCAGGTGGGAGCCGAGGCGGCCGTTGCGTCCGTCGAGGCGCTTGCGGGCCTCCTTGCAGTCGACGTGGTAGATCCGGTCGCGGAAGTCCCACAGAAAGCCGACCGGGTCGAGGTCCTGCCACACGAAGTGGGAGGGGTCGAAGTTGAGTCCGAAGGCCGGTCGACGGTCGACCGCATCCAGTGTGCGTACGGTCGTCCAGTAGTCGTAGGCGATCTCACTGGGGTGGACCTCGTGCGCGAATCGCACGCCCTCGGCGTCGAAGACGTCCAGGATGGGGTTCCAGCGCTCGGCGAAGTCCTCGTAGCCGCGCTCGATCATCGACTCGGGCGCCGGCGGGAACATGGCGACCAGATGCCAGATGGCGGAGCCGGTGAACCCGATGACGGTGTCGACGCCGAAGCGGGCCGCGGCGCGTGCGGTGTCGGCCATCTCGGCGGCGGCGCGCTGCCGTACACCCTCCGCGTCCCCGTCGCCCCAGATGCGGGCGGGCAGGATCGCCTGGTGGCGCTCGTCGATGATCGCGTCGCAGACGGCCTGGCCGACCAGGTGGTTGGAGATCGCCCAGCACTTCAGGCCGTACTTGTCGAGGAGTTGGTGCCGGGAGTCGACGTACGAGGGGTCGGCGAGGGCCTTGTCGACCTCGAAGTGGTCGCCCCAGCAGGCCAGTTCGAGGCCGTCGTAGCCGAAGTCGCGGGCCAGGCGGCAGACCTCCTCCAGGGGCAGGTCCGCCCACTGACCGGTGAACAGCGTGAAGGTGCGCGGCATCCGGATCTGCCTCCTCAGAGCACTATCGGCGTGTAGACGGAGTTCTTCTCGGCGCTCTCCTCCACCGCCGCGAGCACGCGCTGCACCTGCAGCCCGTCGGCGAAGGAGGGTTCGGGCCTGCGGCCCTCGGCGATGGCGTGGACCAGGTCGCGGGCCTGGTGGACGAAGGTGTGCTCGTAGCCGAGGCCGTGGCCCGGCGGCCACCAGGCGTCCAGGTAGGGGTGGTCGGGTTCGGTGACGAGGATGCGGCGGAAACCGGCGTGCACGCCGGGCTCCGTACCGTCGTGGTACGACAGCTCGTTGAGCCGTTCCAGGTCGAAGGCGAGCGAGCCGCGCTCGCCGTTGAGCTCGATGCGCAGGGCGTTCTTGCGGCCGGTGGCGTACCGGGTGGCCTCGAAGGAGGCGAGGGCGCCGGAGGCGAACCGGCCGGTGAACAGAGCGGCGTCGTCCACGGTGACCTGGCCGGTGCCGGTGGCGGTGACGGCGGACAGGCCGCTGGTGGGGCCGGTGGGCAGGGGCCGCTCGCGGACGAAGGTCTCGGTGAGCGCGGAGACGCCCGCCAGCTGATCGCCGACCAGATACTGCGCGAGGTCGACGATATGCGCGCCCAGGTCGCCGAGCGAGCCCGAGCCGGCCTGTTCCTTCCGCAACCGCCAGGTCAGCGGGAACTCCGGGTCGACCAGCCAGTCCTGAAGGTACGTCACTCGCACGTGCCGCAGCCGGCCCAGACGGCCCTCGGCGACCATGCGGCGGGCCAGGGCGGTGGCGGGCACCCGGCGGTAGTTGAAGCCGACCATCGCCAACTGCCCTCGTACGTACGCCTCTTCGGCCGCCCGCGTCATAGCCTCGGCCTCCGCCACGGTGTTGGCGAGGGGCTTCTCGCACAGGACGTGCTTGCCGGCGGCGAGGGCGGCCAGGGCGATCTCGGCGTGGCTGTCGCCGGGAGTGCAGATGTCGACGAGGTCGATGTCGTCCCGTTCGACCAGGGCTCGCCAGTCGGTCTCGGCGGCGGCCCAGCCGTGCCGGTCGGCCGCCGCGCGCACGGCGTCGGCGTCCCGGCCGCAGATCACCGCGAGTTCGGGGTTCAGCGGCAGGTCGAAGACACGGCCGGCCGTGCGCCAGCCCTGGGAGTGGGCGGCGCCCATGAAGGCGTAGCCGACCATGCCGACGCGCAGCGGTGGCCTGGCGGTTCCGGGGCGGGGGGTGCGGTCGGCGGGTTCGTGCTCGGTCACGGTGGCGTCCGGGCGCGGGGCGGGGGCCGTAGCGACCGGGCCGGTGTGCGTCCCGGTGACGGCAGTGGCCTGGACGCCGGGACCTGCGGCCGGGGCACCGGGCCCGAACTCGGCACCCGCCCCGGTCTCGGCACCGGCCTGAGCCTCCGCATCGGGCGTGGTCTGGGGGCCGGGCCCCGTCTCGGCACCGGGCCCGGCCTCGGCGCCGAGCACGGCCTGTGCTCCGGCCCCGGACACGGACCGAGCCGCTGCCCCACCGGCGGTCTGCGCCTCTGCCCCGGCAACGGTGCGGCCTCCTGCCCCGGACACGGCCCCGGACACGGCCCCGGACACGGCCACAACGCCGCTCCCGGCCCGAGCCCCGTCAACGGTCCCGGCCCCGGCACCTGCACCGGTCCTGGCCCCGGCCCCGGCTCCGGCTCCGGCTGCGATACGAGGCCCTGCCCCGGGCCCGTCCTGCACCCGAGCCCCGAGCCCGCTGCCGATCCCGCTGTCGGCGGGCGATCCGGCACCGACGGCCGACCCGGTGCCGGCAGCCGGCCCGCCGGGTCCTGCCTCCGCCTCGGCCCCGTCGGGCTGCTGCGGCTGTCCCATGGGAGTGTCCTCCTCGTCGTCGTGGCGCGGTGGGGGGTGGAGGCCCGACCTCGCTGGTCCGGTCAGGCCTGTGGTGCGAGGCGCCTCACTTGAAGCCGGTGGACATGTACTGGTCGACGTTGGTCTTGTCGACGACGGCCGAGTAGAGCGTGATCGAGGCCGGGATCTCGTACTCGGCGAGCCCGCCGACGCCCTTGCCCTGGCCGAGGGCGCGGGCGAGGTCGATCGCGGAGGCGGCCATGGTCGGCGGGTACAGGACCGTCGCCTTCAGGACGCCGTCGTCGCGCTTGATCGCCTGGAACGCGGAGAGCGCCCCGGCTCCGCCGACCATCAGGAAGTCGTCGCGTCCGGCCTGCTCGATGGCGCGCAGTGCGCCCACGCCCTGGTCGTCGTCGTGGTTCCACAGCGCGTCGAACTTCGACTGGGCCTGCAGGAGTTGGGCCATCTTCGCCTGCCCGGACTCGACGGTGAACTCGGCGGCCTGACGGGCCACCTTCCTGATGTTCGGGTAGTTCTTCAGGGCGTCGTCGAAGCCCTGGGTGCGCTGCTTGGTCAGCTCCAGGTTGTCGAGGCCGGCGAGCTCGATGACACGGGCGTTCGACTTCCCTTTGAGCTTCTCGCCGATGTAGTGCCCGGCGCTGAGGCCCATGCCGTAGTTGTCGCCGCCGATCCAGCACCGGTAGGCCTGCGGGGTGTTGAAGATCCGGTCGAGGTTGACGACCGGGATGCCCGCGCGCATCGCCTTGAGCCCGACCTGGGTGAGCGCCTTGCCGTCGGCGGGCAGCACCACCAGCACGTCGACCTTCTTGTTGATGAGGGTCTCGATCTGACCGATCTGCTGGGCGGTGTCGTTGGAGCCCTCGGTGATCTCCAGCGTGACGTCCGCGTACTTCTCAGCGCGCTTCTTGGCGTTGTCGTTGATGGCGTTGAGCCAGCCGTGGTCGGCCTGCGGGCCGGCGAAGCCGATGGTGACCTGCTTGCCGGGCTTGTCGTCGGCGGCGGGCTGGTCGTTCGCGGCGGGCTCGTCATTGCCGGAGTCACTGGGCTCGTTACTCGTGCAACCTGCGAGGAGGGCACCGGCGGACACGGCGGCGGTCCCGAAGAGCAGTCCTCTGCGACTGGTGAGGTGCGACATGGTGGTGAACCCTTTCCTCAGGTCGTGCTTGCGGTACGGCGCTGGACCAGCACGGCGGCGACGATGATCGCGCCCTTGGCGATCTGCTGGACGTCGCTCTGCAGGTTGTTCAGGGCGAAGATGTTGGTGATCGTGGTGAAGATCAGGACGCCGAGCACGGAGCCGGTGATGGTGCCGCGGCCCCCGCTGAGCAGCGTGCCGCCGATGATCGCGGCGGCGATGGCGTCGAGTTCGTAGAGGTTGCCGTTGGTGTTCTGGCCGGAGCCGGACAGGACGATCAGCAGGAAGGCGGCGATGCCGCAGCACAGCCCGGACAGCAGGTAGAGGTAGAGCCGCTGGCGGCGTACGTCGATGCCGGCGAGCCGGGCCGCCTCGGCATTGCCGCCCACGGCGACGGTACGGCGGCCGAACGTGGTGCGGTTGAGCACCAGCCAGCCGATGACCGTGACGACGGCGAAGACGAGGACCAGCGGCGGTATACCGAGTACATACGCGTCGCGTTCGCCGAGATCCAGTACGCCGTCGACGGTGACGATCTGCGTTTTGCCGTCGGTGATCTGCAGGGCGAGGCCGCGGGCGGAGGCCAGCATGGCGAGGGTGGCGATGAACGGGACCATCCCGCCGTACGCGATGAGCAGCCCGTTGACCAGGCCGCAGCCGAGGCCGACGGCGACCGAGGCGAAGAGGATGCCGCCGAAGCCGTATTCCTGGGTGGCGACGGTGGTCGCCCACACCGAGGCGAGGGCGACGATCGCGCCGACGGACAGGTCGATGCCGCCGGAGGTGATGACGAAGGTCATGCCGACGGTGACGACACCGATCACGGAGGCCTGGGTGAGGACGAGTTGGAGGTTGCGGGTGTCGAGGAACTCGTCGGGCTTGGTGATGCCGCCGATGAGGACCAGGACGGCGAGCACGCCGAGCAGGGACAGGGTGCGAACGTCGGCGCGGGCCACCAGGCCGCGCCAGGCGGGCGGTTGGTCGGCCGACGGCACCTTGTCGGTGCTGCTCCGCGGCGGGGAGACGGGCTGCGTCATGACGCCGGGCTTCCTTCCATGACGAGGTCGAGTACGCGGTGTTCGTCGAGTTCGCGGGCGGGGGCCGTGTGGACGACGCGGCCTTCGCGCAGCACCAGGACGCGGTCGGCGAGGCCGAGCACCTCGGGCACCTCACTGGAGACGAGGAGCACGGCGAGGCCTTCATTCGCCAGTCGACGGACGACTGCATACAGTTCGGCGCGGGCGCCGACGTCGACCCCGCGCGTGGGTTCGTCGAGCAGCAGGACACGGCAGCCGCGCAGCAGCCAGCGCGCCAGGACGGCCTTCTGCTGGTTGCCGCCGGACAGGGTGCGCACCGGCACGGACGGGTTGTCGGGCCGAAGCGACAGCTCGCGGGTCGCCGCCCGGGCCGCGCCGAACTCGGCGCCCCGGTCGATCCAGCCGCCGCGGGAGAAGCGGGACAGGCCGGAGACCGACACGTTGCGGGTGACGGACTCCAGCATCAGCAGGGCCTGCGCCTTGCGTTCCTCGGGGGCGAGGCCGAGGCCGGCGCGGACGGCGGCGCGTACGCTGCCGGGCTTCAGCGGGCGCCCGTCGACGAGCACCTGGCCGGATGTCGGCTTCCGCGCACCGTATACGGTCTCCAGGATCTCGGAGCGGCCGGAGCCGACGAGCCCGGCGAGGCCGACGATCTCCCCGGGCCGCACCTGAAGGTCGAAGGGCTCGAACTCCCCCTCCCGGGCAAGCCCCTTGATCTCCAGGACGGGCGTGCCGCCGGGGACGGAGGCGGGCCGGTCCGGGAAGACGTACTCGACGTTGCGTCCGGTCATCAGCGCGACCACCTCGCGGGTCGGCGTCGTCTTCGCCGGCAACCCGCCGGCGACGGCCCGGCCGTCCTTCAGCACGGTCACCCGGTCGCCGATGCGGCGGATCTCCTCCAGACGGTGCGAGATGTAGACGACGGCGACGCCGTCGGCGGTGAGGTCGCCGACGATGCGGAAGAGGTTGTCGACCTCGTCCGGGTCGAGGGCGGCGGACGGTTCGTCCATCACGATGAGCCGTACGTCGTGGGAGAGCGCCCGGGCCATCGACACGATCTGCTGCTTGGCCGCGGACAGTTCGCCGACGAGCCGCGCCGGGTCGATCTCGGGGTGCCCGAGTCGCGTGAGCAGGGCGGCTGTTGATGCCCGCGCGGCCTTGCCCCGTACGACGAAGCCGGCCGCCGTGGGTTCGTGGCCGAGGTGGACGTTCTCGGCCACCGACAGGTGCTCGACCAGGTCGAGTTCCTGGTAGATGGTGGCGATGCCCAGGCGCATGGCGGCGATCGGCGAGCGGAGCGTGACCTGCTCGCCGCGCCAGTGGATGGTGCCGGTGTCGGGCTGGTGGGCGCCGGCCAGGACCTTGATGAGGGTGGATTTGCCGGCGCCGTTCTGGCCGAGCAGGCAGTGCACCTCGCCGGCCTGGACGTCGAGGTCGACGCCGTCGAGGGCCCGGACTCCGGGGAACGACTTGGTGATTCCGGACATGCTGAGCAGCGGTGGTTGTGGTGCCATGCGGATTCCCCTCGGCGGGCGCGGGCCGGTGTCAGGGCGCTGTCGGGCAGACGTGTTCAGGGCAGGGCAGGGCAGAGCAGGGCGTGGTGCTGACGGGCCGTACTGGAGCCGTACTGGTGAAGGCTTACGCGGGTGAGAACAGGTGGTCGCTGATGAGGCGGGCCGCGCCGATGACTCCGGCGGTGGGGCCCAGCTCACCCAGGACGATGGGCAGGTTGCCGGTCGCGAGCGGCAGCGACTGGCGGTAGACCTGGGTGCGGATCGCGGCGAGCAGGGTGTGGCCGAGGCCGGTCACCCCGCCGCCGATCACCACCAGGCCGGGGTTGAAGAAGCTGACCAGGCCGGCGATGACCTGGCCGGTGCGGTTGCCGCCCTCGCGGATCAGGTCGAGTGCGGTCGCGTCACCGGCGGCGGCCGCGGCGGCGACGTCGACGGCGCTGAGGCCGCCGTTGGTCTCCAGCCGTGCGGCGAGTTCGGCGGACAGGCCCTGCTGGGCGGCCTCCGTCGCGTCCCGGGCGAGGGCCGCCCCGCTGAAGTGGGCCTCCAGACAGCCCCGGTTGCCGCAGGCGCACGGGTGGCCGTCGGGCACGGCCTGGATGTGCCCGATGTCGCCGGCGCTGCCCGTCGTACCGCGGTAGACGTGACCGCCGACGACGATGCCGCAGCCGATGCCGGTGCCGATCTTGACGCAGAGGAAGTCGGCGACGGTGCGGGCGACGCCCGCGTGCTGCTCCCCCAGCGCCATCAGGTTCACGTCGTTGTCGACCATCACCGGGCAGCCGAGGTCCTGGCTGAGCGCCTCCCGTACGGGGAAGCCGTCCCAGCCCGGCATGATCGGCGGAGCCACCGGGATGCCCTCGGGGAAGCGGACCGGGCCCGGGACGCCGATGCCGGCGCCGTCGAAGCCCTCCGCGAGCCCCGAGGCCTTCAACTTGGCGGCCATGGACAGGACTTGTTCGAAGACCGCGACCGGGCCCTCGCGTACGTCCATGGGCTGGTTGATGTGCCCGAGGATCTCCAGTTCGGCGTTGGTGACGGCGACGTCGACGGAGGTCGCGCCGATGTCGACGCCGAGGAACCGCAGCTGCGGGTTGAGCCGGATGTTGTGGGAGCGGCGGCCGCCGCGCGAGGCGGCGAGTCCGTCGGCCACCACCAGCCCCGTCTCCAGCAGCCGGTCCACCTCCACGGCCAGCTTGGACCGTGACAGGTCGATCCGGTCGCCCAGCTGGGCACGGGAGTTGGGGCCGCCGTCGCGCAACAGCTTGAGGAGTCGGGCCTGGTGGGCGTTGGCAGGTCGTGCCGTCATGCGTCTCACGTGCCCCTCCCCGCCTCAATCGGCCTGTGCGCGCCGGTTTCCGGCCACATCCGTGGCTTGCTTTCGGAGGGAACGTAGCAGCGGCCGCTGGGGCTGGGAAGAAGTCACGCACGAATTGCTTCCAACTTTCTCCACTCACAGGACAAAGCTGTCGGCGTGCGCCTTACCTCGCGGGTCATCGACGGCCGTGGACGCGGCGGGCAGGGTGGTGTCCGCTGCTGCCCCTCTGCGAAAGGCCCGGCATGACCGCCACACCCGACGCCCCCGGCCCCGACATTCCCGGCCCCGACGCCCTGTTGAGCGCCGTACCCTTCGCCGCGGACCTGGGCATCGCTCTGCGGGAGGCCGACGCCGCCCTCGTCAGGGCGGTCCTGCCGTGGGCTGCGCGACTGTGCACGGTGGGCGGCGTGTTGCACGGCGGGGCGCTGATGACGCTCGCCGACACGGCCGGCGCGGTGTGCGCCTTCCTGAACCTGCCGGCGGGCGCGACGACGTCGACGGTGGAGTCCAAGACCAGCTTCTTCCGCGCCGTGCGGTCCGGTGCCGTTCATGCCGAGGCGCGGCCGGTCCATGTGGGCCGCTCCTTCGTCGCGGTCCGCACGGACCTGTACGACGACACCGGAGCACTGGTGGGGCAGACGACGCAGACGCAGGCCGTCCTGACCGCCGGGTGAGCGGCCCGGCAGAGGCGGGGTGGGCCCCCTAGTGAGCCGGTCTTGATGTCTCGCTTCGGCACGTGAGCTGTGTTCTGTTTCAGATCATGGCTGTGCTGGTGACAGGCTGCTGTTCTTCGGTGTGCTGACGGTATGGGGGACAACAGGCTGGAACCGCTGGTGTTATCCGAGGCCGAGCAGCTGACGTTGCAGGGCTGGGCGAAACGCCGGACGACTGCTCAGGGCCTGGCGAAACGAGCGCGGATCGTGCTGATGTGTGCCCGGGGTCTGAGCAGTACCGCCGTGGCCGCGCGGCTGGACACCGACCGCGGGACCGTGGCCCGGTGGCGGACGAGATTCCTGCGGAACCGGCTCGACGGACTGTCCGACGAGCCGCGCCCGGGGGTGCCACGCACCATCACCGACGCCCAGGTGGAGGAGGTGGTGGTGGTGCGCACCCTGGAAGAGACCCCGGGGGGTGCGACGCACTGGTCGAAGCGGGAGCTGGCCCGGCGGGTGGGGATCTCACCGACGAGCGTGCTGCGGATCTGGCGGGCCTTCGGCCTCCAGCCCTGGCGGACCGAGGACTTCAAGATCTCTCCGGACCCCTTGCTGATCGACAAGATCCGCGACGTGGTCGGGCTCTACCTGGCTCCGCCGGCGAACGCGGCGGTCTTCGCGGTGGACGAGAAACCGCAGATCCAGGCCCTTGAGCGGACCGCTCCGGTGCTGCCGATGGTCCCGGGCACGCCCGAGCGGCGCAGTTTCGACTACGTCCGGCACGGCACCATCGACCTGTTCGCCGCCCTGAACACCGCCACCGGCAAGGTGATCGGAAAACTGTCCGCACAGCACCGGGCGGTCGACTTCCGCGACTTCCTCGACGAGATC